>PABE01000029.1 GCA_002702725.1 Porticoccaceae bacterium
ATCCCGCCAGACCGCGGCTTCATAATGCCCGGCTCAGGGATGGAACCACGCGGCGATTGTTTGCCGGAGATCTCGACCCTCTGTGTCCGGTCATCAAGGGGTTTGCTGTTCATTGAACCACAGTTCCGGTGCGCACAGTCCTTTCTCAATGTTGTTAAGGAATTCGGACAGCACAGAATTTTTTGGGGCCAGTGGACTCGCTATGTTGGCTCTTCCGGCGAACGACTCAGACAGGCGACAACATCGATGACAGCAGTAACATTTATCTTCTTCACCGCACTGGTGGCCGTTGTGGCATGGTGGCGGACCAAGGGTGACAACCAGGAGACTTCGGAAGGCTACTTTCTTGCCGGACGCAGCCTGCCATGGTTCGTTGTGGGCGGATCGCTGCTGCTGACCAACCTCTCGACCGAGCAGCTGGTGGGCCTGAACGGCGGCGCATACCGCAACGGCATGGTGGTCATGGCGTGGGAAGTCTGGTCATCACTCGCCATTGTCCTGATGGCAGTCGTCTTTCTACCGCGGTATCTGAAGAGTGGAATCACCACGATTCCGCAGTTTCTTGAGCTCCGGTATAGCTCATCGACACGCTCAATCACCTCGGTGATCTTTCTCGCCTCCATTGTGCTTAACGTGCTGCCATTTGTGTTGCTGACCGGCGCAGAATTCATGATCCCGGTGTTTGGCGTGGAAGACACACTGAGAACGGACAACCGGACAGTGACACTCGCAGTCGTCTGCACGACACTGGCCGTAGTCGGTGGCTGCTACGCCTTGTTTGGCGGACTGAAGGCAGTGGCGGTGTCAGACACCGTGAATGGAATTGGACTGGTAATCGGTGGCCTGATGATTCCCATTCTGGGACTTGCTCACATCGGTGGCGGCAGTATGTCGGACGGAATGTCCGTTCTGATTGAAAAGTATCCACAACGGCTCAGTCCGATCGGGGACCACAATGCAGATATCCCATGGGAGGTTCTGTTTACAGGAATGACACTGGTTGTGACCTACTACTGGTGCACGAACCAGGGAATTGTTCAGCGCACATTTGCCTCAAGGAATCTGGCTGACGGCCAGAAGGGCGTGCTGTTTGCTGCCGTGATGAAACTGCTGGGCCCACTGTATCTGATCCTGCCAGGGATCATTGCATGGCACATTGCCTTCAGTAACGGAGAGGGACCGTCCACGGGAGGGGACGGGGCGTACGGATTCCTCGTCAACCTTGTCCTGCCTCCGTGGGCAATCGGATTCTTTGCCGCCACAATCTTTGGAGCCATTCTCAGCTCATTCAACAGCTTCCTGAACAGTGGCTGCACGCTGTTCAGCATGGACCTTTACAAGGGGCTCCTCAGGAAAGATGCCACTGATCAGCAAACGGTGCGTGTGGGCAAGATCTTTGGCGTTGTAATGATTCCGCTCAGTATTGTTCTTGCTCTGATGTTCTCCAGTCTGTCCGAGAAGTCCGGTTTGTTCAACACAATGAAATCAATCGCTGCCGTATTGAATATTCCCCTGCTGTCGATCGTCTTTATGGGCTTTGTGAGCAAACGCACGCCAGCCATCGCCGCAAATATTGGTCTCGTGTGTGGTGTCTGTTTTCAAACCTGGTTCGGAATCATCAACAGTAACACCTTCTTTGGGGTGGAGATGCACTTCCTGCACCTGGCCGCGATCAACTTTCTGTTCATCGTCAGCGTGATGTCAGGCCTACGACTGGCCCAGCCACGACCGGAACCCTACGAGCAGAAGTACAGTGAAGACGTTGACATCACGCCATGGAAACATGCGAAGCTGGTGGGTGGAATAACGGTCGTGCTGATTGCCACAATGTACCTTGGCATGTGGGCCAAATTCGGCGTGACAGAAGGTGACAAGCTGAAGTCTGAGTATGCTCAGATCCATCCCGAGAAGGCAACAGGCAATTCAGATTCCAATAACGATGCGGACCAGTAACGTCTGGCCGACCCAAAAAATCCGTTACACATGTCAAGCAGTATTGCGGGCGGAGAATCAGAGCCATGAAGTCTGGCGTGCTAGCAGTCATTGTGGCCCTGTTCGCTGCGACCCTGGTGGCGGACGAAGCAGTTCGACGTCGTGAGTACTCCGGAATCGCAGAAATCGATGGGCATCTGACGATCGTTGACGACCAGGTCAATGGTCAACTTATTCGTTTGCAGGCCACAATTGATCCTTCACAGGATGTGGCGCTTGTTCCGGTTACCGAAACAGGCCGCACTTCGCTGAAGCAAAATCTCGCCACAGACCTTGAATCGGTCGGTGTACTCGCTGACGGACGAGTCGTGGCCCTTTCGGAGCGACTCCGATGTCTGATTGATCAACAGGGGCGCGTGATCCAGTACCCGGAGATCTATAACGAGATTGGAAATCGGGGACTTGAAGGACTGGCCATTCGGGCCGAGGGCCGCAACAGCCAGATCGCTGTTTGCTGGGAAGGCGGATACCTGCAGCCCAACGACGTGGCACTGGAACTCCGAAATCGACTCATGGGTGTCGCCCTGCACCCGGTCGTGTTGATGCATAAACTTTCCGCCGACGCGCGTCCGGTTGAAATGAAGGGAGTCCCGGCCTACACGGTCAGATTGGATTCGCCGGTTGAGGGATATCGTTTTCGCATGCCGGATCTGGAGTGGATTCAAATGCCTTCGGGCGACTGGGGACTCATTGGCCTTGTGAGTGCTGAGAACCCGCGGGCTACAAAGAATCGATTTCGATTCCACAGACTCGTACTTCTGAAGCCGGACCATTCAGAAAAAACTCTGGTGTCTGTCGGGGCCCCAATTGAACTGAGTGAACTACTGGGTGAGTTGGGAAACGCGAACTGGGAAGGAATCTGCTGGTGGAACGATCATACCATCGTCCTGTGTTACGATTCATTCCCACCCGGGCCACCTCGTATCGCCGTAATCAATCTGCGTAAGGTGCGTCCCGACTGGCTGCATTCGTCAGCCAGATGATTCCCTGTGCCAAGGAGGCGTCAATGACTCTGTCTGCCAAACCGCGCCGAACCATTCAACTTTCTGTCAGTGCGTGTGTGGCGGCGGTCGCTTTCAGCCTGAACGTGCGGGCGAATGCGGATCCCCCACCCAATGTCATCATTATTTTCTGTGACAACCTCGGCTACGGGGACATTGAGCCGTTCGGCTCAAAGGTTCACCACACTCCTCACTTAAACAGAATGGCGGCCGAAGGTCGCAGGTTCACTCATTTCTGTGTAACAGCCGGAGTCTGTACACCGTCCCGCGCATCATTAATGACAGGGTGCTATGCCCAGCGCGTAGGTATGCATAGCAACCCCCGTGACGGTCACGTACTGCGGCCCGTTTCTCCCTATGGACTTGCCCCGACCGAGATAACGATTGCTGAAGTGCTTCGGGAACGCGGATACGCCACCGGAATATTTGGCAAGTGGCATCTCGGAGACCAGCCCGAGTTTCTGCCGACCCGTCAGGGCTTTGACCGGTTCTTCGGTATTCCCTACAGCGACGATATGACACGGGCAACAGGTCAGCGGCTTGCTGACCGGCTGGACGGAAAGCTGTGGCCTTTTCTTCCGCTGATGGAGGGAGAGCGGGTCATTGAAGCTCCTGTGGACCGTAACGAACTGACACGCCGGACAACGGAAGAAGTCTTGAAGTTTATCGATCAGCACAGGAGTCGTCCCTTCTTTGTCTACTTTCCCCAATGCATGCCGGGCAGCACTCGTGCTCCGTTTGCCAGCAAGTCATTTCGCGGAAAGAGCCGGAATGGTCCGTGGGGCGACTCAATTGAGGAAATCGACTGGTCGACTGGTCAGATCCTGAACCATCTAAGAAAACGGCAGCTCGAGCGCAGGACGCTGGTCGTGTGGATGTCTGACAACGGTGCCCCGATGGCTCCTGACATGGCCAGCCCGGCGCGCGGAACAAACCACCCGCTGCACGGGCGCGGGTATACCACGTCAGAGGGTGCGTTTCGCAGCCCCACATTGATGTGGTGGCCAGGCCGGATTCCAGCCGGGACCATATGTGAAGAGCTGGCAACGACAATGGACTTCATGCCTACAACTGCCCTGCTCGCCGGTCGCCCGGTGACCCACAGCATCGATGGCCATGACATTCAACCACTTATGTTTGGAGAGGCGAAATCTTCTTATGACGCCTTCTACTACTATGACCGACAGCAGTTGCATGCGGTTCGCAGCGGACCCTGGAAGCTCTTTGTTCCGTTGACGACCTTTACACGGCATCCGCACTTTAAGAAGGGCGAGGGAAGCAGACCGCTGTTGTTCGACCTTGTAACCGACGTAGGATGCGAACGCGATGTTGCCGAGCAGCATCCGGATATTGTGCAGCGTCTAATGGGTCTGGCGGACGGGGCGCGCGCTGATCTGGGAGATAGGGAGCGACGAGGGTCGGGGCAGCGTAGTGCGGGCAGGATCTCAGGAACTCCCCAGCCACTGGTGCCGTAAAGACTCCGCAGCAGGATGGAACCAAGAGCAGTCACGAGCAACAATTTCGTCACAGCAGGGAACCTGGCTACAGTAAATCTCAGCACTCGGTGATCTGTTTGTGCAGCAATCACGGCGCATGAAAAACGCCGGTCGCTGCCGGCGTTGAGTCAAAACCTGTTGCTGCAATTGCAGCTGGCAATCAACCGCCAATCAACTGCTGACGAGAAGCGTTGCGTGCTCGCATTTCGGCACGGCGACGATTGCGACGTCGTTCGTCGCTTGGCTTTTCGTAGAATTCTCGCTTTCGCATCTCACGCTTAATTCCGGCGTGCTCGACGAGCTTGCGGAATCGCTTGACGGCGTCACTTACATTTTCATTGTCACGAAGACGCAACTTGACCACGAATTACTCCGGGAAAGAATTTGTTCACTGGTTCCTAATTGGGTCGCACAGCATACCCGACGGGCGTGTCTTTGCAATATGGACTCACGGATTCGCTGGAATTGGACTCATTCGGCTGATTTTGGTCCCATCAACAGATAAATCACCTTATCGGATGTACATTTTGGAAAGTTGCCGCAAACTCACCAAATTCCCCTTTCTGCGTCCATTTGAGACGGTTTTGGTGCATGTGTTGGGAATCGAGAGAGGCCTCGTCGCAACTCAGCCTGCTCTGTATGATGCGACTGGAGTAACTCTATGAAAAAATGTCGCCACTGTTCCCGCCGCGCAACACTACACGTCACCGAAATCAACGACAACGTGGCGGTCCCCATTCACCTGTGTGATGACTGTGCTCACGGGTACCTCAACGGCAGCAATGCTCCGGAAGACGAGGTTCCCACACAGGCTGCTGAACTGGCCGCTAAACTGGAGGCTCTCGTCGCGGACGAAGACGAAGAGTGCTCAAACTGCAATATTTCATTTTCGCAGTTTCGTGATCAGGGTCGACTCGGCTGCGCCGCGTGCTACGACGAGTTTCGGCAGGACCTGATGCCCCTGCTCGAAAATATCCATGAAGACTCGACTCACGCAGGCAAAAGACCGCGTCGAAATCCGGGCCAATCCGCCAGTGAGTCTCAGCTTGTGCATCTGCGTTCTGAGCAGCGAAAAGCGATCGACCGGGAAGATTACGAATCCGCCGCCACGCTGCGTGATGAGATTGCACGACTGGAAGCAGAACTGCATAACTTTCCCATCTCAACGGCAGAAGACTCAAACGACTAGCTCCATCCAGAATCATTTTTGACAAAGACGATCAGGGCAGTTCCTTGGCAACAGAAGGTGAACAATCCGCGTTCTTTCCTCAGGACATGGCAAAGACGAGCGGAGCATGGCTCAGTGCCGACGGTCCGGAATCCGACATTGTGTTTTCGACGCGAATCCGTGTAGCGCGCAACCTCGCCGGCTTTCCATTCATGTCTCAGGCTGATGCTGACACACGGGCGCAACTGGTCCAGACACTGAAAGCCGCACTCACAGAAACTGGCCACAACCTTACATTTATCAACGTTGAATCTCTCGACGAACTCGATGCACAGCTGCTGGTGGAACGCCAGCTGATCAGCCGAGAACTGGCTCAGGCCGAAGGGGCTCGGGGAGTTGTGATCGGTGAAGGCGAATCAATCAGCGTGATGCTGAATGAAGAAGACCACGTGCGCATGCAGATTCTGCACAGCGGACTGTCACTGGAACAATGCTGGGATGTGGCCAACGAACTGGATGATGACCTGGAAGAGCAGGTCAGCTTTTCTTTCGACGAGAAACTAGGCTACCTCACCGCCTGCCCGACCAACGTTGGTACAGGAATTCGCGTCTCTGTAATGCTGCACCTGCCCGCACTGCGGATTACGCGCGAAATTCAGAAGGTGCATACGGCAGCTCAGAAGATCAATCTTGCTGTCCGTGGCCTGTACGGCGAAGGCAGTCAGGCCATGGGTGACTTCTACCAGATTTCCAATCAGGTCACTCTGGGATGCAGCGAGCAGGATCTCCTCAACAATCTCGGTGACGTGGTACCCAATATCCTGGGGTATGAGCGACGCGTACGTGATCTGTTGCTGCGAGATAATCGATCTCAGCTGGATGACCAGGTCGCTCGGGCTATGGGCATTCTTACCAGTGCCCGGAGTATTACTTCAGAAGAAACCATGCATTTGCTGTCCAGCGTTCGCCTGGGCGTCAATCTGGGAATGGTGACTGAGGTTTCCATTGCGACAGTGAACGAGTTGTTCATTCAGACCCAGCGTTCACACCTGCAGCGTATCCAGGGACAGACCCTCGAATCTGATGCCCGCAACGAAGCCCGCGCCGCATGGCTTCGCGAACGTCTGTCAGACAACTGACTCAGCTGGCAGCACCTCCGCCTCGGTCTTCACTGATGCTCATGAGCTGTCCTGGCACGATCCATTCAGCATGTGACCCATACTCGTTGTGAACCACCTACGTTGCCCCGCAGAACGCGGAGCCGTGTATGCGTCAGGCTCTCAGACGCACGAATAGCTCGTCCTCGCTACAATCGTCTGATGTTTCATCAGCACCTGATTTAAACCATGCGATACTTCCTCACACTTCTGCTTACAGCCACCGTAGCCGCTGCCGCAGAGCCTCCGAATATCATCTACATCCTTGCCGATGATGCGGGCTATGGAGACTTCAGCTGTTACGGGTCCACACAGCTCAAAACACCAAACATTGACCGTCTTGCTCAGGAAGGAATGCGGTTCACACGACACTACGCCGGCTGCACAGTCTGCGCTCCTTCCCGCTGTGTCCTGATGACGGGCCTGCATACCGGGCACTGCACCGTGCGAGGAAACAGTCCGGGCCTGCTGCTACCAGAAGATGTGACCATTGCGGAACTTCTGAAAGAGCAGGGATATCGAACGGCCTGTATCGGCAAGTGGGGGATTGGAGCGCCGCCACCACTGTCAGATCCCAATGATCAGGGATTCGACGAATTCTTCGGGTACATCAGCATGTGGCACGCTCACAATTTCTATCCTGAATTCCTCGTTCGAAACGGCCGTCAGCAGAAGCTGCGAAACGTGAGCCAGCCGCGCTGGAAAGGGCAGGACGGCCGGGGCGTCGCTATCACACGCGCGGACTATGCTCCCAAGTTGCTCCAGCAGGAAGTGATTCAGTTTCTGCGTAAGAGCACAGGCACACCATTCTTCCTGTATTACGCTCTCAACGTTCCTCACACAAACAATGAAGGGGGCCGCTTTAATGATCGTCCGGAGAAAGGGATGGAAGTTCCGGACTTTGGTCCATATGCCGACAGGGACTGGCCAGCCCCTGAGAAAGGGTTCGCAGCCATGATGCGAAACATCGATCTCGGGGTCGGGCAGATTATGGTAGAGCTGGAAGAACTCGGGTTGGATGACAATACCCTGGTCATCTTCAGCAGTGACAACGGACCGCATCAGGAAGGCGGCCATCAAATGGAGTTCTTCAACAGTAATGGCAACCTGCGAGGCATGAAGAGAGATCTCTATGAAGGAGGCATCCGGGTCCCCATGATCGCTCGCTGGCCGGGAAAGATTAAACCGGGCGTTACCAGCAGCCACGTCAGCGGGTTTCTGGACATCCTGCCAACTCTGGTCGAAGCAGCCGGAGGAAATCCACCGGACAAGACAGACGGCATCTCACTGATTCCGGAATTGACCGGACAACCCCAGAGGCAACACGACTATCTGTACTGGGAATTCAGTGAACGCGGTGGCAGCCGGGCGATTCTGCAGGGCGACTGGAAACTGGTGCAGCTGAAAGTCGCCACCGGTTCACCCGGCGACTTTCAGTTGTATAACGTTGCCGATGATCTGTCGGAGCAGACAGACGTAGCGGCCGGCCATCCGGCAGTCGTCGAACGTCTCACAGGTCTGCTCAACAAGGCTCACAGGACGAACCCCGGGTATCCACTTTTCCCATCGGAACGCAAATGAAAACGCTCACAGAAGAACTCTGGCTCGAGGTCCCGGAACGTCGCGCGATTATCTCCCTGCACGCCGAGGTCGAGCGTCTGGTTCAGGAGAGTGGCGTTCAGGACGGGCTGGTCCTTGTCAACGCCATGCACATCACCGCCAGTGTTTTCATCAACGACAACGAATCGGGTCTGCACGCCGACTACGAGCGGTGGCTGGAGGAACTGGTCCCCTTCAACTCCGGCAGCGACCCGGCCACTGGCGGATATCTGCACAACCGCACCGGCGAAGACAACGCCGATGCTCACCACAAGAGGCAGATCATGGGCCGGGAAGTTGTGGTTGCGATTACCGACGGCCAACTGCACCTCGGGCCGTGGGAGCACATTTTCTATTACGAGTTTGATGGAAGAAGGCGAAAGCGTATCCTCGTGAAAATCATCGGCGAATAAGTGTACGGTGTAATCTCGTCGAAGACGGGCCCTCGACAGTCTTCCATCTGAATCACAGCACGCGATCGCATCGTGGTCGCGCGGCCCGCGAGTCTGTGCTGCCGTTTCAAGGCTGACAGGATTGCCAGTGGAACAACCACGCACTGCACCCGCGGCTATCTGCCTGCCGCAGCTTCGCTGCTGTTGCCATTTGCACAGAACCAGCACCTCACAAAACCGTTGTTTCCGTACACAGGCAGCAGCCCACGGCACCAGATGAATTCGGCAAAAAATACGCCTGCCGCGCCATGTAATTCTCTGGGCCCTCCGTCGTGAATCCCTCCGGCGCTGTTTCTTAATTGATGTTTCTTCGGCTCAGCACCGTCGGTTTTAGATCGGCAATGCGATCATCCAGAGGGAACCATGGGCGTTGTAATTTTTTAAAGTCCACGTGTCTGAGGGTCGGCGGAGTCGGGCCGGGGGTGTCGAGAATGACCATAGCGCTGGCGATTTCTCCATATGCAAGTCGGTAGTTCATCGGATTCTTAGCCACAATGAACTTCTGCATCAGAGGTTCAAGACCGGCGCACCGCAACTGTTCGTCGGACCAGTCGTACGTCGCACGGCTCGTCAGCAGCACCCGCACATCCTGAATTCGAAACACGGCGGTCGGTCCCATGTGTTCCTCACGTCCTTCCCACTGGCCGCCTGTGTACACAAACCGCCCCTCGCACAGTCGTTCGACGCGACCGGAAAACTGACGGGGACTGCCCCAGCGGCGGTCGAGTTGATGGCCGATCGTGAGTGTCAGTTCTGCTCCTTCACCGCCCTCGTGACACGCCGCCGCTGCGACTGGATCAACCACTGGACAGACAGACGGCACGGCAGGCTGGTGATCGACGAGGGCGGACAGCGTTGCGATGCTGTCACCAGCCGCGCCGCCTCCGCAGCAGTCTGCAGCTTCCACAAGAATCACCGGGCCACCCGAAACTCGCATTCCCTTAACAATTGCCTCCCGCGGCGTGAATGACTGCGGTTCCAGATCATGCCGTCGTCCCCAGTAACGCATAGCGATGTCCGCCGCGAGCTTTTCCGCCAGCTCAAGATCGTCGTTCGTAATCACAAGCCCGCCACTGCCCATGTTCTCACAGTCCATGTAAGGATGAATGAGAAACAGGCTTGTCGAAAGTACGTCGTCCCGCTGTTCCAGTGACTTGGTGTGATGCATCAGCGATGCAAATGGATCTTCGTCATTCGTCGACCCATGAATTGCGCTGGTAATCACGGGGACCTTGCCCATGGCCATCGTTGGTTTACAACGACCGGCCAGAATATCGAACAGGAGTGCTGCTGCCCGCTGGC
>PABE01000030.1 GCA_002702725.1 Porticoccaceae bacterium
CAGAAACTACGGCACGGGCGTCTCACCGGCGCCAGGCTGAAACTCACGCCCCGACACGATTAGGCCGCGTCGGGGTCCTCGCTGTGTCGGATGTACCAGTCCATGGCTTCCGCCAAGCCCTCGGCGAAGCGATGGGACGGGGAATAGCCCAATCCCGAGGTTATCCGGGAGATATCCGCCTGGGAGTGGCGAACATCACCGGGGCGGAAATCCCGGTACACCGCGGGTCGGCTGTAGGCAATGCCGTGGGCGGAGAGATTATCGCGGATCGCCGTGAACAGGGTATTCAACGAAGTCCGGTCGCCGACGGCAACATTAAACACCTGGCTGGATTCCAGCGCACCGACACCAGCGGCAAGAATATTGGCCTGGACAGCATTGGCCACATAGCAAAAATCACGACTGGTTTCACCATCGCCGTTGATAAACACGTCTTCACCCCGAATCATTGCCGAAGTCCACTTTGGGATGACGGCCGCATATGCGCCTTCGGGGTCCTGGCGGGGGCCAAAGACGTTAAAATAGCGCAGCCCAATAGCATGAAAGCCGTAGCTTCTGGAAAATACGTCGGCGTAGAGTTCGTTAACATATTTGGTAACTGCGTAGGGCGACAATGGCTTGCCAATCCGATCCTCAACCTTGGGCAGGCCGGGGTGATCACCGTAGGTGGAACTGGAGGCGGCGTAGGTAAAGCTGGACACCTTGGCCTCCCTGGCCGCCACCAGCATATTGAGAAAACCGGTGACGTTGGCCTCATTGGTGGCAATGGGATCGGCGATAGACCGTGGTACAGAGCCCAGAGCCGCCTGATGCAATACGTAATCGACGCCGACAACCGCACTGCGACAATCGGCGAGATTTGAGATGTCGCCTTCAATGAACCGAAAGCGCTGCCATTGGGCCGGAGTCACCAGGGTTTCGACTTCGTTCAGGTTACGGCGGTGACCGGTGGCAAAATTGTCGAGGCCGACAACGGTTTGTTCGGCCCTGAGCAATGCTTCCAGTAAATTACTGCCAATAAAGCCAGCGACGCCGGTCACAAGCCAGGTGCGCGGCTCCTTCTGTAAACGGGACAATACGGACTGATAGGGACTCACTGGCGGTCACTTCCTCTAGTCGGGGGGCTTGGGACAGAAGAACGAACAGGGCTACAGGCGAATGTCCGCATCATCGGCTTTGAACAGGTATTTCAGATCATAGAGGACGCCGTTATCGCGCATTAACCCGCGAATTCCATCCGCACCCATGGCTCTGAACTGGTGATGGCCGACGGCGACAATCACCCCGTTATAGCAGTCTGGTTGCAGCTCGGTGACGAGCTCGATCCCGTATTCTGAGCGCGCCTCATCGGCATCCACCCAGGGGTCATAAACGTCTACCCGGACCCCGTAGTCTGTCAATTCCGCGACAACGTCGACAACTTTGGTGTTACGAATGTCCGGACAATTTTCCTTGAAGGTCAGGCCCATCACCAGAATCCGGGAGCCCTGAACATGAATTCGTCGCCGAAGCATTTCCTTGACCAACTGGCCGACCACATAACGTCCCATTCCGTCATTAATCCGTCGCCCGGCCAGGATGACTTCGGGGTGGTAACCAATCGCCTGCGCTTTATAGGTAAGGTAGTAAGGGTCGACACCAATGCAATGCCCGCCGACCAGACCTGGACGGAAAGGCAGAAAATTCCATTTGGTGCCCGCGGCTTCCAGAACAGCCTGGGAGTCGATGCCCAGGCGGTTGAAAATGACCGCCAGTTCGTTGACCAGGGCAATGTTAAGGTCCCGCTGGGTGTTCTCTATAACCTTGGCCGCCTCCGCCACTCTGATAGAGGGCGCCAGATGTGTGCCGGCGGCAATAATACTGCGGTACAACTGATCGACAAACTCGCCGGTCTCCGACGTTGAACCGGACGTAACCTTGGTAATGCTCGTCAAACGGTGTTGCCTGTCGCCGGGGTTAATCCGCTCCGGGCTGTAACCAACAAAAAAATCGGTGTTAAAACGCAGCCCCGAGACCCGTTCCAGCACCGGCACACAGGTTTCTTCCGTGGCCCCGGGATAAACCGTGGATTCATAAATCACGATATCCCCGGGACTCATCACCGCACCGACGGTTTCCGACGCCCTCAGAAGCGGATTCAAATCGGGCTGATGATGTTCATCTACCGGAGTTGGCACCGTGACGATATAGACAGAAGCCTGTTGCAGATCCGCCCTGTCTGCGGAAAACCTCAACTTTTCGGCGGCTTTGAGCTCATCGCCGGACACTTCCAATGTGTGATCAATACCGACGCGCAGGGCGTCAATACGGCGATGGTTGATGTCGAAACCCACAGTGGGGTTGCGCTTGCCAAACTCCACGGCTAACGGAAGGCCGACATAGCCGAGGCCGATCACCGCGATAGGGGTAGTCTCACTAAACTGCTGCATCTTCTCCTCGGATTCCGTTCAACGCGGGCCATGTGAAGCATTCTGCCGGTGCGTCAGGGTTGCGGCGGGGCAACACTGTCATATCCTTGAGGGTTACGTTGTTGCCATCGCCAGTGGTCCTCGACCATCTTCTGCAGGCCCCTTTCAGCTCGCCAGCCCAGGGCCTTCGCGGAAAAAGCAATATCAGCATAACATTCGGCGACATCACCCGGACGACGATCAACGATTTCATAGGGTATCGTCCGCTTGGCCACAGCCTCAAAAGCCCGAATCATCTCCAGAACTGAATATCCCTGACCGGTTCCCAGATTATAAGCGACAGCGCCGTGTCCGGGCTGCAGATGCTCAAGCGCCGCAAGGTGGCCGAGCGCCAGATCCCAGACATGAATATAGTCCCTCACACCCGTGCCATCCCGGGTCGGATAATCATTGCCGAATACGTGAAGTTTCTCGAGACGCCCGATAGCCACCTGTGCGATAAACGGTAAAAGGTTATTGGGAACCCCCGCCGGGTCCTCGCCAATCAGCCCGCTGGGGTGTGCGCCCACCGGATTGAAATAACGGAGCAGCGCCACTTGCCAATCCGGATCGCTGTCGCAAAGATCCCTCAAGACCGTTTCAATCATGAGCTTTGACTGGCCGTAGGGATTGGTGGCGATGAGGGGAAAATCCTCGCCGATAGGGACCGAGGCCGGATCACCATAGACAGTCGCCGATGAACTGAATACCAGATGTTTGCAGTTGGCCCGTGCCATCTCCTCAAACAGAACCAGGGAACCGACGACATTATTGTGGTAATACCGAAGCGGATCCATGACCGACTCACCAACCGCCTTCAGGCCGGCGAAGTGAATCACCCCGTCGATATGACTGTCTTCAAAGAGACGTCTGACCATACTGCGGTCGCGGATGTCCCCCTCCACCAGTGTCGGTGCATATCCGGTAATAGCGCCTATCCGGTCAATAACCGCCGGATGGGCATTCGAGAAATTATCGAGCAGGATCGGCGCGTAACCTGCCTGTTGGAGTGCCACAACCGCGTGACTGCCGATATAGCCCGCGCCGCCCGTTACTAAAACCGTTTTTGCCATGGAACCGTGGTCGTCCAATAAAAAGCCGGTACCATCCTACCATATCGGATCGGCCAGGCAGGTCTCTGGCCCAGGAAATGGGTTCATAGAGTGAACGCGCAGGAAGAGCAGCCCCATGACAAGGTGGCACGGGAATCAAGGCAAAAACAACTCAGGGCTTCAATCGAGTCCAGATTCCGTCAATCCCTTCACCGAGTAAGGTACCGGGGCGATCCCGGCGATAGGTGTAGACGGGCTCTCCGCGATAACACCACTGCGAGGAACTCCCGCCAGGCGGGCAAACTGACCAATCCCCGACTGGTTGACTGTCCGCGGGCGCGGCCAACGGCTGCCAGTCGGCAAGACATTCATCGCCACATACATAGGATGGCGCAACGTCCCGGTTTACGGCGTACAGCTCCAGACCACCCACGTTACGAAAAACATAGGCGCCCTGCTCAAAGAACAAGCTGATACTCGCGGGCGTCGCCGGCGGCATGGTTGAAGTCGTCACAATGAATCCTTAAACGGTGTGTTGCCAATCCTATCCCAGGTGGTGCGAACATCACCTGGGACTTCAGGCACGGGTTATTCGCCCCATCGATAGCTCAAACGCATGCCGTAGGTCCTGGGTTCGCCCCAGAAACCCAGCACATAACCAAAGTTGTTGTAGATGTCGGCACCGGAAAGGAAATATTCCTTGTCCAGGGCGTTATTCACAAAGAAGGACACATCAAGCGGGTGACCCAGAACGTTCCTCCATCCCAGATTACCGTTTACAAGTCCGTATCCGGGCAGCAGGGACTGCTCACTTTCCGATGCCTGGTCCGCGTAGTGTTCGCTTTGGGCATAGCCGGTCACAGCGAACTCAAGCTCCCCCGCATTGCCAGCCAGGGGATAGACATAGTGCATGGTGGCGCTGACCTTGTGCTCGGGAATATCCGCCAGCCGGTCAATTGCAATGGGCGAACCCACCTGCGACTCCACCTCGGACTTTATATACGAATAATGGGCGGACACGGAAAAGCGATCCGTGAACTGGACGGTTGATTCAATCTCACCACCCTTGATGGTCGCTTCGGCAGAATTAAAGTTCAGCGTGAAGGCCGTGCCGTCATCTTCAAGGAAGTGAGTGTTGGTAACAATGTCCTCATACCACTGGTAGTAAAGGGCGATATTGGTCCGACCGTTGATACCACCCGCTGCCCAGTCCCATTTAAGCCCCAGCTCGATATCATCGACATATTCCGGCTCCACCATAACCAGTTCCGGATCCCGGGCGGAGGGGTTGAAAGCGCCACCCTTGAACCCGTGCCGATGGGCAATGTAGGTGAGCAAATCCTCATTCGCCTGATAATTCAGTGTCACTTCCCAGTTCCAGTCACTCCACTCGCCGGACGTTTCGATAACCGTCGAAACCCCTCCCGAAGTACGCACCTGCTTTGAATCCCGTTGATCCTTCGTCCATCGCGCCCCGGTAGTGAGCGACAAGCCCTGCGCCCAAAAATCAAGTGGAACAGTGAACTGTGCATATGGTGCGATACTCTTCGCGACAGATTCCGTGGTGGTCAACGGACCGGCTCTTCCGACGGTGATCTGTTCATTGGGAGCCCCGGATTTACCCGGCTCCTGGCGCGACCAGAATACGCCGGTAACAAGCTCGAAAAGATTATCCGGATGGCTGTAGAGAAGCTGTATCTCGTCGCTATACATTTCCGTGGAGGGTAGATCGTCCGCACCCTGAATTCCCAGGTGTATCAGTGGCAGGGCGACGGCGCTCATATTAATGCCGTTGGAGCTCTCGAGCTCCTGGAATCCAAAAATGTTCTTGAGCGTCAGGTTTTCATTGAATTTATATGCGGTGGTATTGGAGAAAAACGTCGTCTCCCGCTTTTGACGCCCTTCGTAGTCTAGACGGATCTTTTCCCTGCCAAACGCGATCGCTTCCTCCGCCAACTGATTATAAATAGGCCCGAATAGAAACGACGGTATTCCGTTGGGGTTATAGTCGTACAGGGAATTCGCCACACCAAGGGTGTCGGATTTTTCGAGGGAATAGATAGTTGAATTTTCAAGATTATCCGTCG
This sequence comes from Porticoccaceae bacterium, assembly GCA_002702725.1. GTDB lineage: Bacteria > Pseudomonadota > Gammaproteobacteria > Pseudomonadales > Porticoccaceae > NAT127. The sequence continues at coordinate 5,587 of PABE01000030.1, forward strand.
GTGTAAAAAGCAGGGAGACCCTTATCGTGTCATAGTCCCGCTCGTTCAGCCGATGGCCCGTCTCAACGTTTTTAACCCAACCATCCCGTTTGTCCTGTGTGGCAAGCAGGCGAACCGCCAACGTATCGTCGATGAGCGGTACATTTACCATGGCCTCAATCGCCCGGTAATCGTAATTACCGACATTTGTTTTCAGATATGCGCCAAACTCATTTTTTGGTTTTGTCGGGTACAGCAATACGGCGCCACCCGTCGAGTTGCGCCCGAATGCAACCCCCTGGGGGCCCTTCAGGACCTGGATCGACTCCAGATCCGCCAGCGTCGCCGACGACGGCCCTGAAGCGCCAATCAAGGGGACTTCAGCAAACAGCCTGTCCACGCCAGGGAAATCAGAATTTTTCGCGGTGGATTGTCCCCGTATCTGAAGCCTCGATTCTCGACCCGCACCATGGGAAAAACTGAGTGCGGGCACGTTATACTGCAGCTGCTCGAAATTGGTGATGTTCTTGATTTCCAGATCCGACGGCGTCAACGTCGTAATGGCGATTGAGACGTTCTGCTGATTTTCTTCGACGCGCCGGGCAGAAACAATAATTTCTTCCAGCAAACTCGTCGACCTGGCCTTTTCCTGTGAAACGGCCTGTTCGACAGGAAAACCCATGACCAACAGACCAAGAAAAAGACCGGAACGACGGTGAATTTTTTGAGGCATTTTTATACTGATTTTATTTCTATTTTTCATGGCTTCCTCTCTTATCGTTATATATTTGGCCGATTTTAATAAACGTAAAAGTCCTCCCTGGTCTTTCCACTTTTAAAATTACGTTCTGCAGAAACGACCTCTATCTCGCCCTGTCAGACAGATCGGTTTTCAACATACTGAACCCCCAGCGCACGAAGGAACGCACACCGTGCCCCCAGATATCCCCGGGCTTTTCGTCCCCTGCATAGGTGTACACAGGCTTGCCGTGGTAGGCCCAGACCATCATTGGTTTCACGTTTTCATCCGCCGGGGCAAACTGGTTATGTCCCCGTGGATCCACCGGGATTATCGTCCAGGTGTTGCCGACAGGCCGGGAACCGGGGGTAACTTCCACTGGCTGCCAGGTGGAGATACAAACCTCCGGGGAACCGCAGATACCCTTCCAGTAGGCAGGTGATGCTCCGGGTCTGTCGCAGGGAAGAAAATCCGGGGACTCGTCAGTACAGTGCCAGGTATAAAGCGTCATACCCTTGCGGTCGGTAAAGACCTCCCCGTCCATGGTCATGCCCTTGCCAATATCTGAGGGCGGTTCGAGCGGAGGGAACAGAACAATGGCCCCCCAACCAGGAACCCCACCTTTCACATCTCCTGGTTTCAAGTCCTGCTTGTAGGTGTAGAGCGGTTTGCCATCCTTTAGCCACTGATGGCGACCGTCACTCCTGTCTTTTACTGACCACCCCGATGGCAACACTTCATCTGTTACAACTGCGGGCGCTGCAAGCGGCTGCCAGTCTTCTTCGCAATCGATCCCGCAAGGGTCTGCTTCCTGCGATCTTGCGTAGAGTGTCTTACCGTTATCATCGGTCAGCACGAAACCCGAAGCAGTAATTCTTGAGGAAATACCCGGTGGCACGTCTAACGACGCGAAGACCGGACTGCGGCCAAAGATACCGCCCCCCAGCGTCGTCAGATCGCCGGGATTTTGGTCGTAGTTGGACAGATATACCGGTTTACCCTGGTAAGCCCACTGCCTGGAGCCGTCGTGGCGATCAATAATGGTCCAGGTTCCAGCCGCTTTGCTGCCGTCCTGCGGCCTGAAAGGTGGCCACGCTTGCTCACAGGTTGGCCGCGTCTGGTAGTCGGGAAGATATCCCGGATTTTGTCCCTGACCAATGACGGCATCATGGGATTTGTCATTGCAAACGGATTGATTCGGTTTGTCATCATACCTTGACGTATAAAGCGTAAAGCCCTGGTCATTGACGAACACGGGGCCAAGCTCATCGGTCTGCGCTACCCGAACACCTTCCGGCAGGGCTGGCTGTCCGGCAAATACGCCAGACGAAAAGGGTAACCACAGGCTACCCAGAACGATCAAAAAATGCTTGAGCAGCCGTGCAAGCGGTATGTCAAATTCATGATTGGCTTTCATAACGGCTCGCTCACACCAGAATCTCGGCAATATCCGAAGTCGCGCGGTTGGCACCGGTACCCCAGGCATCTAGCTCAATACCCAGGATGCGCTGAAGCGTGAACGGAAGTCGCGTACCCGGTGTTTGGCCACCGTCCACGTGGATGCCGGTTTTTATCCGCCCCCCTGCACTGCCGGCAGTAAACATGGGGATCCCCGATATGGAATGTATCTTGGCGTAGTTCTGATCGGAGTGGGCATAGATAACCATGTTATCGAGCATGGTTCCGTCGCCCTCGGGGAAATTGGCAAATTTCCCGACAAAGGACGCCCAGCTTTCCATCGCCCGACGATTAAACCAGGAAGACATCACCTGATAGCCGAGGTCAGGATCCTCGATTTCCTCATGGGTAATGGTATGGTGGCCCTTGTCGTACCCGGGTTTGACCGTATTGGCGAACGAGTTCGCATAGGTCATATTGAACACATGGGACTGGTTACAGGCCAGTGCCATCACCAGCAAATCGGTCATCAGGTCGTGGCGCTTGGCCACCAGGGCGTAATCAACCCCTTTCGGGAACTCTTCGCTAATCTCGGGCGGCTTCGAGCAGGCGGGCCTGGGCTCGGGCTTTTCAAGAAAATGTGCCAGCTGCTGCTCCACATCCCGAATACCGGTAAAGTATTGTTCGACTCTTATTCTGTCTTCATAACCCAAAGAAGTGTTGAATCTGGATGCATCTTCCAGAACCCCGGAAAGCACACTTTTTTCCGCAATGATTCTCGGATCAGGGGTAAAGGTTTCCGCATTTGGATCCTGAAATCGGGGGCCGAAAATTTTCTGATAGAAATTGGCGGGAGACGTTTCCGGCACATTGTAGCCGTTGCGTCCGCGAAAACTGTAGGTATCCCGGGCATCGCCGGTCGCATTCACATCCAGGCAACGGAACGGCGTTCCTCTGCCGATCGCATCGGCAATGGTGACATCGACACTCTGACCGGGGAGGTCCGCGCGCTCCAATGGAACATCGCCACAGCGCAATACAACCCAACCGGTATAGTGACAGAGGTTGGGCTTACCATCCGTGGTGGCGTTGAAATTGGAGAAAATATTGACGTAGTCCCTAACCGGCGCCAGGGCTTCGATTTCCTCGGGAAGATCATAGCCGGGCCCTGTATTTTTCGGCACGAAGATACGTTCATTCATTCCCAGACCCCAAAACCAGGTGCCAAAACGGGTGGGGATGGGTGCTCCGGAGGCCAGCGCCGTGCCATTTCCATTCAGAAAAACATCCAGTAACGGCATGCCTACGGTAACGGCAGAGCCTGCCACCATGCCTCGGAGAAACCGTCTTCTGGTCCATGATTTAGCCATAAAACTAACCTCCTTCAGCAGCGTTATAATTACGGCTTGGACAAAGCTGCTGATCAATGTGCCGATGCAATCTCAACGGGTTCGTCAACTGCAGGCGCTCTGACCGCAAAGAATGCATCACTCATAACAATGGATTTCATCAATGCCTGGATACGATAACCCTGTTCCGCAAATTCATTTTCCAGATAATCCAGCATCGGCTGATCTTCGCGAGTTGTCGGGCGATTTATACCGTAGGCAAACATTCGTTCGGTCAAACAGGCCGTCGTAGCCGGGTTTTTCTTCACCGCGGCACCCAGGCTTACCGCATCGCTGAATGAAATGCCATCCAGAACACCACTCGCGTCGATCAGAGCACCATTTTCATGGGACCTGAACTGACCGGCGCCATCGAAATTCTCCAGTCCAAGCCCAATGGGATCGGTGATCTTGTGACAGTTCGCGCAAGTAGGGTCTGTGCTGTGGCGCACAAGCCGTTCACGGGCGGTTTTGAATTCGCCGGCCGGATCTTCAAAATTGGAAAAATCGACATTGGGTGGTGGCAGTGGAACAGGCTGGCAAAGCAACGAGTCCCTTACCCCCTCGCCACGTATGGTTGGCGAACTGCGCCCGGGATGTGAATGCAACGACAGGAAACCAACATGGGTTAGCAAGCCGGCCCTGCCACTACCCTCGGGGAATTGGTAGCGAGTAAATTCATTGTCAGGGTCCACCGGCACGCGGTACACAGCGCCCAGTGCCTTGCTCATAAAGGTCGTGCGGGTCGTGTAGAGATCCCGATAATCGCCCTGATTGTCAATCAGGTGATAGGCAATCATCCGGAGCATTTGTTCCGCGGCTTCGCCGGAAACCGCCGGACTATAGGCAGGGTAGATCAGATTATCCTTGGCAAGATTTTCAAATTCATCGAAACGAAGCATATCCGAGAAAAACCCCCTGATTGCCGCTTCGAATCTCGGCGATGCCAGCATGCGCTCAGCCTGACGCTGCAGGCCTTCCCTGGTATCCAGTTCTCCCGCCGCTGCTGCCTCCATTAACAGTCTGTCAGGACCGCTGTTCCAGAGAAAAAAGCTCAATCGACTGGCTTTCGAATAAGGATCCAACCGGGTTTCCCCGCTTTGCATTGCTTCGTTATCCAGCCGATCTGATATCAGGATAAAAGACGGCGATACAAGCATTCCCGTCAAGACATACTTCAAGCCCTGATAAAAGTCATCGACCTCCTCAGCAGCCTCGGCCGCAAGCGCTGCAAACTTGTCAACCTCGGAAGTGTCCAGTGTACGACGAAAAAGCAATACCCCGGTCTGCTCAATGAACTGTCGGGCGCAATGGGGGTCCGGTTTTGCGGGATCGGCGGGGGAGCATGGCACCAGATACGCCTGCCGTTCGGGCGACAAAACCTGTTCTGCAACCTGTTTGCCATATCGATAGAAACGATCGACCAGGCCCGGGGTAAATGTTGCTTCCGTGGCGCCAAGCGCCAGCATTCCATCGACCCGGCTGACCGGGGGGAACTGGGGCGGAATCTCTATATCTGGCCCGAATATATAGCCGATAGTATTGGCATATTGAGGCTGGCTGATAATCTTCACTGTCGGAACGCCTGCATGCACAGGTACCCCTTTAGTAAAGTACACAATCCCGGCGCCGATGACGACAACCACCGCAAGCACGCCAAATATTGACCCGATCAGCTTTTTCTTCATGCCATCCCCATCAACATCACCCTTTCACCTCGGCGCTACCAACCATCTCAACTCAATCATCGTGAACGACAAATGCCCTGGCGAACTCAACCTTGTAAGCACTGGATATCGTCGTCATCTGACCATTCTCATCAGGATGACCGTCCGCATAGTGATGCAGCGCGCGGTAGGTCGCCGGGCCGCTCCAGCCAATGACATCCGCGATAAAGTGGGCACCCCAGGTTTTGGCAAACATCAGATACCAGCGTTCCACGTCCGTGTAACCACCAATGTACCCCTCGGCGCCCCGATCATTCAAGCTGAGCCGGAACCGGGCGTCTCTGATAATCCGAACACCGGGACTGTCCCGCTGCTCGAAACTTGGCAGCACTATGTCCTGGGGATCCGTAACCAGAACGCCATTTTCAATACGACCAGAAACCTGCTGAATAAACCGTTTGCCAGTGGTTTTATCGACCCGTTGACTGCGGAAGGGAATCAGTTTGCCGTCCGCACCGCCTTCCACCGGATCCAATCCTCTGTAAATCATCACGGTGACAGCTTCGTCATTTTTTTCGTCATCAACATCGATGATTTCAAGCAGAATGCGGGGCTTGTGCGACGCTCTCACCTCGGAATTCAGAATCCCGACCACCATCCCGCCATCACGCCATCCGGGTATGCAGCCGGTTACCCGATACAGCTCATTATCAATCCCCTCATCGCCTTCCGGGCTGACAAAATCATTTTCATCAATAGATCCGTCGAGGTTCAGGCCGTACCCCGTCTGCCCCTCGATCGGACGAAACGGCAACGGATCCTCTATCACCATCGGGTGATAAAAGACATTTTCGCCATTGGGTCCGCGATGGGTGTAGTAGGCGTACTTTTTGAGCACCGCGTCGCGCTGTGCCTGAGTAGGGAACTGGGCTCGAAAGTTATCGCCCTGGGTATGGTGGAACCCCTTGGGACATTCCTCGCTACCGTCGCGGGTCTGGTAAAGCGCAATGTTCCAGTACCCGAGTACCAAGCCAATTCTGGAACCGTCCTCGCTGCCGAGGGAGGGCTCAGCCTGCGCAAGGGCAACATGACCCATCACCAGTGCAATCGTAGAGAAACGTACAATTTCCGCGGCACATCCCATTGTCCGAATTACGGCTTTCAATGGCTTCATGTTCAATCATTCACCCCTGGACCCTTCATCAGCTCCCCGTAAATTCCGGTTGTAGACTGACAAGATCCTAGGGGAAGGCCGAATCGCTCTCTATGGCATTTTTTATATTTTTCATGGACTTTTAGTCCAGATAAAACGTAATCAAAGACCTCCGGCTTTATAACTTTTTATTTCATTTTCATAAAAACCGTACGGATTCACGGACCAATGGATTACGTGCGCTCTGAAGAGCAGGAGTGAACATCATCCGCGCCCTATAAACCTGATTTCTTATCGCCTGGGGGACGAGCGAAGCTAGGCGGTATAACCTCTTTCTGTACCTTTGCCCTGGCAAAGGCAGGACGGCTTTCAACCCTTTGTCGCCATGCGACTATATTGGGGTACTGGTCAAGATCGGCTTTGTTGAGATAAACAGCCTGTTTGATCGGGAAATGCATCATGATATCCGCCGAGGTAAAGTTCTCGCCGCCAAAATAGGGATGCTCCCCCAGGTGCTCTTCCATATAGTTCAACACACGCCGGGTTCCCTGCATATGTCGCTGGGTCTGCATAGTGTGCTCGGGTTTCCCTCCAACCGCTTTCAACAGGTATTCTGTTGATATACGGGTCATTGCAGAGCCCTCCGCATAATGAAGCCACTGCAAATGATATGCGAGATCCGGCGAATCAATCGCAGGTGTGGTCCCGCCCTCTGCAAGTTTCATTTCAATCAGCTGTAGTATGCCGCCGGATTCAACGATTGTGGTGTCTCCGACCTTGGCTGTTGGCAGGGTGCCCATGGTATTGATCTTTTTCATGGCTTTACTCGACTCCATGAAATCACCGGGAGGTGTCACCACCGTATAGGGCACACCCAGTTCTTCGCACAACCAGATGACCCGCTCTGCCCGGGTACCCTCGACGGGTGGCAGATACAGCGTGACTGGTGTTTCTTTTTCTATAGTATTTTTATCGCTCATTACATTTTCATCTGCCGACGCCGGCATTCCGGCAGACATGGTCGCCGTGATTCCCAAGGCAAAAATTAATTTATTCATCTATATTCCCTAATTCACTGTTATGAATTCATTGACAAATCGAACACACCTTTTCAGGGTTTATCTCTTAATCCTTCGACAACCTCCAGCGCCCTCTCTACATTTTCTTTTGGCGAGACATTGGCAATGGTGGCTGCAATCCTGCCATCGGGGGCCACGACAAAAGTTGTCCTGTCGGTCATGTCGTGACCTATCATTTCCCCGCGGGAGTTTTTAAGTTGAGCTACAGGCTGGTCCTTGTAGGTGGCATTGATACCCACACCATACGCCGTCGCAATTTCACCACTCTGGTCAGACGCGACGGGCACCTTGCCACCACAGTATTCAGGGTCTGCGGAAAAATCCTTGAGCCGTTCAATACCATCCAGGGAGACGCCGATAACGCTTGCCCCCGCATCCGCAAAATGCTCCGCTTTTACAGCAAAAGTGCGCGCCTGGATATTGCAACCCCCGGTATAGGCTGCGGGATAGAAATAGATCACCACAGGCCCCTTCGCCAGTGACTCTCTGAGAGAGTAGGTGAATTCCCTGCCATCCAAAGCAGCCTGGGCATTAAAATCGGGGGCCAGCTCTCCCTTTGACAACTCCGCAAACACCGGGAATGCCAGCACTGACACTGAGGACAGTAGTAAAACTAAGAATGGTTTCATCGTGTCAATCTTCCCGTCGATAGAGGTCAGACCTGCTGACCGGTGAGGTGAAAATCATCCTGCGCATATTTTCAGGATGTAACGGCCTATTGACTCCAATGAAGCACGAGGCCCGAATATCACTGCATAGTGTCTCAGACTCAGCCCATTTAATCGGCACAAAAGTAAGAAACGAATGGCGTTACGCTTTTTTACTCCAGGAATCGCAGACTCCCTCGGGATTGACGGGGCCACTGAAAATTTGGCAATCGCCACAACCTTGAGTATCGCCGGTGTAAAACGCACATTGGACGCAGCTTTTTTCACTGTTTGGCGAGTACTCTACATAATTCAGTGATTCCCGCATTGAAATCTCTGCCTTTCTCAGTGACTCCGTGCAATTAAGCTGATTCCCTTTGCCGCCACAACCAACCAGTAAAAAACCAGTAGCTAGCCCTAGAAACGCCGTACCGGAGCGGGCCAGAAATTGACGTCGATCAACCCTTTTTAATTTCATCATTACCTCTTTTTTCAATCGTCTTCAACCCGGAAGGGTTTGTGGCAATTTGAACAGCTGACACCCGCCGTGTGGTACTGCGCAACCATGGCC
>PABE01000031.1 GCA_002702725.1 Porticoccaceae bacterium
CCTCGCCGCCGCCGAAGCGGCGTCGAAACGTACGCAGGCCAACCCCGCTGCTTCGCTCTGGGAGGTAGAAGTCCAAGGCATTCATCTCGGCATGCCGAAGGCCGAAGCTATCGCCGCCGCTCAAGCTGCCGGCCTTGAGATGGCTTCTGAAACCACATTCTCAAAGTCAGAAGGCGATGCTACGCGTATGCTGGACGTGACCTACGGCAATGATAATTCCGTGCAGCAGGTGATTTATCGGGTCCGCGGCATGAATCTCTTCGATATACAAAAGGAAATCCGTTCGGCGATTGACACATACGGCGAACCCTCTTTCCCTGTCTCGGATTTCGGCCAGAGCGCGACGGTCCAATACAAAGAAGAGCGAGAGACCGGCCGAACAACTTTCGACGTTAAGCTGACACCCCATGAAAAGTCCCTCGTCCTGAAGGCGCCGAAGGCATAGGATTAGCCATATATAAGTTAGGCTAGAGGCTTTCAGCTTTTTCTTGGCAGATGAGTGCTTCCAGGGCGGCTTCGCTTCGGCTCCGCAGTCGGTTTCACAAGTGGTATCGGAGAGTGCCGACCATCTTGGCTTATCATCGGATTCGTACTGCAGAATTTCCCGGCCAGTTATGACCAATTCTTCCAGAATCGATGGGTCGCCTATGGGTTGATCATATGAAAGATTATCGGGAAGTGGTGGGCCCACCAGGACTTGAACCTGGGACCAAGCGATTATGAGTCGCCTGCTCTGACCAACTGAGCTATGGGCCCGCTAGATAGGAAGCGGAGTTTGCCGACGTGAGAGAATGAAGCGGCGGCCATTATAAAAGGCCACCGCCGAGGTTGCCAGATTACTCCTCAATAAAACTGCGCAGGTGCTCGCTACGGCTCGGGTGACGCAGCTTCCGCAGGGCTTTGGCTTCGATCTGCCGAATGCGTTCACGGGTGACATCAAACTGCTTGCCGACTTCCTCAAGGGTGTGGTCGGTGTTCATGTCGATGCCAAAGCGCATACGCAAAACCTTGGCCTCCCGGGCTGTGAGGCCGTTGAGCACTTCCCGGGTTGCCTCGGTGAGACTTTCGGTTGTGGCGGCATCGATGGGTGACAGGATGTTGATATCCTCGATGAAATCGCCCAGATGGGAGTCTTCATCATCGCCAATGGGGGTTTCCATGGAGATCGGTTCCTTGGCGATCTTAAGCACCTTGCGAATTTTGTCTTCCGGCATCTCCATGCGTTCGCCCAGCTCTTCCGGAGTGGGCTCGCGGCCCATCTCCTGGAGCATCTGTCTGGAGATGCGGTTGAGCTTGTTGATCGTCTCAATCATGTGTACCGGAATACGAATGGTACGCGCCTGGTCGGCGATGGAGCGAGTAATAGCCTGGCGAATCCACCAGGTGGCATAGGTCGAGAATTTGTAGCCGCGCCGGTACTCGAATTTGTCCACGGCCTTCATCAGGCCAATATTGCCCTCCTGAATCAGGTCGAGGAACTGCAGTCCGCGGTTGGTATACTTTTTGGCGATAGAAATCACCAGTCGCAGGTTGGCTTCGACCATTTCCTTCTTGGCGCGCCGCGCCTTGGCTTCACCGATGGACATGCGGCGGTTGATGTCCTTAATCTGGGCCACAGTGATGCCGTACTGCTCCTCCAGCTGCATCAGTCGACGCTGGCTGCGAAGGATGTCCTCTTCCTGCTGCTTGAGGCGGGGACCGTAGGACGAGGCTTTTTTCTTGATAATGTCAGAGAGCCATTTTTCATTGGTTTCGTTGCCCGGGAAGGACTTGATAAAGTCGGTCCGCGGCATCTTCGCGCGTCGTACGCAGCGGGTCATGATGGTCCGCTCCTCGCGCCGGATCTGATCCAGCGCCTCGCGAACCTCGGCGATCATGGGTTCGAATTGCCTGGGAATCAGCTTGAGGTATTTAAACAGTTCACCCAGCTCTTCAAGCTGCTTCTTGGTGGTGGCGTGGTTGCGACCGTGACGGGACAGGGCCCGTTTGGTTTTGTCGTTCTGCTTGCGGATGGCTTCGAAACGCTCCCGGGCCTCGTCGATATCCAGGCCGTCTTCATCCTGGTTGGTTTCGACCTCCTCCTCTTCCTCGGCGGCGGCGCTCTGCTCCATGGCGGAGGGCACATGATCCATCGGATTCAGGTAGCCACTGATGATGTCGCCCAATTTGCGATCGCCGGATTCCACCAGGTCGTATTCGGAGACGATATGGTCAACAGCCCGGGGCCATTCGGCCAGGCTGGACATGAGTTCGCGAATACCTTCCTCGATGCGCTTGGCGATCTCGATCTCGCCCTCGCGGGTCAGCAGTTCGACAGAGCCCATTTCCCGCATGTACATCCGCACCGGATCGGTGGTGCGGTGTTGCTCGGTCTCTACGGCGGCAAGTGCAGCAGCGGCTTCGGCAGCGGCGATCTCGTCGGCGGTGGAGTCGCCGCTGGTCATCAGCAGTGTGTCCGCGTCGGGCGCCGTTTCGAAAACGCTGATGCCCATGTCATTGATCATCTGAATGATGTCTTCGACCTGATCGGGATCGGAGATGTCTTCCGGCAAGTGATCGTTCACTTCGGAATAGGTGAGATATCCTTGCTCTCGACCTTTGGCGATAAGTTCCTTGAGACGGGATTGCTGCTGTGGAGAGTCGCTCATAAGTGTCCGCTGTCTGTGGGGCTGAAAATAAACGCGCGATTATAAAGGATATGTGGGGCCTTGTCGCCTTATTGCAAGCCTAGTTCACGATTTCTGCATTGCGCCAATGGGTTTTGCAAGTGTTTGTTTCAAAAGAGCATTTAGCTCGGGTGTTTTTTCTTCGTCGGTGAGTCGATTAAGCCAAAGGTCGAGGGCCCGCTTGCGGCCATCCTGATCCAGGGAATCGGAGCGCAGAAGTGACTCCAGTTGTGCGACCGCTGGCGAGTCCGGCTGTATACGTTTTTGCAGGTGGCGGCAGATATCGGTGCACTCCTGTCGCTGTCTTTCCTGTCGCTGGGCATCGTCGTCCTCGCTGTTGCCCGCCAGGTCGGAGGCGGCGATGCGCGCCAACAGGTCGCCCTGTTCAGCTCCGTGTATGCCTCGCCAATAGCCGAGAATATGGTTCACTGAATAGTCCGGCTTGTCGGTCAGCAGCTCGATAAGGTTGATCAGCAACGGGGTTTCCGGCTCGTCAAGTCGCTGCAGCTGTTCAATCCGCTGGACTTCTGTACACAGCCCCGGGTTGTGCAGCAGCAGTAGAATCAGCCGCTGGATTGGTGGCAATTTAAGGCGACGGGCGGGTCTTGCAGGTGATGGGCTCGCCCTCGGATCATCGATATCCGGCCAGTGGCTGTCATCATAATTAACCCACCCGGGTACGTCGTACTGATCGGGCAGCGGCACGTAGTCCTGTGCGGCTCCGTCAATCTCGGAGGTGGGTTCCGGTGTTGCCTCCACGGGTTGCGGCATGATGATCGCGGCAAGGCTATCGATATCCATATCAGTCCGTTGCGCCAATTGCTTGAGCATAAGTTGCCGATAGACGCCCGGGGGCATGCTGTTGATCAGTGGTGCCGCCCGCCTGCTCAGACGCGCCTTGCCATCCACCGTACTGAGGTCAAGTTCTTCCCCTGCGATGGCAAACAGGAACTCCGATAGCGGCAACGCGTCGGCCAGGAGCTTTGCGAAGCCTTCGGCACCGAGCTTACGCACCAGGGTATCAGGGTCTTCGCCTTCGGGCAGAAACAGGAACCGGGCACTGTGACCGTCTTCCATCGCCGGCAGGCAGGTGTCGAGGGCGCGCTTGGCCGCCTTGCGCCCGGCATCGTCACCATCAAAGCAAAAAACAACTTCAGGGGTGTAGCGAAAGAGTTTACTCAGATGCTCGGCGGTGACCGATGTACCTAATGTGGCGACAGCGTTGTCGATACCGTACTGGGCCAGCGCCACGACATCCATGTAGCCCTCAACAACGAGCAACCTGGGAATTTCTCGCAGTGCCTTGTGGGCTTCATACAGGCCGTAGAGTTCGCTGCCCTTGTGAAAGACGGGGGTTTCCGGTGAATTCAGGTATTTGGGTTTGTCATCGCCCAGCACGCGGCCGCCAAAACCAATTGTGCGGCCGCGGGTGTCCCGGATCGGAAACATGATCCGGTTGCGGAATCGATCGTAGACCCGGTTGGGGTTGTCCTCCTTTTGTACCACCAGCCCGCTGGTGAGCAACTGACTAACCTGCTGGTCGTTGTCGCTCAGGGCGGTGAGCAGGTTATCCCAGCCAGGGGGGGCAAAGCCGATGCCAAAACGTTTGGCGATGGCACCATCAAGGCCTCTTTTTCGAAGGTAGTTGACCGCCAGGCCGGCATCAGGGTGCTGGCGCAGCTGGCTCTGATAGAAGGTGTCGGCCCTGGCCAGAAGATCATACAGTGCCCTGCGCCAGCGGTCCCGGGAGTCATCGCGATTGTCGTCCCTGGGTACTTCCATGCCGCAGTCGCGGGCCAGGGACTCGACCGCCTGGGGGAATTCCAGGTGGTCGAAATCCATGATGAAACCGATGGCGTTTCCCCCGGCGCCGCAACCAAAGCAGTAGAAAAACTGTTTGTCGGGGCTGACGGTGAATGAGGGGGTTTTTTCGTCGTGAAAAGGACAGCGGGCCGCGTAGTTTTTGCCGGACTTGCGCAGGTCGATGCGTGATCCCACCACGTCGACAATATCGACCCGATCCAGGAGGTCATCGATAAAACGTTGCGGTATGCGGGCCATGGGTTCCTGGGCAGTGACAGGGGCTGAACAGCAGGGGAGTTAAGATAGACGACAGCGACGGTTTTGTCACTTTGCGCCGTGGCTGACCGACGCGGCCTGGGTCGGATAGCTCAGTTCAGCCTTGCCTTGACGTTCTGGCTGACCGCGCCGATATCGGCCCGGCCCTGAACTTGGGGCTTCAGAATCGCCATGACCTTGCCCATATCCTTCATGGACTCGGCACCGCTTTCGCTAATGGCCCTGGCAACCAGTTCATCCAACTCCCGGTCGCTCAACTGTGCGGGCAGGAAACCCTGAATCACCTCAATTTCGGCCTGCTCCTTATCAGCCAGCTCCTGTCGCCCGGCATTCTGGTACTGATTGATGGAATCCCGCCGCTGTTTGATCATCTTGTCGAGTACTACCAGCATGCGCTCATCGTCGACATAGATGCGCTCATCCACTTCGATCCGCTTGATCTCCGCCTGAATCAGGCGGATAGCGCCGAGGCGGTCTTTATCCCTGGCGCGCATGGCGTCTTTCATCGCCTCGGTGATCTGTGCCTTGAGCGTTTGATCGGTCATGTGCCTGTGCTCCGGGTGGTATTGGATAGGGCGTGCCAGGCCCGAAAGCAAAAAACGCCGAACAGGTCGGCGTTTCCAGTGAAGCGGTCGCGGAGGGCGCGATCAGTACATGCGTGAGAACTTGCGGTTTTCGCGCTGCAGCTTCTTGGCATGACGCTTCACTGCGGCAGCAGCCGTGCGCTTACGGGCCCAGGTGGGCTTTTCGTAAAACTCGCGGCGGCGAACTTCGGCCAGGATGCCGGCTTTTTCGCAGGAGCGCTTGAAGCGACGCAGTGCGACGTCAAACGGTTCGTTCTCTTTAATACGTACTTGAGGCATGTAATCCTTGTCCCGTTTCATTGATTTGGCTAAACAGGCCGCAAACGGTCCTGTGTCAAGGGCGTGCATTCTACACAAAGGTTTTTCGCGATGCAAAGCGAAATTGCTGATTTCTTGACCAGTGGGCGGTCGGCTTTCGAGTCGTGTAACTGTCTGATAGTTTTGATGAAACTTTCATGTGAGAAGTCGGGCAAAAAAAACCGCATGCCTGAAAGTGCGACATGCGGCTGGAGGGTGACTGTTGCCGGGGTCCGTTGGCGATGCGGTCGCCGGTCCCCTTTAACAGACGCTGGGAGAAACCTTTTCGTCCATGCTCGCCACGGCTTACTGCGGCACGCCAATAAAACCGTTGGGCAGAGCCACTTCCCGCATGCGCTTGAATGCCGGGCGGGACTCAACCCGGGATTTCCAATCCATAACCTTGGGATACGGGGCCATGTCGTGCCTGGCGACCATGGACATAAAGTTGATGTTAAACAGCATCATGATATCGGCGATGGAAAATTCGCTGCCGCCAAAGTACGGGTGCCGGTTCAGGAAGTCTTCCAGATAGGTGAGCACCTGGTCGGATCGCCCGAGCTGGGCCTTGACGATGGGTGGCGGCGGGTTGTCGCCAACCGCTTTCTGCAGCAGGAATTCGGTAATAAACCGGGGGGCGGCAGAGCCCTCGGCGAAATGCAGCCACTGAAGGTATTTCGGATAGTCGGGGGAGTCACCGGCGGGAGCGAGTTTACCGTTGCCATGGCGCTCCTGGAGCAGTTGCAGGATAGCGGCCGATTCCACCAGCACCTGATCGTTATAAACGACAGTGGGGAACATGGCCATCAGGGGGTTCACCTCGCGCGCCATTTCCCCGGAGGCGCGCAGGTCACCGGAGGCGAATTTGAGGGTGTACGGCATGTCGATCTCTTCACAAAACCAGACAATACGCTCTGAGCGGCGGCCCTCGGCATGGTAGATGGTTAGCACAGGTTCTCCTTTGTCATCCATGGCTGAATAGTCCGCAGCCAAGGCAGCGGGGGCAAAATGAGTCAACAATAGAAGTAACGGTACAAGCAGGCGGGTAATGGCCATTCGCTGGGTTCCTGTTGTTATTGGTTCCAATGAGCTTATTTTCATTAACCCGGTCAACCTTAAGGGCCTGGATACCCCAAGGCCATGGACATTCCCACTATATTTTTGGATTTTTTTAGGTGTTCCGCCCGCGGCGCTCCAGCCAGGTGGAGAAAAGGCCTCCGAGTCTTTATCATTGTCGGTCATTTTTCGGCTACTGCCTGACCATGCGCGTTCTCGGAATCGAAACTTCCTGCGATGAGACCGGTGTCGCTGTCTATGACAGCGAGCGGGGCCTGCTCGCCCATGACCTTTACAGCCAGGTAAAGGTCCATGCTGAATATGGCGGCGTGGTGCCGGAGCTTGCTTCCCGTGACCATGTCCGGAAGATTTTGCCCCTGATTGGCAAGGTTATGACGGATGCGGATTGCATCGCGGTGGATATCGGCGGTATCGCCTATACGGCGGGCCCGGGATTGGTTGGCGCGCTGATGGTGGGAGGCGCTGTTGCCCGTTCACTGGCCTATGCCTGGCACGTGCCTGCGGTGGGTGTGCACCATATGGAGGGGCATCTGCTGGCGCCGATGCTGGAAGACAATCCCCCTGCGTTCCCCTTTGTCGCCCTGCTGGTATCCGGCGGTCACACTCAGTTGGTCGCGGTGCAAGGGGTCGGAGAGTACGAAATTCTCGGTGAGTCGGTCGACGATGCCGCCGGTGAGGCGTTCGACAAGGCCGCCAAGATGCTCGATCTGGACTACCCGGGGGGGCCCGAGATTGCCCGGCTGGCAGAGCAGGGTGATCCTGCCCGATTTACCTTTCCCCGCCCCATGACGGACCGGCCCGGGCTCGATTTCAGTTTCTCGGGCCTGAAGACCTATACCCTCAATACCATTGCCGAACATCGCCAGAGTGACGGTCTGCCCGATGATCAGACCATGGCGGATATCGCCTGCGCCTTTCAAGAGGCGGTGGTCGATACGCTGGTGATTAAATGCCGCCGTGCTTTGGAACAGACTGGACTGGGAACGCTGGTGATGGCCGGCGGCGTATCGGCAAACCGGCGTCTTCGGGGGCGGCTGGAGACGGCCCTCGCAAAAGTGGGCGGAAAGGTTTTTTACGCCCGCAATGAATTTTGCACCGACAATGGCGCCATGATTGCGTATGCCGGTTGCCAGCGGTTACTCGCCGGTCAGGCGGACGGGCTGGCAATTAAGGCGGTTCCCCGTTGGCCCCTGGATACCTTGCAAGGATTGGAGCGCTGATGGACATCGTTTATATCCGCGACCTTCGGGTCGACACCATTATCGGGATTTTCGACTGGGAGCGTGAAGTCCGCCAGACCGTCAGTCTCGACCTCGAAATGGCCAGTGATATTCGCCGCGCTGCCGAGACCGACGACATCGAGTATGCGTTAAATTACAAGGCTGTTGCCAAACGGCTGATTGCGTTCATTGAACAGAACCACTTCCTCCTGGTAGAGCGGCTGGCGGAAGAAGTGGCCAATATCGTGCTGACGGAATTCAACGTCCCCTGGCTGCGCCTACGCCTGAGTAAGCCCGGGGCCTTGAGGGGGGCTTTCGATGTGGGCCTGATTATCGAACGCGGGGCCAAGCCCTGATGGCCTTTGTCTATGTCAGTATTGGCAGCAACATCGATCAGACACAGAACATTCGGGCCTGTCTGGATGCCCTCGCCGAGGCTTTCGGCGACTTGCGGTTATCCTCTGTCTACGAGAGTGAAGCGGTGGGCTTTGGCGGCGACAATTTCTACAATCTGGTGGCCGGGTTTGAGTGTCCCCTGACGGTGGCCGGGTTGTCCGCACTCCTGCGGCAAATTGAAACGGCCAATGGCCGCCGGCGGGATGGTCCCCGGTTCAGTTCCCGGACCCTGGATATCGACATCCTCACCTATGATGATCGTGTGGGCATGATCGATGGTATCAACCTGCCCCGGGATGAAATTCTGGAAAATGCTTTCGTGCTCTGGCCGCTGGCGGAAATTGCCGCCAGTGAAGTACATCCTGAAACCGGGGAAAGTTACGGGTCCCTGTGGCGCGATTACGACAAAGACCGTCAGAAACTCTGGCCCATCGATTTTACCTGGAACGGGCGACGAATATCCTCTGCCGATCCGGGCTAGGTCATCAGGTCGGGCCACATACTCCGAAGCACCGGGCTCCTGTGTTCACGATGCACAGTCAATGCACAGGCTGGTATAGGGAACGGCCTTCAGACGTTCGATATTGATTTCGCCGCCACACTGGCTACAGGTGGTGTACTCTCCCTCAGCAATCCGCTCCAGCGCGCGGTTGATTTGCTGTAGTTCCTGGCGCGATTCGTTGCCAATGGCCTGTACCACCTCGTCGTTTTGGCGCTCCTGAGCCTGTTCCGACCAGTCTGTGGAGTGTTCGGACGTAACATCCTTCTTTACTTGCTCGATCCGATGCATCAGCTGGGCTCTGCGGTCTTCCAGCTGGCGTTCGATATCTTTGAGCGAAATGGCTGCCATGGGCGAATCCTTTAATGTGGCGGCGGTTGCCGAACCGCCGCCGGGTAAGTTTACTTGACTTCAATGCGCCGTTGCTGGGGCGTTACTTCCGGTACCTTCGGCGCTGTAATGGTCAGGATACCGTTATCGAAGTTGGCGCTGATATCCTCTTCGCTGACGTTGCCACCGAGGTTAAAACTGCGGGTGAACTTGCCATAGCGACGCTCCTGGCGAATGACCCGGCCTTCCTTTTCCTCCTTCGATTCCTGACGACTTTCCGCCTCGATGGTCAGGATACCTTCCTCCAGTGTGATATGGAGATCTTCCTTTTTAACCCCGGGCAATTCGGCGCTGATTTCATAATGGCCGTCGTGCTCCTTAATATCAACGCGTGGCGTGAAAAAAGCCCCTACATTGCTGCCGCGCTGGGTGGCGGGGCTCCAAAAGTCATCAAAGAATTTGTCGACGTCAAAAAAACTGCCGCGTGGAATCAGTGACATGATGCACCTCCTCTATAAGATGAAATGAGCCGTTGACTGACAAATGTCCCGTGCTCAGGTTGTGATTGCAGCCAATATCACCTGCTTTCAGAAGTAGACAATAGGATCAATTTACGGAAATTCAAGAGAGGTCCGGACTCACCTGTTCAGCGGGTTGACGCAGGTCAATGCCGGGCTTCAATCGTAGCCGCCGGCCAGATTTAACCCGCCGTCCACGGCGATGACCTGGCCGGTCATATAGCCTGGATTGGTGGCGAGTAACAGGGCGAGGTGAGCGATGTCGGCCGGGTTTCCGCAGCGCCCGAGGGGGATGCGCTCTAGCAGGGCCTGTTTTGCTTCTTCGTTCATGCCCGCGTCACCCTCCGGCCACAGGATACTGCCTGGCGCGATACCGTTGACCCGCACCTGCGGTGCCAGCTCCCGGGCCATTGCCCGGGTGAGCATGATCATTCCGGCCTTGGCGAGACTGTAAACAGAATACCCCCGCAATGGCTGTCTGCCGTTGATATCGGCCATATTGACGATGGTGCCGCCACGGCGGGCGAGCTCCGTGGCGAGGCTTCGTGACAGGAAAAAGGGCCCGGTCAGGTTGCTGGCCATCAGTTTGTGCCAGTCACCCTCGGTTACCTCGTCGAGGGGGGTCGGAAAGTAGGTGGAGGCGTTATTGATCAGGACATCAAGTCGGCCGAAATGCGCCTTGAGCGACTGCACCATGTGCTCGATTTCGGTGTTGACGGCCAGGTCGGCCTGGAACGCTTTGGAACCGGGGAGCGTTGCAGCCAGTTGGGTGGCGTCATGCCGGGACTGGTGGTAATGGATGGCGACCCGGAAGCCCTGTTGATGGAAAGCCATTGCCATGGCGGCACCAAGTCGACGGGCGCCGCCGGTAATCAGTACCACTGGCGCGTCACCGGGTGACTCAGTTGCCATGCTGATCGCGGACATCGAAGCTGTCCGGCATAGTCTGGCGCAACTCCCGGATCAGGGCTTCCCGTTGCCGATCCAGAGCCTCGCCAATGGCGCTGCCCTTCAGGCCCTTATCGAGCAGTGGCTGGGTTGGCACCGCCCGCAATCTCGGTAGCAGCGCCCGCAACCAGCGGCCCTGCATATAATCCATGTTTTCGAACCCGAGGCGGCCCCGGGCGTCGGCCTCCACCGCCATCAGGAAAGGTTCAAAGCGCTCCGGGTTGCGAAAGGCATCTGCGGCCTTGAAGATCTTCAGTATGGTGACAGGACGAAGTTCGAACACCTTGTGACAGAGCAGATGCAGGCGGGTGACCGGGATAGCCAGCTGTCGGAATTCGTTGGGTATTCTGTAGCGGTCGCACAGGGCGTCGACCAACGGTATACCCCGCTCCTCATGGCCAATATGTCGGGGCAGTATGTCCGGTGACGTGGTGCCTTTCCCGAGGTCATGGACAAGGGCCGCAAAGCGCACTTTCGGGTCTTTACTGAGTCGTGCCGCCTGCTTAAGACTCATCAGGGTATGAATGCCGGTGTCGATTTCCGGGTGGTAGTCGGCCCGCTGGGGGATGCCGAACAGGCGATCCACCTCAGGGAACAGGACATTCAGGGCGCCACATTCCCTGAGTACTTCGATGAAAACCTGGGGGGAGGGTTCGCCGAGGGCCTTTTCGGTTTCCATCCAGACCCTTTCCGGGGTCAGGTGCTCGAGTTCGTCGGACACGGCCAGGCTGCGCATCAGGTCCAGGGTTTCCCCGGCGACGGTGAAACCCAGGTGATGGTAGCGGGCTGCGAACCGGGCTACCCGCAATACCCGCAGTGGATCCTCGGCAAAGGCCGGGGAGACATGGCGCAGGACCTTTCGACTGAGATCCTCTCTGCCGCCGAAAGGATCGATAATGGTGCCCCGGGCGTCTTTGGCCATGGCGTTGATGGTCAGATCGCGGCGCGCCAGATCCTGCTCCAGGGTGACCGTGGCATCGGCGAAAAAACGGAA
>PABE01000032.1 GCA_002702725.1 Porticoccaceae bacterium
AGCCCAATTATCACGTTGCCGGCTTGTTGCCGGAATTGTCCCCGGCTGCCCGTGGCCAGCTTTGGGAGGAGGCGGTTTCCACCATCGCCGGCATCAACAGGCTCGATTGGCGGCAGGGCTTCGAGTTTCTCAACAAGCCGCAATACGGTGAGCCGGGGCTGGAGCAATACCTCGGATGGTTGGCCGCCTGGCGGGATGAAGCCATGGAAGGGCAGGCGAACCCGGTGATCGACCAGGCGATTGCCACGCTGATCGACGACAAGCCGGAAAACCCCCACGTGGACGTGCTCTGGGGCGACTCCAATCCGGGAAATTTTCTGTTCACAACGGAGGGACATGTGGCGGCGGTTCTGGATTTCGAGGCAGCGGCGCTAGGCCCCGCCGAGATCGATCTCGCCTGGTGGTTTTTCATGGATCAGATTTTCAGTTTTGGCCACGAGCGGGTCAGCGGTTTACCGAGCCGCGAGGCTCAAATCGCCCTGTATGAGTCGGTACTCGGTCGCAAAGTGGCCGATCTGGCTTACTTCGAGTTGCTGGCCGCTGTCCGTATCGGCCTGGTATTGGCCAGGACCACCCATGTGCTTATCCATGCCGGGCGGTTGCCCCCGGATAACCGGGCGGCATTCAATAACCCGGCCACCCAATTGCTGGCCATGCAGCTGGGTATCGATGGCGGAGAAGCGGGCGAGGATTACGCGGCCTTTGAAACCGCGATGAATGACCGTTAAGGAGGTGGAGGCCGGCTGTCTGCCGGCCCCACTTTCAATCTGAGCCTAGAGCGGGCTGATCGAGACCGGAACGGCGCCCATCCTGGGCTGACCAAAAATCGGGTCTATATCCTCGGGGTTTGCGCCGAGCAGGCGGGAACTGCAGCAGCCCATGGCAACCGGATCCTCCTCTTCGTTGGGGTTGCCGCCAAAGCAATGGGATAACGACAACGTGCCCGCGCGCAGCTTTTCCTCCGCCTCGATAATGCCGATGACTTCCCCGAAGCGGGAGCGTATGCGCACTGTGTCGCCTGCCTTTACGCCGAATCTGGCGATGTCCGCAGGGTTGAGGTAGGCGGGGTTGTAGGGTTTTTTGCCGCCGAGTTTCGGATTGGTGCGGCCAATGGAGTTGAGTACTTCATTGGTTCGCCGTGGGGTCATCAATAGGGGGTAATCACTGTCGGGCTGTGGCAGATCGCCCCGATTGGCATGGACCACCGCCAGCTCTGCCATCATGGTGGCATCAGCCAGTTCAAAGTAGGCCTCGCAGTCCGGATCACGGGGCAGGACAGTGTGGTCGATATCGTCATAGATCTTTCCGTGCTGATGCTGTTTCACTTCGTCCAGGGGTACCCGGGATCCAGCGCACATGGCCTCGTAAAGTTCCTCCATGGACGGTTTGCGGTCCATATCCAATTCAATCGCCTGGGGTGGTTTGTCCCAGTGCTGCCCCGTGCCGGCGGCGTTGCCGTAGAAGGTGAGGGAGAGATCAAGCTTCCTGGCGACCTCGTACAGGAAATCCCAGATCTGGATGACATCGGACCCTGCCGGTGGCGGCACTGCGGCCGGGGAATACATGGCGTAGGGCCACTCCAGGCCTTGCGTCCAGAGTCCGTAGTACTTGGAAGCTTCGAGGAACTGGCTGCAGGCCGGGGTTTCCAGGCCCATGTAATCGGGAATGACGTAATGGGCCGTACGGGCGGTGTTGGACATTTCAACATCGAAGGATATCAGCAGGTCCAGGGCTTCAAAGGCTTTGGTGGTGCGATGCTGATCCGGCAGAGAAACCATCGGATTGCTCCCGGCACAGATCAGCGCTTTCACCTGTCCCTTCCCGGGGGTAAGAATTTCGTCGGCCAGGGTACCGGTGGCCCCGCCCATAATCGTCGACGGCAGGTTATACAGTCGGCCAGGATCGCTTTCGTCCCAGGGCTTATAGGGTGCCATGGGTTGTGCCTTGGGCTGGTAATCCGGCAGCAACACGTGGGGATGGCCATTGGGTTCACCGGCCCGTACCCAGCGACCGCACAGGGTGTTGATACACAGGGCCAGATACTCGACCAGCGTGCCGTGCAGCGCCATGTGCGGGCCCGTTCCGGTGACCAGTGAACCCCGCTTGCCCTGGGTAAAAATGGTAACCGCTTCACGGATTTTGGCCTCGTCGACCCCGGTAACGTCGGCAACGTATTCCGGCGTAAAAGGCGCGACCGCCTGTTTGAGGGTTTCGAGCCCCTGGGCGTTTTCCGCGACAAATGCCTTGTCGTAGCGTTGCTCATTAATAATCAGGTGCAGGAAGCCCGCCAGCAGTGTCGGGTCCTGCCCCGGCTGGGGCTGCAGGTGCAGACAGGCTTTTTTCGCCGATTCGGTCTCGCGGGGGTCGATGACGATCAACTTCATGCCGTTGTTGACCGCTTCCTTGATAATCTGCCCCGGGTTCTGGCCCAGGCCCATCTTGGAGATTACGGGGTTTGCGCCTACCAGAACCCAGGTGTCCGATTCGTGGAAGGGGTGTGGCCCGGCGATCCACTTTCCGTGTAAAGCCTGGGCGATGACCTTGCCCGGCTGGTCAATGGTCTGGGTGGAGAAGAATCGCTTGAGTCCGGCGCCCAGGGCGTTGAGAAACGCGACTTCCATGGTGATGTTAATGGGATTGTTGACGTTGCCGTTGCCGGGGAAGAGCGCCACCGCCTCGGGACCGTGTTCTGCGATGATTGCCCTGAGCTTTTCGCTGACCTCTTCAATGGCCTGGTGGGTGGGAATCGACACGTAGGTGCCATCGGGCTGTCGTTTCTGACAGTGCAGTAGCCGTTCCGGGTGATTGTGCGCTTCCGGCAGGGCGCGGCCCTTCGGGCAGGTGTAGCCCTTGTAGAGTGGGTTGCTGCGATCACCGACGACTTTCACCGCGCGCTGGTTTTCGATGGTCACTTCAATGGGGCAGTATGCAGGACACACCTTGCACATGCTGATGCGGGTGTCGACCATGGAAATCACTCCGTACTTATGGGTTATTCCCCGATTCTACACCCGTCGCGGCGTTGGATCGCTGGCCAAGCGATCTGATTGTTTGTGTTTAGATGCAAAAGGCTATTGATAAAAGGACAGCTCGCTTGCTGCGGAACGTAAAACAACGGGCGTTTGCTGCCACGAGGAGCCCGAAGCAGCATTGGTGTGCGGAGCCGGGGTTTATTGGTGGAGGGTGAAGCCGAGTTTTATGGTCACCTGCCAGTGATCGATTTTGCCGTTATCCAGGTGCCCCCGGGTGTTGACGATTTCAAACCAGCGCATGTTGTCGATGGTTGCAGCGGCTTTGCCTATGGCATTTTCCACCGCGTCTTCAATGCTTTTGCTGGAGGAACCGGTCAATTCGACAATTTTATAGACATGGTCAGACATATTACTGCTCCTTGATCGGGTATCGGTTCTAAAGTGCGTGTTTGTGGTTCTTGTCAAATGAGTATAGACCCACAACACCGCGCACGGTCAATGCCTGAGCCAGGTATACCGCTTGTCATTAAGCCGTATTAGCGATAAATTTTGGCGATATAATTTCCAAAGAGTCCTGTTCGGTCACTTCCGGGGTTGCGAACACAATGCGCATAGGCAATATTTTCTTATTGGTCCTGCTGGTCCTGCCGTTTCACGGCCTGGCTTCCAGCGCCCTGTCGCTGCATGCGGATAAAGTGCTGGTGGACAAGTCCCACAAACGCCTTTATCTCATTCGGGGGGGCGAAGTATTGCGCGACTATCCGATTGTTTTGGGTAAAAATCCTGTCGGTCATAAGGAAAGGGCGGGGGATGGCAAGACGCCGGAGGGGGAGTACACCCTCGACTGGCGCAACCCGGACAGCAAGTTCTATCGCTCCATTCATATTTCTTACCCTAATGAGCGGGATATGCAAAAGGCGCAGGAACGTCAGCAGGATCCCGGTGATTTGATCATGATCCATGGCAGCCCGGCCTGGGTGCCTTCGGTTCAGTGGGCCAAACAGTGGCTGCACCGGGAGGACTGGACCGACGGCTGCATTGCCGTAACCAACGACATTATGGACGAAATCTGGAATCTGGTTCCCGATGGCACGCCGATAGTTATCAGGCCCTAGGCGCGGTCCCTTTTCCGGGGCGCTCCCTCAACTGTGATTCCGAGAATAATATTAACGGCTTGTTCGCAGCATCATTGCGCAAAAGTCGGCTGCCAGCTGCTAAGCTGAGGCAAATACCTGACGTGGATAGTTTCGGGAATGTCTCAGCAACGCAATGAAGCGAGTTACTTTTTTTCACTGCTTGAGAAAGCGCTTTCGGCAGTCAAGTCAGACGATCAAAAAGCCCTGCTGGCCTTCGCGCGCCGGCTTTTCACCCTGGCGCCTCTGGATGAGCTGCTTCAGGAACCGATAGACGATGTCATCGGTTTTGTGCGCTCACTCAGGGCCTTCATGTCTGTTCGGCCTGCCGGAGACAGCAAAATAAAGTGTTTCAACCCCAACCTGGAGGATGACGGTTGGGAAAGCCGGCACACACAGCTATTTGTTCTGCAACGGGACATGCCTTTCCTGGTTGACTCAATCCGCATAGCCCTGACCAATTTCAGCGTCAATATACATGCGGTCAACAGCACACTATTTGGAGTGGAGCGGGATGAAAGCGGTCGATTAAACACGTCCTCGGAGCCCGGGCAGCCGGGATCGGACCAGGAGGCATTAATCTATTTTCAGATTGACCGACTGGGGTCGGCCGATGATCGACTGGAGTTGGTGAATCGTATCCGGGATGTGCTGGCCAGCGTCGAGCGGGTGACCGGGGATTACAAGCCGATGACCGACCGCCTTGCGGAGGTTACCAATGCCATCAGGCTCAATCGGACCAAAATCGGCGAAGATGCCCTGCGCGAACATATTGCTTTTCTCGAATGGCTGCGTGAAAACCACTTCACCTTCCTCGCCTACAGTTACTACCGGCTGAGTAACGGTGAAGACCCGACCCTGGTCCTGGAGCCAGAGGTGCAGCTGGGGCTGTTCAGTGGCCTGGAGCGGGAGCACCGTGAGGCGCGGCTCTCCCAGCTCGCGCCGGGGTTCATGGCCTTTTACGAAGGGGAAGCCCTGCTGACCCTGGCCAAGTCGTCGATGCGGTCGCGTATTCACCGTGACGCCTATTGTGAATATGTGATCGTCAAGGATCTGGATGAGAGTGGAAAGCTGGTTGGCGAACACCGGTTTCTGGGGCTCTACACGTCGCTGGTTTTCGCACAGAGTCCGTTTAATATCCCCCTGGTCCGCGACAACCTGTTTCGGGTCTTTGACCGCTCCGGACTGGCGCAGGATAGTCACTACGGCAAGGTGCTCCGGCAAATCATGGAGACCCACCCCCGGGAAGAGCTGTTCCATTCAACGCAGGATCAGCTCTACGACATATTAATCGGGATCTGGCAGATTCAGGAACGGAGTCGGGTGAAACTGTTCCTGCGGCCGGACCCTTATGAAAAATTCATTAGCTGTATTATATTTTTTCCGCGCAATGTCTATCGCACGGAAATTCGGGAGCAGGCGCAACGTGTTCTGGTTCGTCAGCTCGATGCTTCAGACTGCCAGTTCACCACATACTTTACTGAATCCCTTCTGGTTCGAACCCATTTTCTGCTGAAAATCCGCTCAGATCAGTATCGACAGGTCGACAGAGGCTTGCTCGAGCAGGAAATACAGGACCTGACCCATGATTGGCGCGATGATCTCTGTGCATCAATATCGGACCATTGGGGCGACGAGCGCGGTCTCGAACTGGCATCGACTTTTCGCGAAGCATTTCCGGCGAGCTACCGTGATCACTTCCAACCCCGCAGCGCGATACATGATATCGAGCTGGCGCTCACCCTGACCGGTGACGAAATCGCCATGAGCAGCTATCAGCCGCCCGGAGAGGCCGCGGACATCATGCGGCTCAAGGTCTTTCATCTGCACTCGGAGTTGTTGTTGTCGAATGTGGTACCCATGCTGGAAAACCTGGGATTCCTGGTTATCGGTGAACACCCCTACAGACTGAGCCCAAAAGGCCGAGATGTTATCTGGCTGCACGAATTTACCCTGCAATTCAGTCTGAGAACGGGGCTCGATGTTCCCGGTGTCAGAGAAAATTTCCAACAGGCGTTTCTGGCGGTCTGGCAACAACGTGCGGATAACGACGCCTTCAACTGGCTCGTTGTCGGCGCCAGGCTGGATTGGCGGTCGGTGGCAGTGATGCGCGCCTATGCCCGCTATATGAAGCAGCTGGGCACCGCCATCAGTGCCGATTTTATTGCCCATACACTGTCCTCGAACCTTGAAATTACCCGCAATCTGGTTGCCCTTTTCAAGCTCCATTTTGACCCGCGACTGACAAGCGGTGAGGGCGAGCGGGGCGAACGAGCGGAACGGCTCGAGTCCAAGATCCTTGACGCCCTGGACAAGGTCAGCAATCTCAATCAGGACCAGGTACTTCGTACCTATCTCGAACTCATCAAAGCGACTGTCCGGACCAACTTCTTTCAGAGGGGAGAGGATGGCGAGTTCAAGCCCTACCTGGCAATAAAGCTGGAACCCAGGTTGGTCAGCGCCGTGCCGCCACCCAGGCCGGCCTATGAACTGTTCGTCTATTCTCCCAGGATCGAAGGGGTGCATTTGCGGTCAAGTAAAGTCGCCCGGGGCGGGATTCGCTGGTCAGACCGGGTAGAGGACTATCGCACCGAAGTATTGGGTCTGGTGAAGGCTCAGCAGGTGAAAAACGCTGTCATAGTTCCAAGCGGGGCGAAAGGCGGGTTTGTCGCCAAACAACTACCCGCTGAGTCCGGCCGCGAAGCCATTCAACAGGAAGCGGTGGCGTGCTATCAGCTATTCATGCAGGGCTTGCTGGATGTCACTGACAATGTGATTAAAGGCGAGGTGGTTCCCCCGCGGGATATGGTGCGTCGCGATGGTGACGATGCCTACCTTGTGGTGGCGGCGGACAAGGGCACGGCGACTTTTTCCGATATCGCCAACGAGATCTCTGATCGCTATCACCACTGGTTGGGCGATGCATTTGCCTCCGGCGGGCAGTACGGTTACGACCACAAGAAAATGGGTATTACCGCACGGGGTGCCTGGGTGGCAGTGCAGCGGCATTTCCGTGAGCTGGGCGTTGATATTCAAAAGCAGAATTTCACCGTACTGGGTATTGGTGATATGGCCGGCGATGTTTTTGGCAACGGCATGTTGTTATCGCCTCACATTCAGCTGGTTGCGGCATTCAATCACCAGTCCATCTTCATTGATCCGGATCCGGACCCGTCCCTGAGTTTCAAGGAGCGGGAGCGTCTTTTTGCGCTGCCTCGGTCCAGCTGGGATGACTACAACCCGGAATGTCTGTCACCTGGAGGGGCGGTTTACTCCCGTCAGGCCAAAGCCATCACTTTGACGCCAGAGGCTAGGGACCGATTGGGGATATCGGCGGAGACACTGACCCCGGCCGCATTGATTCACGAATTGCTCAAGGCCCCCGTCGACCTTATCTGGAACGGCGGTATTGGTACCTATGTCAAGGGCAGCCTGGAATCCAATCAGGCCGTGGGTGACCGGGCGAATGACGACTTGCGTGTCGATGGAGGGGCGCTTCGTTGCCGGGTATTCGGCGAGGGTGGCAACCTGGGGATGACCCAGCAGGGCCGTATCGAATATGCCCTCAAAGGTGGTTCCTGCAATACCGATTTCATCGACAATGTCGGTGGCGTCGCCTGTTCTGACCTGGAAGTGAATATCAAGATTTTCCTCAACCGGCTCATTCTCGATGAAGATCTGACCTTCAAGCAGCGGAACGCGCTGCTGGTGTCGATGACCGATGAAGTAAGCGATCTGGTACTGGAAAACAGCAATCGCCAGGCCCTCGCTATTTCCCTGGCAAAATACCGCGCCGACGAGAATATTTCCGAATTCTGGCACTGCCTGTCGGATTGGGAGGAGGCCGGTCTGATCGATCGCAAGCTGGAGACACTACCCTCCGACGACATACTGCTCGAGCGACAGAAAGCCGGGTACTCCCTGACCCGGCCGGAACTGGCGGTGTTGATGTCCTACAGTAAAATTCTTTTCAAGGGGCAATTACAAACGGTCAATATTGACGATGACCCGTATTTGCGCGACGAAATGCTGAAAGCCTTTCCCGGTTCGCTGATTCAGCGTTACGGCGAGGACATTCATCAGCATCCGTTGCGCAAGGAGTTGGTGATCAATGTTATCGCCAATGAGATAGTCGATCGCATGGGCCTGAGTTTCCCCCATCGACAGATGAAATCCACGGGCGCAGATCCCGGTCAGGTGGTCAGGGCTTACATGGTCGTGCGTGACACGCTGGAGCTGGATCGAGTCTGGGCGGAAGTGGAAGCCATGCAGGATCCGGAGGTGGTGCAGTCCGGATTTCAGCAAAATCTGTTTCTGCGCCTGATGCGCTTGGGGCGCAGGGCCAGCCGCTGGATCATTCGCAATCGTCGCAACTGCGGCAATACCCGGAGCGAGATCAACGTCCTGAAACCGGTGATGACCGAGCTGTTGGCCATGAGTGGCGCGAGTTACCAACCGAGCGAAGATGAAGCGGATGAGTTTATTTCCGCCTGCATCAGCAAGGGCTTGAGCGAATCGACGGCGCTGTTGCTCGATTCCGCCAGTGATCTCTTTTTCGCCTTCGGCTTGATCGATGTGACCCTGCGCACCGGGCTGTCTTTGCCGCTGGTTTCGGAAGCGTACGGCTTGATCAATGAAAAACTGAGTTTCAACTGGTTTTCCGAGCAGATTGTACAGTTGCCAACGACCAATCGCTGGGAAGACTATGCCCGGGAGTCGTATATGGATGAGCTGGAGTCATTGTACCGAGCAATGGCGACGGCATTGCTCGACGACCTGGGTGATGATGAGGAGATTGAAACCCGTCTGGACCATTGGCAGCTATCCCAAAAGTCGCTTTTCGACCGTTGGGACGCCATGATTGCGGATTTGCGCCAAAGTCCGGAGAGGGATCACGCCATGTTTGCGGTGGCACTCAGGGAGTTGAAAGATCTCGTCGACACCATGCTCTCGCGTGGCAACCTGGGTGAGTTCTGTGCACTGGATGCGCCGGCATGATCAATGCCGGAAGCAAGCCACAAAAAAAGCAGCCCGGGGGGCTGCTTTTTTTGTGTATTTAAGATTACTTCGCCGGGTAGTCACGGGGTTCATAGCCCCGGTACAGTTGACGGGGACGACCGATCCGGTAAGGATTGCTCAGCATTTCGTTCCACTGGGCGATCCAGCCAACGGTCCGACCGGTGGCGAAGATCGCAGTGAACATTTCCGTAGGAATGCCGATGGCTTTCATGATGATGCCTGAATAGAAGTCTACGTTGGGGTAGAGTTTCTTTTCGACGAAATATTCATCTTCCAGTGCGATCTGTTCCAGGCGCTTGGCAATCTTGAGCAGCGGGTCGTTTTCGAGACCCAGCTCGCCGAGCACTTCATCACAGGTCTTTTTCATTACCTTGGCCCGGGGGTCAAAGTTTTTGTAAACCCTGTGGCCAAAGCCCATCAGGCGGAAGGGGTCATCCTTGTCCTTGGCGCGCTTGACGTATTCATCGATATTCTTCTCGTCGCCAATCTGGTTAAGCATTTCCAGCACGGCCTGGTTGGCGCCGCCGTGGGCGGGTCCCCAGAGAGCGGCAATGCCGGCTGAGATACAGGAGAAGGGGTTGGCGCCAGAGGAGCCGGCCAGCCGCACGGTGGAGGTGGAGGCGTTTTGCTCGTGATCGGCATGGAGGAGGAAGATCAGATCCATGGCCTTGGCAAGAACCGGGTTGATCTCGGTGTTGCGATCGCAGGGTGTCCCGAACATCATGTGCAGGAAGTTCTCCGCGTAACTCAGGCTATTGTCCGGGTACATATAAGGTTGCCCGATGAAATGCTTGTGGCACATAGCGGCCAGGGTGGGCATCTTGGCGATCAGGCGGTGCGCGGTGATCATCCGGTGCTGTGGGTCGTTAATGTCCAGTGAATCGTGGTAGAACGAGGACAGGGCGCCGACGACGCCGCAGAGCATGGCCATGGGGTGGGCGTCGTAACGGAAGCCGGAGAAAAAGCTTTCGATCGAGCGGTTGACCATGGTGTGCATGCGAATAATGCTTTCGAATTCACCGGATTCTGCTTTGGTGGGCAGCTCTCCGTTGAGCAGCAGATAGCAGGTTTCGAGATAGTTTGAATGCTCCGCCAGTTGCTCGATGGGGTAACCCCGGTGCAACAGAACGCCATTGGTGCCGTCGATGTAGGTGATCTCGCTCTCGGTGGCTGCGGTGGTCGCGTAGCCAGGGTCATAGGTGAAATAGTTATGACCCAGAACGGGGGATATATCGATGACATCCTGCCCCAACGTACTCTCTTTAATGTTGAGTTCAATCGGGGCGTCTTCCCCGTCAATCGTCAGGTAGGCTTTTTTGTTGCTCATGCAAGTCTCCAACAAGTCCAGCAGGGAAGGGGCCGGAAGGCCACCGATGTGAAGTGAGGCGTCAAACTATAGCGGGAATCGAATCTTTGTCAATTTGGCGGCCAAAATGCAGGGAAATTTTGCCAAACCGATTGACTTTGATCAGGTCTCAACGCGGTGGTACAGGGTATCACCGAGTTCCGCGAAAACCAACGCCGAATCGTTCATAAGGTGGCAATTTAGACATGATATTTGCGTTTGCACAATGGTCGTTCAATTGTAATTAAAGGCTAAGACTCCTATAATCCGAGCCGTTTTGTGAGAGGGGAGACCGGCTCTTGCAGGGCTGGTTTGTACGTTTTACCACGCTCAACGTCCCATCCGGGGCAGAGGAAAAACAACTGTGACCGACAAACGACCTGTAAACCTGGATATAGGAACCATCAAGCTTCCTATTACCGCCATCGTATCGATCCTGCACCGTATCTCGGGTGTTGTCCTGTTCGCTGTGGTGGGTGTCCTGCTGTGGATGCTTGACCTCAGCCTTTCTGGCCCGGAGGGGTTCGACGCCGTCGTCGAGTGCCTGACCAGCCCCCTGGCCAAGGTGGTGCTGTTCGGCTGTCTGGCAGCCCTGGCCTATCACTTCGCAGCGGGTATCCGGCATCTGATTATGGATCTGGGCATTGGTGAAAGTCTTGAAGGCGGTCGCATGGGGGCCAAGCTGGCCCTGGTCGCTGCCGTGGTATTGATTATTCTCGGGGGAGTCTGGGTATGGTAACCAATGTAACGAGTTTCGGTCGTAGCGGCCTTTCCGATTGGCTGGTACAGCGGGTCAGCGCGATTATCATGGCCGCCTATACCGTGTTCATGGTGGTCTATCTGCTTTCCGCCGGTGAGTTGAGCTATGTGCAGTGGGCATCGCTGCATCAGAACGTATTTATGAAGCTGTTCAGCCTTGCCGCCATCGTTTCGTTTGCCGCCCATGCCTGGATTGGTCTCTGGGCCGTGCTGACGGATTACGTTACGGTCCGTCTGATGGGGCCCAAGGCGACCCCAATCAGGATCGTCCTTCAGCTCGGTATGATTGTCGTAACCCTGGCCTACGTCGTGTGGGCAATTGATATTCTTTGGGGAATTTAATCCATGGCTAATGTAAGAACCATTTCGTTTGATGGCGTTATTGTGGGCGGCGGTGGCGCGGGTATGCGTGCAGCTCTGCAGTTGGCGCAGTCCGGATACAAGACCGCGGTTATCTCCAAAGTGTTTCCTACCCGCTCCCACACGGTTTCCGCTCAGGGCGGTATCACCTGTGCGATCGCCAGTGCCGATCCCCAGGACCAGTGGCAGTGGCATATGTATGACACTGTTAAGGGATCCGATTACATCGGTGATCAGGACGCCATTGAGTACATGTGCTCCGTGGGTCCGGAAGCGGTATTCGAGCTCGATCACATGGGGTTGCCTTTTTCCCGGACAGAAGAGGGGCGGATCTATCAGCGGCCGTTCGGCGGTCAATCGAAGAATTTCGGCGAGGGCGGCCAGGCGGCGCGCACCTGCGCGGCGGCCGACAGGACCGGTCACGCACTTTTGCATACCCTGTACCAGACCAATCTCAAGAACAAAACGGTGTTTTTGAATGAATGGTATGCGGTGGATATCGTCAAAAACCAGGATGGCGCCGTGGTCGGCGTTATCGCCCTGGATATGGAAACCGGCGAAACGGTGTACGTGAAATCAAAGGCGACTGTTTTCGCCACCGGCGGTGCCGGCCGGATCTACGCATCGACCACCAATGCCCATATCAATACAGGTGACGGTATCGGTATGGCGTTACGGGCCGGCTTCCCTGTCCAGGATATCGAAATGTGGCAGTTCCATCCCACGGGTATTGCCGGCGCAGGGGTTCTGGTAACCGAGGGCTGTCGTGGTGAAGGCGGCTATCTGGTGAACAAGGATGGCGAGCGGTTCATGGAGCGCTATGCGCCCAATGCCAAAGATCTCGCTGGCCGCGATGTCGTGGCCCGCTCCATGGTCATGGAAATTCTCGAAGGCCGCGGTTGTGGCCCGGAAGGGGATCACGTATATCTCAAGCTCGATCATCTCGGCGAAGAAGTACTGCACAGCCGTCTGCCGGGTATCTGTGAGTTGTCGATCACATTTGCCCATGCAGACCCGGTGAAAGAGCCGATTCCGGTGGTGCCGACGTGCCACTACATGATGGGTGGTATACCCACCAACATTCACGGTCAGGCGCTGACTGGCGATAATGGTCAGGACAAGGTTGTCGATGGTCTCTTTGCCTGTGGAGAAGTGGCCTGTGTGTCGGTGCACGGTGCAAACCGGCTTGGCGGTAACTCCCTGCTCGACCTGGTTGTCTTTGGCCGCGCTTCCGGTCTCTTTATCGAAAAATCCCTGCGCGAGGGTATTGAGTTGCGCGATGCCTCGGAGAGCGATATCGAAGCGGCGATGGCGCGCCTCAACAAGGTCAACACGTCCAGCGGGGGTGAATCTGCCGCAGTGCTTCGCAAGGAACTGCAGACCACCATGCAGAATTACTTCGGCGTGTTCCGTCGTGGCGACTATATGCAGGAAGGCATCAAAAAGTTGGCGGAACTCCGTCCCCGCATTGAAAATGTCTTTCTTGAAGACAAAAGTAATGCGTATAATACCGCCCGTATCGAAGCCCTCGAACTTCAGAATCTGCTCGAAGTGGCTGAGGCCACTGCCATTGCGGCGGAAGAGCGCAAGGAGAGCCGCGGCGCCCATGCCCGCGAGGACTATCCGGATCGTGATGATGCGAACTGGCTCTGTCATTCCATGTACTTCCCGACTGACAAGCGCGTCGGCAAGCGCCAGGTAAACTTTTCTCCCAAAACCCGTCCCGCTTTCGAACCGAAAGCCCGTACCTATTAATAGATCAGGGGATTGATTCTTATGTTGAAAGTAAGCATTTATCGCTATAACCCTGAAACCGATTCTGCGCCCTACATGCAGGATTACGAGCTGGATACCGGGGGCAGGGACTTGATGGTTCTGGATGTGCTGGAGATGCTCAAGGCACAGGATTCCACCCTGGCCTACCGACGCTCCTGTCGTGAAGGGGTGTGTGGCTCCGATGGCATGAATATTTCGGGTAAGAATGGCCTCGCCTGTATTACACCGCTCTCCGAGTGTGTCAAGGATAACCGGCTGGTCCTGCGTCCACTGCCGGGCCTGCCGGTGGTCCGCGATCTGGTGATCGATATGGGCCAGTTCTATGCCCAGTACGAAAAGGTTCAGCCTTACCTGATCAACGACACGCCAGCGCCGGCCATTGAGCGGCTCCAGTCTCCGGAGGATCGCGCCAAGCTCGACGGTCTCTACGAATGTATTTTGTGTGCCTGTTGCTCAACAAGTTGCCCGTCATTCTGGTGGAATCCGGATAAATTTATTGGACCTGCTGGACTCCTGCAGGCCTACCGATTCCTGGCGGACAGTCGGGACACGGCCACCGAAGAGCGTCTTTCCAGGCTCGATGACCCGTTCAGCGTATTCCGTTGCCACGGTATTCAGAACTGTGTTGCGGTGTGCCCCAAGGGTTTGAACCCCACCCGGGCGATCGGTCACATCAGAAACATGCTGCTCAGAAGCGGTACATAACCATAAAATGCTATTTGATGCTGTCTTGTGTAAGGTGATTGGGGAAGGTGCACTAAACTAACCAACAATCTATCGACTTTTAGGAAGTAGCGATGCAAGACAGCATCATGGAGCACTTTTACCGGACGTCCCCCCTTTCGGGGGCTAATGCCGGTTATGTTGAAGATCTCTACGAGCTCTATCTCCACGATCCCAACGCCGTACCGGACAAGTGGCGGGCCTTTTTTGATGGCCTGCCCAGGGTGGATGGCGTCACTGCCAGCGATACATCCCACCAGACCATTCGAAACCATTTTGAACTGCTCGGCCGTCGCCGCGCGCGCCCCATTCCTGCGCCGGGCTCCGGTGGTGTCAACATTGAGCATGAGCGCAAGCAGGTCAAGGTCCAGCAGCTTATCAATTCCTATCGCAGTCGTGGCCACAAGAAGGCTGAGCTCGACCCCCTTGGTCTGATGGCCCGGGATCCGGTGCCCGATCTGACCTTGCAGTTCCACGGTTTGACGGAAGCGGATCTGGAAACCACGTTCCAGTCCACAACCCTGTATATCGGCAAGGAAGAAGCGACCCTTGGGGAAATCATCGACGCGCTCGAATCCACCTATTGCGGTCATGTGGGCGCGGAGATCATGCATATCACCTCGTTCACGGAGACCCAGTGGCTGCAACAGCGGCTCGAAAGCGTGCGCTCCCGTCCCGCCTACAGCGACCAGGATAGAATCGAAGTATTGCAGCGTCTGACCGCTGCGGAAGGGCTGGAAAAGCACCTGGATTCAAAGTTTCCCGGCACCAAGCGTTTCGGCCTCGAAGGCGGGGAAAGCATGATTCCCATGCTGGATGGTCTGATTGATCGGGCGGGTGAGTACGGCGCCAAGGAAATCGTCATCGGTATGGCGCACCGGGGCCGACTGAATGTCCTGGTCAATATCATGGGTAAAAACCCGGCAGAATTGTTCGACGAGTTCGCGGGGAAACGCCTGATCAATACCTCGGGCGACGTCAAGTATCACCAGGGATTCTCGTCAAATCGCCTGACCAGTGGTGGCGAGGTCCACCTTGCCCTGGGCTTTAACCCTTCGCACCTCGAGATCGCGTCGCCGGTTGTCATTGGCTCGGCCCGCGCTCGACAGGACAGGCGGCTCGACCCTGACGGCAATCAGGTGGTTCCGATTATTATCCACGGCGATGCGGCTTTCGCGGGGCAGGGCGTGGTGATGGAGACCTTCCAGCTGTCTCAGACCAGGGCCTATAAAACCGGTGGTTCGGTTCATATCGTGCTCAACAACCAAGTTGGTTTCACCACCAGCAGGCAGGACGATGCCCGGTCCACGGAGTATTGCACAGACGTCGCAAAGATGGTCCAGGCTCCGATTTTCCACGTCAACGCAGACGACCCTGACGCAGTAATGTTTGTGACTCTTCTGGCGATGGATTATCGCTACCAGTTCAAAAAAGACGTGGTGATTGATCTGGTCTGTTATCGCCGTCGGGGCCATAACGAGACCGACGAGCCTTCGACCACTCAGCCGCTGATGTATGAGCGCATTCGGCATCACAAATCGACCCGCACCCTGTATGCCGATAAACTGATCGCTGAGAATGTCCTCTCCCAGGATCAGTCTATCGATATGCTCAATCAGTACCGTGACTGCCTCGACCGTGGAGAGTATGTGGTTAACGAGCTGGTGTCGGAACCCGATCGGCAGTTGTTTGTCGATTGGACGCCCTATCTTGGCCATGACTGGAACATCCCGGCCGATACCCGTATCGAGCTCAAACGCTTGCAGGAAATCGCCTACAAGACAGTCCGGGTTCCCGAGGGGCTGGTGGTTCAGAAACAGGTCGAAAAAATTTACGATGATCGGCGTAAAATGGCCGGTGGTGCTCTGCCAATTAACTGGGGCATGGCGGAGCTGCTCGCTTACGCCACACTGCTCGAAGACGGTTTTCCGATCCGGATGACCGGGCAGGACAGTGGCCGCGGGACCTTTTCCCACCGCCACGCTGTACTCTACAACCAAAAGGACGGCGAGGCGTTCCTGCCGCTGCAAAATCTCGGCGATGGCCAGCCGCCCTTTGATCTCTATGATTCGCTACTGTCGGAAGAAGCCGTGCTTGCGTTTGAGTACGGTTACGCGACCACAGCCCCCAAAGGGCTTGTGATCTGGGAAGCCCAGTTTGGTGACTTCGCCAACGGCGCCCAGGTGGTGATTGATCAGTTTATTACCAGCGGTGAGCATAAATGGGGCCGGCTGTGCGGCTTGACGATGCTGTTGCCGCACGGTTACGAGGGGCAGGGGCCCGAGCACTCCTCGGCGCGACTGGAACGATTCCTGCAGTTGTGTGCTGAACACAATATCCAGGTTTGCATTCCCACAACGCCCGCACAGATGTTTCACATGGTACGGCGGCAGGCAATCCGTCCGATGCGCAGGCCGCTGGTTGTCATGAGTCCGAAATGGATATTGCGCCACAAGCTTGCGACGTCCTCGCTGGAGGAACTGGCCGACGGGTCATTCCAGACGGTGATTCCCGATAACCACGTTGACCCCGCGAAGGTCAAGCGACTGGTCCTGTGCACAGGAAAGGTGTACTACCATTTGCATGAGCGGCGCCTCGAGGCCGGTGTCGACAATGTGGCGATTGTGCGGATCGAGCAATTGTACCCCTTTGACGATACAGCGCTGGCCGAGGCGATTGCACCCTACAAAAAACTCAAGGATGTCGTGTGGTGTCAGGAAGAACCCATCAACCAGGGTGTCTGGTACAGCAGTCAACACCACATGCGCAAGGTCATAGGCGCTCACAATTCCAAGCTCTGGCTGAATTATGTTGGTCGCGAAGCTTCTGCGGCCCCGGCGTCAGGGTATATGTCCGTCCATATCGAAGAGCAAAACCGTTTTATCAACGAAGCACTCATGCTTTGACCAAAGAACAGGATTGATTGATGACGACTGAAATTAAGGCGCCCACGTTCCCTGAGTCCGTTCAGGAAGGCTCCGTCGCAACCTGGCATAAACAGGCCGGCGACACGGTATCTCGCGACGAACTTCTGGTCGATATTGAAACCGACAAGGTGGTGCTGGAGGTGGTGGCACCCTCCGATGGCACACTGTCCGAAGTGCTCAAGGGCGAGGGTGAGACTGTTCTCAGCGGCGAATTGATCGCCCGTCTTGAGCCGGGACAGGGTGGCGACAAATCTTCGGGCACTGAGGCCGCCGGGGCGGAGAAAAAAGACGAGGATGCAACCGCCAGGACCGCGACTGAGACCATAGCCAGTCCCGCAGCGAGGAAGATCGCCAGCGAACAGGGTATCGAACTGGATCAGGTCAAGGGGACGGGCAGGGACGGGCGCATTACCAAAGAGGACGTATTGTCCCATAAATCCGAAGCCGCACCACCTGAGGAGAGCAAACCGGCTGCCAGGGAACCGTCTGCGCCGGAGCCGTCCCTGGAAACGGTTGGAGTTGGCGGTGACCGGGTCGAAAAACGTGTCCCGATGACCCGTATGCGGGCCCGTATCGCCGAGCGTCTCACCCAGGTCATTCAGAATACGGCGATGCTGACCACGTTTAACGAAGTGGACATGCATCGGATCATGGATCTGCGCAGTCAATTCAAGGAGCAGTTCGCCGAGGTGCACGGCGGTACCCGCCTTGGTTTCATGGGCTTTTTTGTCAAAGCGGCGGTGGAGGCCCTAAAGCGTTTCCCGGCGGTCAATGCCTCGATTGACGGCAATGATATTGTTTACCACGGGTATCAGGATATCGGCGTCGCGGTGTCTACGGAGAAAGGTTTAGTGGTTCCGGTACTCCGCGACGCGGACCAGATGAGCATTGCCGATATAGAGAGCGGCATTGTCGAGTTTGGCAGCAAGGCGAGGCAGGGCAAGCTGACCATCGAGGAAATGACCGGAGGCACCTTTACCATTACCAATGGCGGGGTGTTCGGCTCCATGCTGTCGACACCGATTCTCAACCCGCCGCAGACGGCCATTCTCGGTATGCACAAGATTCAGGAGCGACCCATAGCAGAAGACGGGCAGGTGGTGATTCGGCCCATGATGTATCTGGCGCTGTCCTATGACCACCGTTTGATCGACGGAAAGGAAGCCGTTCAGTTCCTGGTTGCCATCAAGGAAATGATCGAGAACCCTGCTAAGATTTTGCTAGAGATTTAGTCTTTAAGCTACTGAAAAGGTTATAAAATGTCTGATAAGTATGATGTTGTAGTCATCGGCGCCGGCCCTGCGGGTTACGTATGCGCCATCCGTGCCGCCCAGCTGGGCCTGAAAACCGCCTGTATTGAAAAAATGAAGAACAGTGAGGGCAAGGGCGTTAACGGCGGCACGTGTCTGAATGTCGGCTGTATCCCCTCCAAGGCGTTGCTGGATAGCTCGTACAAGTTCTGGGAAATTCAGCACGGCTCGGATCAGCACGGTATCACTATCAAGGACGCGGGCCTGGACGTACCGAAAATGATCGGGCGAAAAGATGCCATTGTGAAGCAGCTTACCCAGGGTATTGCCGGCTTGTTCAAGGCCAACGGCGTTACATCCCTTTTCGGTACAGGCAGGCTGCTCGCCGAGCGCAAGGTGGAATACACCGATGAAAGCGGCAAGGTGACTGTGCTTGAGGCGGACAACGTGGTCATTGCCTCCGGCTCCCAGCCCATCGATATCCCGGTGGCGCCCGTCGATGGCGAGGTGATTATCGATTCCACCGGCGCCCTCGAGCTTCAGGCCGTGCCGGGGCGTCTGGGTGTCATTGGTGCCGGGGTCATCGGTTTGGAACTCGGTAGCGTCTGGAATCGTCTCGGCTCCGAGGTGGTTCTGCTTGAGGCGATGGAGGATTTTCTCGCTATCATGGACCAGCAGATTGCCAAGGAGACAAAGAAAATTCTCACCAAACAGGGTCTGGATATCCGCCTCGGATGCCGGGTGACCGGTTCCCAGATAAAGGGTCGCGGTAAGAGCAAGAAGGTGGAAGTGACTTACCTTGGCGCCGATGGTGCCGAGGCCAAAGAGATCTTCGATAAACTCATTGTCTGCGTCGGTCGCCGTCCGTTTACCGAGAATCTGTTGGCACCTGACTGTGGTGTGGCCCTGGATGAACGGGGCTCGATTTACGTCAACGAACACTGTGCAACCAACGCCCCAGGGGTCTGGGCGGTGGGCGATGTCGTGCGTGGTCCGATGCTCGCCCACAAGGGCTCCGAAGAGGGTGTGATGGTCGCGGAGCGTATCGCAGGCCATAAAACGCAGGTCAACTACGATATCATCACCAATGTGGTCTACATTCATCCTGAAGTGGCCTCCGTCGGCCGTACTGAAGAGCAGGTCAAGCAGTCCGGTGAACCCTACAAAATAGGCACGTTTCCATTTGTCGCTTCCGGTCGCGCACTGGCGGCCGACGAGAAGGATGGGCTCGTCAAGATGATCGTCCACGAAGAAAGCGATCGGGTCCTGGGCTGCCATATCGTCGGCCCATCGGCCGCTGATCTGGTTCAGCAGGTAGCCATTGCCATGGAGTTTGGTTCCACCGCTGAAGACCTCGCATTGATGGTATTTGGTCATCCGACTCTTTCCGAAGCCGTGCATGAGGCGGCACTTGCCGCCAACGGGCATGCCATTCATATACCCAACAAGCGCAAGCGCTAAAGGCGCTGCCCCGGCAATTCCATTTGCGGGGCAGCCAAAAATACGTGAGAATTGGCGCCGTTTTTTGGTATCAGTTTTCATCTTAAGCAATCCGGACTATCCCGATGTGCCGTCTTTTCCGGAGCGGCACCATCGAGATGTTCCGGTTGCATAACGGGGGCAGGGCATTGTCGTCCTGCCAGTCTAGGGTCTAAGACATCTCCTAACGGTGTCTTCACAAGACAGAGAAGACGGTAAACAACATGAATCTTCATGAATATCAAGGCAAGCAGCTGTTTGCCCAGTACGGTCTGCCTGTTTCCAAGGGTTTCGCGTGCGATACCCCCAGGGAAGTCGAGGCAGCGGTAAAAGAAATCGGCGGCGACAAGTGGGTGGTCAAAGCCCAGGTTCACGCCGGTGGCCGCGGCAAAGCCGGTGGTGTAAAGCTGGTGGACAGCGCCCAGGAAGCTGCTGAATTTGCCCAAAAGTGGCTTGGTAACCGTCTGGTAACCTATCAAACTGATGAGAACGGTCAGCCTGTTTCCAAGATCCTTGTCGAAGAGTGCACGGACATTGCCGATGAGTTGTATCTGGGGGCCGTGGTCGACCGCTCAACCCGTCGCGTGGTTTTTATGGCGTCCACCGAAGGTGGCGTGGAAATTGAAAAAGTAGCCGAGGAAACCCCTGAGAAAATCCTCAAGGCGACGATCGATCCGCTGACCGGACCCCAGCCCTATCAGGGCCGCGAGCTGGCGTTTCAACTTGGGCTGAAAGGCGATCAGGTCAAACAGTTCACGAAAATTTTCATGGGCTTGGCCCAGATGTTTCTCGATAAGGACTTGGCGCTGATCGAAATTAACCCCTTGGTGATCAAGGAAGACGGCAATCTGCATTGTCTGGATGCCAAACTCGGTGTCGACGGTAACGCCGTGTTCCGTCACGCTGACCTTCACGAAATGAATGATCACACCCAGGAGGACCCCCGGGAAGCGGAGGCGGCCAAATGGGAACTGAACTATGTGGCGTTGGACGGCAATATCGGC
>PABE01000033.1 GCA_002702725.1 Porticoccaceae bacterium
CGTTGGCCCGACGGCCGCGTCCCGCGGGGCTGCGCCCGGTGCCGACCCACTCCCGCGCGCCCCCGACGCCAACCCCGAAAATTGGCAACAACCGGCCACCACTGAGAAAATCGATGGTGGCACACTGTTTGGCCAGGACCAACGGATCCCGAAAAGTCACTGACACCGCATTCATGCCAAATTTCAAACGCCGGGTACGGGCCGCCAGGGCCGCCATGACGGACATGGCTTCCAGGCTCCCTTCCGGTGATATCAACTGATCGGAATGCCACAGGGAGTCGATGCCACCGGCCTCACAGAAATCCACATAACGCCAAAATGCGTCGGTGTCCCGGGTCATGGGAACAGGAATGGTTAAACCGATGCGCACACTCATGATAATCCCTGGTATCGAAT
The DNA here is from genome assembly GCA_002702725.1 of Porticoccaceae bacterium. GTDB lineage: Bacteria > Pseudomonadota > Gammaproteobacteria > Pseudomonadales > Porticoccaceae > NAT127. The sequence goes on from PABE01000033.1 coordinate 397, forward strand.
AACAGCACCTATGGTGAGTGCCAGGCGCAGGGCTGTCCAGATGTACAAAAGTTGAAACCCGCAGATTCCATCGCCGGACCAGGGAAAAGAAAAAGTTTCGTCCGGACAACCCCGTCCTTTTTCGGTAAAGTGGCCCGATAAAGACGATAAACCCGCACCCATGGAAGCGACGATGACCCGAGATACCTCCCCTGAAATCCAACACCCCGCCCCCGTTTTTATCGACCTGCCCAACGACCTCGGCGTCCACAGTGCACCCACCGTCGACATCTGGTATCTCTCATGCCAGTTGACTTCGGGCCAGCGGCACTTCAACACCCAGACGCTGGTGGTCACCAATGTCGCACACCCCGTCTCGACCCAGGTGTACCTGGTCGAATCGGGTGGTCAGTCGGTGCGGCACGCTGTCAGCAACTTTGCCGAGACGGAGGGAGCCCTCGACGCCGGTCGCCTCGCCATCAAACTGCCGTCGGTGACCCTGAAGGGGGATGAAAGCCGCATGGAATTGCAAGCGGTGGCGGAAGACGCTCGTCTGAATCTCTTGCTGACCCGCAACGCCCCGATACTCTATGCAAACGGCACCGGCCTGTTTCCCTACCATGGCGGCGGCACCTACCAGCTCTCAATGGTCGACCTTACCGCCTCCGGAACGTTGACCCTGGAGGGTGAAAGCCTGGACGTCACCGGCTCCTGCTGGTTCGATCGCCAGTGGGCGGCCAATGCCGAGGCCTTCGCCACCGGCGGCAGTTTTCTCTGGATGGGATTGTCTCTCGACAACGGCGATAACCTGAGTCTCTGGGATCAGGTCGCGCCGGATGGACGCGCCTACTGCTGGGCGACCGTCGCCAGGCCGGATGGCACTCACCTGATCACCCCCGTCAACCTGGACGCAGCACCCGGCGGCACGGACAGCCGGGGTCCCTGGAAGCTGATTCTGGCGGGAATCGGCATCGAACTCACGGTTACCCAGGAAGCCATCCACGACGCAGGCGGTTTTTACAGCGGTGCCTGCACAGTGCGCGGGCAATCACCGACCGCGGTAATTTCAGGCTATGGCTTTGTCGATATCAGCGGCCGATAGTCCAGACGGCCAAAAACAGAGGGTTCATGATCTCTAACTCGGCCGCCGGCAACGGCTGCCGGTGATCCCGTCAGGGGTTAAACCGTCGCCAGCTTCCCAATGATGTGATTTCCCGGGCTCCGGCGAGCCCGCCCGGCTCACAGACAAACCCCGGCAACCAGCGACCGTCCGCAACCTCCACCTTGCCGATCCCCAGAGGGGCGGGAATAGCCGCGACAAAGGAGCCGAATGCTTCGGCGGGTACCGCCCAAACCTCCACCTCAATGGCAGACCCGCCTTCATCGACGCGGACCATCCCGGGGCGGTATGGCGGGCCGCCGGCCAGGGCATAAAACCGATAGTTGGGCGACGATGTGGTGGCTTCAACCAGCCTGGCACCGCGATCCATGAGCTGATGGTTCAGCGGAAACCCGGACAGATGAGCTCCGCACACCACCAGGGGAATCCAATCCGGACTCGCACTGCCGAGTGCGCATTCCGGAAAGCGGTCGAGCCCGGTAGCGCCCAGGGGCAAAGGGTTTTCCCACAGGTATTCCCGGGTCAGACGCAACAGCGCCCGATCAGCACCCGCAGGCGCAAAGGCGGTCACCCCCCAGGGAAGGCCATTGCCCAGGAAGCCCACCGGCAGGGCGACGGCGGCAAGATCGAGCAGGTTCATAAAGTTGGTGTAGTAGCCGAGGTTGCTGTTCAGTTCCACCGGGTTTTCCAGCACCTCGTCGACTCGGTAGATGGTGCCGGCGGTGGGGGTCAGCGCAAAATCGACATCGCCGAAAAAGTCCTCGGCCAGCCGCCGGTAGCCCGCCATCCGGTACTCCGCCTTGAAGGCATCGACGGCGGTGATCTGACTGGCCGGCTCGATTATCCGCCGAATCACCGGGTGCAGGGCCTCGGGCTTTTCCGCAACCAGGGGTTCAATCGCGGCATAGCGTTCCGCGACCCAGGGGCCCTGGTAAAGCAGCCTGGCGGCGTCGAAGAAGGCGCTGAAATCCCGCTCGACCACCTCCGCACCCAGGGATACCAGCCGCTCCACCGCTTCCTCGAACAGGAGGGGACCGTCAACATTGCCAAAGAATTCCAGCTGGCTGACCGGTGGTACCGCCACCCGGTACCCTGGCCTGGCGGCAGTCTCCGGCCACCGGGCATCGGTTAGGGGACGGGCGTAGTCATCGGCGCTGTCGTATTTGGCCGCGACATCCAACACAAGGGCCGCATCCTCGGCGTTGAGAGAAAAGATACTGATGGTGTCCAGTGTGCGGCAGGCGGGAACCATGCCGCTGGCGCTCAGCACACCCCGGGTCGGTTTCAGGCCGACCAGATTGTTGAACGACGCCGGCACCCGCCCGGAACCCGCCGTGTCCGTCCCCAGGGAAAAACTGGCCAGTCCCAGGGCCACGGAGACAGCCGAACCGGAGCTGGAACCACCGGAGATATAGTCGGGGTTGAATGCATTTCGGCACGGCCCCCAGGGCTCGGGGGAACGGGTACCGACAAGCCCGGTCGCGAACTGATCGAGATTGGTTTTGCCCACCGGAATCGCGCCCGCGGCGATGAGCTGCGCCACCACAAAGGCGTGCTTCTCGGGGACATAGGCAAACTCCGGACATGCCGCTGTGGTGGGAATGCCCGCCAGGTCGATATTGTCCTTGATGGCGAACGGGATGCCGTACAAAGGCAGCCCGTCGATATCCTTTCCCTCAAGCGCCTCCAGAAAGGGCTTTTGTTCTTCTTCAGTGAGCAGATGAATCCACAGGTTGTGACGGGAGTACTCCGCCGACTTGTCCCGAATCGCCGCCATTAACTGCCCCGGCGTGAAATCGTTGTTCCTGTAATGCGCCCGCAGCGAGCCAATCGTCAGCGGCTGGGTGGAGAGGTCGATCGTCATGGCCTGCTTTCCTCAGTGGATACATCGATGGTGGGCGCCCCATCAGTGGTTAAGGTCTGCTTCAGGATCAGCAATTGCTGACCGGACTGCACCGGCTGCCCGGGCTGGCGGAGGATTTTTTCGACGGTTCCGTCTTCAGGGCTGAGCACCTCGATTTCCATTTTCATGGACTCGAGCACCACCAGCACGTCGCCTTTTTTCACGGACGCCCCCGGCTTGACATCGATTTGCCAGATACTGCCCGCCGCCTCACTTTCCACCGCCAGGCAACCTTCCGGAAGCGCTTCCTCATGGCCGGTTTCGTGAACCGGTGTCTCAGTGGAAAAATTGAGCTGACCGCTGTCTTTCCAGCGTTGCAGTTCTTCGGCGAAAGCAGTTTCGCGGCGGCGGGTGAACGCGTCGATCTCGTCCTTGTGCTGCGACAGAAAAGCCCGATATTCGGCGAGGGAAAATGTGGTTTCCTCGATGGGCAGGTTGTAATTGCCGAGGGGAAAATCCCGCCGTACCTGTTCCAGCTCGTGGCCATCGACCTCGAAAAAACGCACCTGATCGAAAAAGCGGAGCAACCAGGGCTTGTCGAATGCCGGCGTGCGCCGGTAGCGGTTCCACATTTGCAGGGTACGGCCGACAAACTGGTAGCCTCCCGGACCTTCCATGCCATAAATACACAGGTAACTGCCGCCGATGCCCACGGAATTTTCCGCCGTCCAGGTGCGTGCGGGATTGTATTTGGTGGTCACCAGCCGGTGACGGGGATCCAGAGGAGTTGCCACGGGGGCGCCCAGGTACACATCCCCAAGACCCATGACCACGTAGCTGGCGTCAAAGACAATGTTTTTAACCTCTTCAATTGACGCCAAGCCGTTGATGCGACGAATAAACTCAAGGTTGTCCGGACACCAGGGGGCATCCCTGCGCACCGACTGCATGTATTTTTCCACCGCCAGCTGACAGGCCTTGTCGTTCCATGACAGGGGCAGGTGAACAATGCGGGACGGCACACTCAGGGATTCGAGATCCCCCAGACCCTGCACCGCCGCCAGCACCTGCTCCACCAATCCGGTCAGATTCACCTGGTCGCTTCGGTAGTGAATCTGCAGGGAGCGAATCCCCGGGGTCATTTCGACAATGCCGGGAATACACTCGGCCTCGAGCTTGAGCATCAGTCCATGGATGAGGAAACGCAGGCCAATATCGAGCATCAACGGCCCGGCCTCGACCAGCAGGAAATCGTCCCCGGCCACCCGGCAGGTCCACTCGGTGCCGTTGATTTTCTCCGCGACAACAATGGGATTGGCGTAGTGCCAACTCGCCAGAGCCGGGGCAGATGGCGGCCGGGGAACGGCGGTCAGGTCGTGAATACGGGCCTGGCGCTCTGCCTCCGCGGCCACGGCTTCCTCAACGGTAACGGCGTTGAAACGAATGCGGTCCCCCGCCTTCAGCTGGCCGAGCTTCCAGCGGTCGGCGCGGATCACTGTCACCGGGCAGACAAAGCCCCCCAGGCTCGGCCCATCGGGTCCAAGGATCACCGGCATATCGCCGGTGAAATCGATGGTGCCGAAGGCATAGGCGTTGTCATGGATGTTGGAAGGGTGCATCCCCGCCTCGCCACCGTCGCTGCGCGCCCACTCCGGCTTGGGTCCGATCAGGCGCACACCGGTGCGACTGGAGTTGTAGTGCACCTCCCAATCCGCGGCGAAGAAGGCTTCCATATCCTGTTTGGTAAAGAAGTCCGGGGCACCGTGGGGGCCATAAATGACCTGGACCCGCCAGTGATCCGCCAGTTCGGGTACCTGTGGCGGTGGCAGCGTCGCCCCATCGGCCGCCCGTTGATCCTCGCCGAGATGAAGCACATCCCCCTTGCGCAGCGCCCGCCCACCATGACCACCAAACTGCCCGAGGGTAAAGGTGGACCTGGAACCCAGGTAATCCGGGCATTGCAGCCCACCCGCGACCAGCAAATAGGCACGGGCGCCGGCGCCCTTGACCTTGCCAAACGCCAGTTCGGCGCCAGCCGGGATCGTCAACACCTGCCAGAGGGGAGCGGCCCGACTCTCGCCGTTGTCAATCACCTGCGGCTGCATATCCGCACCAGTAATAACCACCTGCCGGGCCCGATTGAAGCGCAGGGTCGGCCCGTTCAGGGTCATTTCGAGACCGGCGGCGGCTTCGTCATTCCCGAGCAGGCGGTTACCCAGGCGGAATGAATAATCGTCAAATGGGCCTGAGGGGGGAACACCAATGGACCAGTAACCGACCCGGCCTGGAACATCCTGTATGGTTGTCAATGTGCCGGCGGCGAGCACGTCGACTGTACCGGCCCGGTAATCAAAGCCATTGAGATAGCGGGTGTAGATCTCGCCCTTGCGAAAAATGTCTTCGCGCAGGATGGTCTGTAAATAGGCGATATTGGTTTCAATGCCATAGAGGCGGGTTTGCGCCAGCGCGTCCCCCATGGCGGCCAGCGCCTGTGACCGCTCCGGCTGCCAGACAATGATCTTGGCGAGCATGGGATCGAAAAATGGCGACACCTCGATCCCCGGCTCCAGCCAGTGGTCAATCCGCAGCTCCCGGCCCTGTGCAGCAGGAAAAACCACTTCCGTCAGCAGCCCGGCGGAGGGTTGAAAATCCTTGCCGGGGTCCTCGGCGTAAACCCGCACCTGGATGGCGTGCCCTTCCAGGGCCGGCAGACTGATCGAGGCAAGAGAAGGCATGTCCCCGGCACCGAGGCGCACCATCCATTCGACAAGGTCAACGCCGTATACCTGTTCCGTGACGCCGTGTTCCACCTGCAGGCGGGTGTTCACTTCCAGAAAATACGCCTGCCCGGATTGCGGGTCGTAGATGTACTCCACCGTGCCGGCACTGCGGTAGTGAATGGTCCGCATCAACGCCAGGGCGCTGTCGTGCAGGACCTGTCGGACCTGGTCGGGCAAATTCGGGGCCGGGGTCTCCTCGATGACTTTCTGGTTGCGGCGCTGGCTGGAACAATCCCGCTCCCCAAGGGCAATGGCGCCCCCCTCGCCGTCACCGAACACCTGAACCTCTATATGCCGGGCGCGCTCAACGTACTTTTCGAGAAATATACCGCTATTGGCAAAGTTGTTTTCACCGAGCCGTTTGACGCTTTCGTAATGCTTGCGTAACTCATCGGCACCGTAACAAAGCTGCATGCCAATACCGCCACCCCCGGCAGTGGACTTGAGCATCACCGGATAGCCAATGGCTTGTGCCTCCGCCAATGCCTGGTCGAGGCTATCGAGCAGTGCGGTGCCCGGCAACAGGGGCACATCGGCCCTCTCCGCCAGGGCCCGGGCGCTGTGCTTGAGACCAAAGGCGTCCATCTGATCGGCGGTGGGGCCCAGAAACACCACCCCTTCAACGTCGCAGCGGCGCGCAAACCCGGCGTTTTCGCTGAGGAATCCGTAACCGGGATGCACCGCTTCGGCACCGCTGTCGCGGATGATGGCGAACAGCTTGTCCTGGTCCAGGTAGGTTTGCGCCGGTCCACCGGCGCCGAGGCTATAGGCCTCATCCGCCAGGGTCACGTGTCGGGACTCCGCGTCCGCCTCACTGAAGACCGCGACTGATTTCACCCCCATGTGTTTCAGGGTGCGGATAATGCGCACTGCGATGGCGCCCCGGTTGGCGATTAACACTTTGCTAAACATAAGGTCCTGCCGTCTCCGTCAAGAATCTGTGCTGTCCTTTCATTCCCATACCGTAACGTCGATGGGCGTCGGGTTGTAACCATTGCAGGGGTTGTTCAATTGCGGGCAATTGGAGACCAGCACGATGACATTCATTCGCGCCGTCAATTCCACGTACTTGCCCGGTGCGCTGATACCGTCTTCGAAGGTCAGGCCGCCTTCGGCGGTGATAGGGACGTTCATGAAAAAATTGATGTTGTGAGTAATATCCCGCTTGGTCATGCCGAACTGTTCGTTTTCTGCCACCGCCAGCAGCCAGGAGTCCCGGCAGGCGTGCATGCATTTTTTTTCCAGGGCGTAGCGCACAGTGTTGGATTCGGCGGCGCAGGCACCGCCCAGGGTGTCGTGGCGACCGCAGGTATCGGCGACAATCTCCAGCATGGGATTGCACAGGTTGCTCATCAACACCGAACCGGCGCTCAGATAGACATTGCCCTGCTCGCGGATGGTGTCCATGGCGCTGTAACGCTCACCGGGGTCGGCGGCACTGTAAAACAGGGTATCCGCCGCCTGATTGCCCTCCAGGTCGGTGATCCGAAGGGTCTGCCCCACCTTCAGTGTCTTCATCCAGTAATCCCCCGCAAGCACCGTTTCGGAGAATAGCGCGGTATCGAGGGTTCTGGTGCTGTCGATAATCATCATCGGCCTCCTCAAAGATGCAATTCGGTATACAGGGCGGTATTGGCGAAACCGCGCCGGTTTTCCGGACAGGCGTTCCGGCATGGGTCGTCCTCCGCCAGCGGGGCACTGTCGAAGAAGGTATAGCGGACGGGCTTTTTCGGATACCCGGGGGCCTGGTTGAGGGGATGGGGACAGGTGTGGAAAAGCACCAGGGTATCCATTTCAAAGCGCAGATCGACACTCGCCCCCGCCGCCGCTGCGTCGCTATCCAGGCGCAGGTTGCCGGCCCCATCCGTGACCACCTTGCTGAATAGATTGAGGTTAGCCGCCATGTCGCGCCGGCCCAGCCCGTACTTGGCCAACTCGACCAGAAAACTGTCGTAGCCGCTGCGGGTCCAGTCGTTGCGATAATCCTGATAGGTTTTTTCCCCCCAGCGCTCCGCGATCATCCGCCGGGTCAGGTTGCCACAGACGGTATCGTGCCAGCCGAAGCTGTCGGCGGTAATGGAACAGAAAATCCGCCCCATATCCGAATACAGGCAGTGGCCCGCGGTGAGCTTGAAGGTATGCTGGCATTTAAGGGTATCCGGGGCGTTGTAGCGCTCGAGCAGATCGTTGGGGTTGTAAAACAACATCCCCACATTGGCGCCACCTTCCAGGTCGGTCAGACGGAGGGTCTTGCCCTTTTTGACCCGGAACGACCAGTGGCAGCCGCCGTCGAGGGTGTCCTCGTACAGCGGCTCCGGATTTGCTAACAAATTGTTTTCAGACATGTCTTGTCTCCTGACGATTGCCAAAAGCGGTTTTCACTGTGTCCGCCATCCAGGCATTGATGCGATCGAGGTCGCCGAAGGGTTGTCCGGTGCGCGGGTTTAGCGCCTGGTAGCCATCGGGACCGAATTCCGGGGTCAGGGTGGTCACCGACTCCCCCTTGCCGTCCTGGGCCTGCCAGATCCAGGACCACCAACGCAGGTGTTTTTCCAGGTCCTCCCGGTAAAGGAAGGATTGCGGATCCGATACCTGGGGTCCCTGGTCAAAGCCAATACGGCCATGGATGTGCACCGCCCGGCTCGCCACCTGCCGAATCAGATCGGACTCACTGTCACCCATCCCCTCGCACACGACGCACCAATGGCTGAAGTCGCAGGTCACTGGCAGATCGCGCCTGCCGAGCAGTACCTCCGCCGTCCAGGGACTGTACAGGCTGCGACCCCGATGGGTTTCAAAACCAATGGTCACCCCGAACCTGTCAGCCATCTCAAGGGCCGCATCGAAGAACGCCAGACTGGTATCGATGGACCATCGATCACAGCCGCCGAGGCAATTGACCTTGACAGGCTTGAGGGGCGCCAGCCTTGCCAGCTGGCGTTTCAGGTCCGCCAGGTGCTCCTCCAGCGGGGCGGTACGATCCGGCACGTAGCTGCCGGCGGTACATATCTCGGCAATATAGGCCAGGCCCCGTCGCTCAAGCCCTCCGGCGAAGCTGTCCCGCAGGCATGCATCGGCGGGGACGGGCCCCTCGACGCCCTGATACCCCTCCGCCACCGCCGCGGCGCAGGCCTGGTCCAGCGCTGTTTCCAGGTCCTGGTCCGGGTATCCCCACAGGGTTTTAAAGGTCAATAACTGCATGGTGTTGGTCGATTCCTTTCGTCTTACAGGGGAGTGAGGAAGGACACGCCGGCGGCACCGATATTGGCGGAGCTGTCCAGACTGTCCGTTGCCGGCGCCATCACCCGCGCCACCCGGTAACGCCAGTAGTCCCGGATCTGTTGGCCGATCGGCAGTTCCTGCACAGGTTCATCCCCGGCGATGGCGTCGCGGTGCAAGGCCGGCAACCGGTACCAGGGTTCCATGGGCTTTTGGTGATGCACATTGTGATAGGCAAAATTCAGCACCAGCAGATTCAGCCGGGGCCAGCGCGCGCTGAGTAGATTCGAATACGTGTGTTGATCCTCGTACTGGCGACTGAAATACCCGGTCGGGAAGCGGCCGGTATCCCGCGTTGGGGACTCGGCGCGACCGGCATCCAGACCCGTCAGCAACAGGTACCGGTGCTGGAAGGAATCCATGAAACCGAGCACGGAGAGAAAAACCAGATAGGCAGCAGCATAACCGAGCAGCAGCATCCAGCCCCCGAGGGCAGCCAGTGCCGCGAAAAACAACGCGCGGACCAGCATGACTCCCAACACCCGACGACGATCATGCCCCGTACCCTGGCCGAGTAAGGGCCTTACCACCACCAGGCCGTGCATCAGCAATTCCACAGCGGGCAGGCCACAGTACTGGCCAAGGAGCACCGCTCTTCGCAACACCGGTCGACGGGTTAGAAACCGTCTGTAATCAACGGC
>PABE01000034.1 GCA_002702725.1 Porticoccaceae bacterium
CCGATCGAGGCGGCGCAACAGATCGTCGAGGGATACCGAGACGGGCCCATGATCGAGCACCGCGGCACCATGGCGTTCTACCGGGCGGGCCAGGACCTGGTCCGGATCCCCGAGCCGGCGAGGTTCGTGGACGGGGAGTCGTACTACGCCACGCTCTTCCACGAGCTCGTCCACTCGACCGGGCACAGCAAGCGGCTCGATCGGGGGCTGGACCGCGACCCGAAGCCGTTCGGATCACCGGACTATTCGAAAGAAGAGCTCGTCGCCGAGATGGGGGGGGCGTTCCTCGCGGCCGCGGCCGGGATCGGGGCCCAGACCGTCGAACAGTCGGCCGCGTACATTGATGGATGGAAGCGGAAGCTGGCCGGCGACAAGAAGCTGGTGGTCAGCGCCGCGGCAGGTGGCCAGAAGGCGGCTGATCACATCAAGGGGACCACAATCGAGCCATCCTGAATACATGCGTGCTGGCCATTGATCTGAAAGCCTTCACAACATATTTATGGATCTGCGCGAATCAAAAGCACAGAACTGTGGATCACTATTATGAATGCAGCTACGGGGTCACGATGTGATCGAATACCTGCCATATAGGCACTTCCGCTGCTTTCGTGGGTGGTGTACCGGTACAAAGACGGCGTCATACGCACCCTTGGCTGCGATGTTGAGACCGAAGCACTACCGGTTCGCCTGGCACGCAAGTTGCCGGTGTCATGTTCACAACACGAAATGAGGTGATACATGGCAGATCAGATTGCGGTTCGGCTGGCAGAGAGTCTCGAAGACTTCCGGTCCTTCAAGGCTGAGAGCGAGATTTGGCCATTTCGGCCGATGATTCTCGAACACGTGTACGTCAAGCTCGACCTTGAACATCGATACGAAAACGCAAGGACAGCTGAAGACGCGAAACTCTTCTTGAAGTCAGTCGCCCGTGCTGTTGCGGCCGCGAGCAAGACCGCTGAACAGTACGGCGGGTCGATTCTAGAAGTTCAAGGGTCGATGATTCATGCCGGGCTTCCTCTCGCCGGCCTGGACGACGCGGCACGGGCCCTGGAATTCATCCAATCACTACACGATGCTTTGGAAATCGTCTTCCAGGCACGCAGCCGAGTGCTGGGCTGGCGAATGACCGCCGATACCGGAAAGACACTCGTGGTGGCCGGTCGCGGGGCCCATGGTGATGACTCATGGGTATCTCTCGGCCCAGCAGCAAACAACCCCGCGAAGCACCTCTACAGCCAGCTCGAACGGCCGGAGGACAGCAGATCACTCAAGCGGTTCCATGTCGGGTTCTTCGACAGGCAGTCGGAATCGTGGCAGTACGCCGACCTCAGAAAAACGTCACGAGATATGGATGAATCAAGGGTGATTGCCCGCAAAGCCCTTGAAGAAGAACCCGTGCTTCGGTTCTTTGACGTAATTGGTGAAAACCGCACCATCCTCGCCGATGCGGTCAACATTGGCGCACCTGGGACACCGGGAGCGCCCACGGCCGACCTTCCCCTCACCTATTACGGCTGGGTGATGCGCTCCGACCTCGATGGTTTCACATCTCTCGTTGAGAAAAGTATTGACGATGATGCACGGCTAGAAAAACTAGCCTCCGACTTCTACTCGATCATGGCGGCATCCGGCGCGTTCGTGGATCGACACAGCGAAAGCTTGATCCAATTGCCCTGGGCAGGGGATAACTTCACGGCGAGCGCGGTCTTTCGCAGCATGGACGCGTACCGGGACGCCGTCCCGAAGCGCCTCATCGAGCTATCACTCGATTTTGACAAAGACCTTGAGAGCGATGCAAAACGGATCGGCTCAAAGGGATGGGCGCACGGAATCGCCGGTGGTGTCCCTCACGGAAACGCTGGGGGAAGCATCTATGTCGCCGGGATGGAAATCGGTGACAGAAGGTTCCTTGTCGGTGCCGGAGAGGGTTTCGGAAGGAGCATCCAAGCTTTTGCGGACATCAACCCGGACGCGGGTGAGTTCGTTGTGCTCAAGGACGATTGGGACCAGCTCGACGACGGCTACATGCACTCATTTACCCAGGCAGAGAACACTCGGGGAGGGCAATCAAGCCTGTTCCGCATTGGGGCTTCATCCGGTCTCATTCGAGCCAGAGCACGGATCGCTGCAGACGGATCACCGACTGACGTCACAATGTCAAGGGCAAAGCCAGAACCTGTGACCCCTCGGCATTATTACAGATGAATCGAACCCACCAATTCACGAATCTGTTAGCCCGGTCACTGCGGGATCCAGAGTATATGTACAACCGAGGCTCTCACCATTCAGTAGCGGGGGTACTCGATACAGGTCCCACTCTTGCCTCGATCGAGATCTGGGTACCTTGGTACTTCAGGGATTTGAAGCGAGATCCGCCTGAGGTTGTCTGTCACGAGCCCTGGATGAAGAAGGGAGCCGATTGGCACAATGGTCATTCGATGTGCTGGATCCTGCCCGCAGAGTGGCGTGCAGCGATGTCGTGGCGCGAGAAGCCGGTGAGTGACATCATGCTTGAGGGCAACGAGTGGCTGTTCAAGAACGTTCGATGCCTTGTCAATCGGCACTATCTCGCTCATCTCGATGGGATTACAGAATGGCCCGAGGAGTGGGCATACTGGGAGCACTATGAAGCCGGGAGGAGGCAGTTTGAACGAGAACGTCGAAACCGTGACCGATGCAGGCGCTGATGGACCTGGCGCTAACTCACTTGATTTCGAGAGCCGAGTAGGCCATCTTCGTGCCGGTTACGAAAACAGCCAAGCTGCAGTGCGATTCCTGGACACGAAGGCGGCGGCGGTAGTCGGTGGGATCCCTGTAATACTGGGGATCTTCACGACGGTCTTCAAGTGGGCACTCGACGCCGAACTTGGTGCTTCCATTTTTTCGTGTGTTGTGGGTCTCGTGATCTCCGTGATCTTCTCGTTGACGATGCTGCTACTGGCATGGCTCTCATTGCACAGCGCATTTCAGGCGTTGAGCCCGAGAAACACTGGAGAAGCCCAGCCGAGCGTACTATTTCCATACAGATCGAGCGGGTTCGGTCAACGGCTCTCGTTTTTTACCGACGGTAAGGCTTCCGAAGAAACAGTGGTTGAGGACTATCACCGCCAGATCACAAGGATGAGCGAGATCGTCGAAGCCAAAATGGACAGGGTGAAATCAGCGATTCGGTACCTGCAATGCCTCTTGTGTGTCGGAATCTCGGCAGTTGCCGTCCTAGCTCTCGTCGCCGCATTCGGATGATTATCCGGCAGTGCCATGCACGTGGACAAGAGCGACAATGACTGGGGTCAGTAAGAACCCGCCCCGGGACGGGGCGGGCAGGGCCCGGATCAGGCCAGGGACTTCCGGTCGGCGTCCCGCAGGAGCCTGGTTTCGCTGTAGGCGATGTCGGCGAGGCGGGAGACCCGCAGGAGCTCGCTGCCGGTGAAGCTGTGCGAGTCGTGGTACTTGCCCTCGTCGTCACGCCAGGTGCGGCTGATCTCGACGGAGTAGAAGTTTCCGTTGTCGCCGAAGCGTTTCCAGATGGTCGCCTTGAGGCTTCCGTCGCGGATGGTGTCGATGGGCTTGGAGTCGGGTGTGTTGGTCATGATGGTTTCCTTTCGTGGTTGGTTGACCGATGCCACACCAAACGCACGGCCACCAGGGACGGGGCTCAAGCTGAATCTCGGAGGGTCCGCACCCGAGCGCAGCGACAGGGGTGGAGGCCGCGATTCTGCTTGAACTGCGGCCCGGCTGTGCGAGTGTCGGCATCTGCAGGTCAACCCAGCCGCGCAAGGAAAAGAGCATCCATCACCCGACGATCTATTGCCGGTCGTTCATACGGGGCGGTGCAGGGACATCTTGATCAGCTTCAGGCTGAAGAGGATCGAATCCAGGTCGTCGGTGATCCGGATGAGTTCGTCGGCGAGTTCCTCGTCGCTCAGAGTGGTCGGCATGCTTCGGCTCCTTTCGCTGGTGGGCCGGACCCAACAAGCCTCCGCATGAAGGCGCGCCCTATTGACGGCCGGGGCCGGTATTCAGGCGCGATCCGGCCCATCGGCCGAAGTCCATACGGCGGGTTGTTGGCCCGGCGGGGCATGATCGCCCCCGCGGTTTCACCAATAGCGCACTTGTCCGGGACAATTCAAGCGAATTCGATCGCGGGCCGAGCCAGATACAAGAACGAAAAGACCGGTCCCACCATTGGGCGACACCAGCCGGTTGAATAACGAGATCACGAGAGCAGTGGGGGGATGGCGCGCCAGAGACTCATTCGGATCCTGAGTCATCTTGCTCACCCAGCTCCGCGAACTTCGCCTTCATGGTCGGATTGTTGTGCGTCAACTTCTTGATCGTCACATCCTGTGCCTTGTCATTCGCGAGCCGGAGGTTCCGCCCAGTGCTGAGCAGGGCGTCTTTCGTCTTTTGTAGATGGCTGATGGACTTGTCGATCTCGTCGATCGCATTCTGGAACTGCCGGGTGGCGAGGTCATAGTTCCTGGCAAAACCTGCCTTGAACTTCTCCAGCTTCTCCTCAAAGTTGGTGATGTCCGTGTTCTGAGATCTGACCAACGCTAGCTCGGTCTTGTACTCAAGGGAGTTCATAGCGGCGTTGCGTAGCAGCGTGATCATGGGGAGGAAGAACTGCGGACGGATGACGTACATCTTGGGGTATCGGTGAGAAACATCAACGATTCCGGTGTTGTACAGTTCGCTGTCGGGTTCGAGTAATGATACGAGAATCGCATATTCGCAGCCCTTCTCGTTGCGGTCTTTGTCCAACTCCTTGAAGAAGTCTTCGTTCTTCTTCTTCGTCGCAGTGGTATCGCTCTCGTTCTTCATCTCAAACATGATCGAGACGATCTCGGTCTCTTCCTCGTTCCTGTCTCTGAAGATGTAGTCGCCCTTGCTCCCCGAGGAAGCATCGTTGTCCTTCTCGAAGTATGCCCGCGGGAACGCGGTTGCTCGGATGCCGTTGAACACCGCTTCGCAGTGTTGCTCAAGTGTTTCCCCAAGCATTTTGGTTGAGAGCTTGGCTTTCATGTCTCGCAAGCGTTCGATCGATTCGTCGCGATCTCTGATCTGGGTCTCGTACTTGTCTTTGAGGGCTTGCTCGCCCAGCTGTTTCTCAAGCTGAGAGCGTTCAAGACCGCTCTTCAAATCATCCCTCTCCTTCTCCACAGCGCTCACAGCTTGGCTGACGGCTAGTTGCTGAGACACTTCGTTGGCATCAACCTTGGCCTGCAGCTCTTGGATCTCGGCATTCTTAGCGGCCGTGGTCTCTTGAAGCTCCTTCGCGTGTTGGGCCGCAGCGATCTCGAGCTGAGTTTTCTGGCCAGTTTGCGCTGTCTCCAGCTCACGGGCGAGTTCGTCACGCTCCTTCTCGACGGCCTTGAGAGCCTCGGTTACTGCCAGTTTCTGCTCCATTTTGCCGGCATCGAGCTTGGCTTTCAGCTCTTGAATCTCGGCGTCTTTAGATGCGGCAGCCTGCTGTATCTCGTTGCTCGCCGCACTCTTGGCCAGCTCAACCGCGTTCTGCTTGTCCTTCTCCGCCAGTGCCAGTCGCTCCTGCAACTGCTGATCGAACTCGTGATCGCGAACCTGCTTCAAGATGTCCGCGTATCCAGCCTCATCGACCTTGAACGCTTTACCGCAATGGGGACAGATGATCTCTTGCATATTTAGCTCTCTGCTTTGGGGAACATGGGCGTTCAGCGTGTCAATGGACACCGGTAACCACGAGACGAATCAGAACGGCCGCGCGTGCCTGAAGGTGAGCTTCGCGAGCATGACCCAGGCGGATCGGCCCGATGCCAGGACGCAGATCGCGACAACGATCCAGCCCCACAACGGCATGGCACTGATAACGGCCAGAGTGACGTCGATGATGCCCTGGGTTCGGGCTTCGTACACCTCACCGACGGAGACAGGCAACTTGATCGGCGGCATCGTCGCGGTCATTGGTCATCCTTCTTTGGAGTGATCGGCAGCTGCCGTCCGTGCCGGGCGTTCAGGACGGTCACGACGCCGGCGTCGTCATCGACCGTGAACAGCAACAAAAAGCCGTCGATGTTGAGCTTGCGGATCTCGATGGTGAAGAACGCGTCCTCGTCTGCAACGGCGCAGCGTCTGGGCCATCGCTCGAGCGTGTCGACGGACTCAAGCACCCTGGCGAGCCATCGGCCCGCGTTGACGGGCTCGCCGGCTTCCTCGGCGATGTAGCGGGCCTGGTCGCGGATCTTCCCCAGGGCCTCATCGGTGAGATCAACGCGATAGATCATTGGCGGTAGATCATTGATCGAGGGTGACCCCGAGCTCGCCGGCGATCTCGCGGATGCCGTCACGCATCGGGCGGACCCGGCCGGCGCTCGCGTCCTCGAGTCCGCGTTCGATCGAGGCCAGGCTCTCGACGAGCTCGGCCTTGCCGATCAGCTCGTCGAAGAGCTCCGGGCTCATCAGGACCGCCTCGGTCTGGCCGTTGGTGGTCACGAAGAGGGGGCGTCCGGTGCTGCGGACGAGATCCAGCCGGGGCCGGAGGCTCTTGCGGAGCTCGGTGAAGCTGGTGATGTCGGTCGATCGGGTCATGGTCTCCTCATCGGCACGTTGTACTGAATTCTGTACATCCAGTATGCCATGCCGGAGGTGTGCTTGTCAAGCCTGGGGGATGTGGATTCGGGATCTGTGAGTTTTACGGAAGGTCAATTATCGGCGTTTTATCGGACGGTGTTCCGTCAGGGTTCGGGCTCTAACGCAGCCCGGAGCTTTCCGAATATCCACGACCGATGCCGATGCTGAGGAAAAAGGCGGGAGAATTCAACGGTCGAAGGTGGTACGGGCCCGACGCCGCTCCGCAAGGCGATCAATAACGAGCATCACCGCGCCATCGATCGCCTCGCGGCAGAGCCGCTGGCCTGAAGCTCACGGAGGGCCGCCACCGTGACCTTGGTTTCGATATTGACAAGCCCCTGGCCGTGGCCTGCAGCGATGAGACGCCAGCCTTGGCCACGGCGCTCTTCTAGGCGAACCACCGCGCGGCAAAGGAATTCTTCGATCTCGACGCTCGCACTCCCAGAAAGAACGGGATCCGTGGGGTTGCGGATGTCGATCGCGTAGCCGCTGCCGTCCGCTTGGAGGATAGTCACTCGAGTGTGAAGGCGCCTCATTACTCCGGACAAGTTACCCCCACTCACGGCATCGAACCACTCGGTATTCCCAGCGGTGTCGAACGTCCGGTCGGACGCGTGCTTCGCCACATCCATGGCGAGCTGAGTCGCGTGTGCTGGGAGTTTCTCCTGCACAATGAACACTGTCTCAGCGCGGGTACCGGGCGGCAAGGCGGGTCGATCTGCGGAGGTCGTGGGAGACGATTCGCAGCTCACCATCGCCATTACAAGAACAGCCGCAAGCAGCGTTCGCACGACATCACGATGGATCATCGGGTCTCTCCAGCCGGCCCAGTGGCATCGTATTCTTCGAGAAAATTGACAAGACCCCAGTGAAGTGTATTGAAGGTCGTTTCTTGGAGGCGCGCTCTGTTGCTGACCCGCCACGACCGCTCCGTGGGGTTGGCCCGACCGATGGTCAGACTTTGCCATTCTTGGCCTCCCATCAGGTACACGCCGTTTTCGTACTCGTTCGACACTGACGGTTCACTGGCGAGACTAGGCCGGAACTCGATGCGCACTTTCGCCCAATATCCAAGATCGATGCCCATGTCTTCGTTCTCAAGCGAAAGCCGAGCCAACTCACGCCCAGTATTCGAGTCACCGATTGAAAACGATGGACGATTCGACGGGTCGGAAAAAGAGTACGCGAGCTCTTGGACGCTGAAGAGCATCGATGCGAAGCTGGCCAAGAGCCTCCGACTTGTCGGAAAATCCTGTATTAGGGCGATCTTTTCAAGTGTGACGCTCAACTCAGGTAACGAGGCCGTGCGCCGCTGAGGCTCGACGAGTACAAATCGGCCCGTGTTGGTCACGAGCTCCTCGGCCAGAAGCCGGTACTCGTGTTCGAATTCTGCACGCTGTTCGCTGTCCGTGAAAGACGCCGTATCGACATGCACCGCCAGCGAAACCGGCTGGGGCCGTGCGGACGACCGCGGCGGGGTGAAGACCCCAAGAGAACCAGAGCGCGTGCAGCCCAGAACATTGAAACAGCTGGACAGTACAAATAACAGGAACAGAAGCCGTCTTGTTGATGTTCCGAGCATGGCAAGATCTCCGACTGCACTTTACGTTCTAAAAGCACCCTTCGGGAGCTTCGGCACATTGCTGTACAGTGATTTTGTTGAGATTCCACAAAGCTGTGCCGCCGCACAGAAGTTCGCCACAGAACTGTGCGAGAACTTCGAGCTCGCCCCAACAAGGGGTAAGCTCGGGATACGTGTAATAGGTAGTCACTTGGGCTAAACTTGCGGTGATCCCCGCAATACAAGCGTTCTGGCCCATGGCCAATTTGCACAGCTATGAGGTCACTGACTACGCCGCCACGACCAATTCCCGCGACATGAGCGGCGGCGGCAGAACGGTCATGTCGAGATCGTACTGGCCGAACCGCCGAATATGCTCGCGCATGTAGGGACTGAGACGCTGCACGTGCTCTTTGGTAAAGGTGTGTCCGCCATCTGCCAAATCAGCCAGGGCGTCGGTCAGGTCGGCGACGTTTTGGAGCATGATCGCATTGGCGACCAAGTCCATGTACTTGAGCTGCTTGGCTTGCTCAACGGGATCACCACTTTTGACGATTGGCCCGCCGAACCCAATCCAGTCCATGAAGCTGTGAAACGACTCGACCTTCGTTGTTTCAGCCCGGATCGAGATCCGGAATTCGGTTTCCGAAACGTACCGCAACAGGAACATGGTGCGGATGACGCGGCCAAGCTCACGGAAGGCCTTGTGGAGTGTATTCGTGCGGTTGTGGCTCCCGAGCTTGCGCAGCAGCATCGATGGCAGAACTGTGCCCGCCTGAACTGACAGAACCACCTGCATCATGTCTGGCCAGTGACGTTCGATCAACGCCCAATCGACCACTTGGCCAAACAGAGCATCAATATGTCGATAGGTGCTCGATTTCTCAGGCCGATAGAACACGACATCGTTCCAATTCCGCATGCGCGGGTACAATTTGATGCCGAGTAGATGTGCCAGCCCAAAGACCGGTTCACTTTGTCCGTGGGTGTCAGCGTGAAGCGTGTCCGGTTGAATGTCGGAGCGGTTTTCCAACAGGCCATCCAGGATGTAGACGGCCTCCCAAACGCCGCAGGCAATGAAGTTGCAAAACAGTGCGATGTAGGTGTCGGAGATGTGGTGGTAGGCAATCCCGCCGTAGCCGCCATAACGAATGTGACGTTCGCCAATCAGATTGTTTTCACGCAGCTCAATATGCTTGCCATCAGCGATCGCAGCTTGACCACTGCCCCATAAGCGCGGGAGCTCGAACCGAGCATATTCGTTGATGACATCGGTTCTGGCGGCGTCAAGGGTGTCGGCGCTGACATGTTGAGCATTGATCCGACGTAAGGTGTGCCGGTTGATGGTTTCCGGCGCGTGGTGAGCGGTCTGATTGGGGCCAAGGTTACATCCAAAGCCGAAGATCGCGAAGAGATAGCGCTTGGTGGCATCGTCGAGTTTTGGGTCAGAGCCCGAAGCAGGCCCGAAGTGTCGAGTGTATGGCACCCAATGATGGACGTTCTTCAGAATGTCCAGAAGATGTCGCTCCGGCATGCGCTTGCGCACGGCGGCCTCGAATGCCCGGAAGTTGTCCGACGGCGCCACCGCCTTCAGCCTCCGGAGATGCGGCTTTCCATCTGTGTCGATGCTCAGTTCCGTGTTGACCGGAAAACCAGTATCGACATGGTCGGCCAGAGCGCTCAGTTGCACCCGAAGTTCAGTCACAAGTGCCGACCCGGTTTCCGGCAAGCCCACCTGACAACAGTATTCCAGAAAACGGTTGCGACATTCATCTAAGGGCAAAAGTTGCGTTCGGTAATCGGCGTATTCGCTTGATCCTTCGATATAGAGATCGCCGCTTTCGAGCCCTTTGCCGAGGTAGGAAAAAACGCAAACCTCCAAGGCGCGTCGATCGATGACCACCATGCCGTCGACGCGTTTGGTCAGGAAGGATCTCCACCTTGCGGCAGCAAAGCTCAGATCAAGATCGTTCGGAATATAGTCGCGGCGGCTATGGCGATGCTCGCGAACTGTATTGAGAGCCTGCAACACGGACACGTCGTGCGTCGCCGAGCGAATGTCCAACAGCTCTAAAACCCGGAATAGTACTGACCGGTGTTTGGCATGGGCAGGCCACATCAACGGGAGGTAGTTGTCGTCGTGGAACGCTGACACGGCGTTGTATTGCTGACCGATCACTTCGATGCCGCCCTTCTCGGCCAGCAATTGCCGCACCTGACGCCCCAGTGCTGCGTCGTCGTCCGCATCTCTTGCATGATCCAGCACACCGCCCACGACGCCAATTAGACGTTCCTCGATGTCGCGGTGTCGATCCTGAAGAGCCTTGAGTTCATCACGAGCGCTGCCGCGTGTTCGTCGGATGCGCCGCAACAGCATACCGGTCAGTTCATCGCGCGTAGATGTCTGTGCGTGTTCTATAAAGCAAACCAGTAGCGCATGACGTTTGCCGGGGTGCGTAACGTCGCGAAGATCGCTTGCTTCGTAGGCTTTGGCTTCAGCGGCAAACTGCCGAACCTTTGTGTGAGGAATACCGTCCAACAAAGGCTTGGGATCGATGATGACGTTGAGGCCCGCCAACCGATCCGCCCAAGTCCGAACATGAGAGAGCGTGGCCGGACCTGGCGTTTCCTTCAGGGCCACGAAAGGTGTCACCGTCTCACCATCGGCAACACGGAGCAATTCGTCCAGCTGCTCTCGATCATCGGGAGTCAACGAGCCCGCGACGGCGTGATAGAGCTCATCATGCACCTGTTGGCGGACGTGGCCGACAAGTCGGTCCAATGTGCTGAATGCCGGAAGCTCAATGTTGGCCTTGGTCAACGCCTCAACAGCGACATTGATGAGATCGGCAGGGTCACTCATTGTCCGAGCTGCCGAAGCGATGGCTGGTACAACGACGTCGTTGCCGACATCTGCAAACAACCGGCAACCAAGGTGCGCCCGGATTGCCAGCCGATAGCGCGACCGGCTTTTGCGAAGATGTTCCGCATCTGCCAGTCGCGTGCCTGCTTCCAGAGACAGCTGTTCGGTCATATGGCGCAGAACACTTTCTGGCACCTCGGATACTGATGGAAAATAGCCGAGCGACTGACGGGTCTTCAGGAGGACGGCAAAGGTCAGGCGTCCAGAGCTGCCGTTGGCGCTTTGTAGGACGAGCGCCTTCTCATCTTCCGTAAGCGAGTAGGACTGTCGAAGCCCGGCCTCCGACATTCGCCCCGTCAGTCTTGGATATGCCGTCCGCTCGATTGAGGCCATTTCCTGCTCCATGATGCGGTTCAGAAAAACGTTCGTTTTGCTGAACGCCGTGCGGCGGAGCACACACGCCGCGAAAACTACTCGCATCAGGATAGAAAACCGGTTCATAAAATCAAAGTTCAACTTGTGCTGTTTTGCACGGGTTTCGTAGACTCATCCCCATGAAAATCGGCTACGCGCGGGTCTCGACCGGAGACCAGAACCTCGACCTTCAAATCGACGCTCTGCAACAAGCTGGATGCGAGCGTATTTTTGAAGAAAAGCTTAGCGGCTCGAGATCGGATCGCCCCGAACTCGAGCAACTGTTGGATCAAGCGCGGCCTGGCGATGTCATCATGATTTGGAAGCTCGATCGTCTCGGCCGCTCGCTGAAGCATCTGGTCGAGCTGGTGAGCCATCTGAACGAGCGCCGTATTGGACTTCGAAGCATCAATGATCCGATCGATACCACCAATGCTCAAGGCAAGCTGATCTTCAATATCTTTGCGTCACTGGCCGAATTTGAACGCGATCTCATCGCCGAAAGGACACAAGCCGGACTTCGATCAGCTCGGGCACGTGGCCGTGTTGGTGGCCGACCGAAAGGTTTAACCTCAGATGCCGAGCTGAAAGCCATAGCGGCCGAGGCGTTATACCGGGAAGGCAAATTGAGCGTCGTCGAAATCGCGAACAATCTCAGCATCAGCAAGGCCACGTTATATAAATACTTACGTCACCGTGGCGTCGAAATCGGCGCCCAGAGCGCATAACCTGACCGGCACATAACATACCTCCATTCCACAGTTGCTATCCCTCAACGAGCAGATAGAATATGATCAGCAAAGCTGAGCTTAGGAAGACACCGAACGCTCACAATTCTTCAACCTTTCGGTTGGTCCGTGTAACGCTGATACGGCTTCGGTTGATTGAAGCCTCCAAAGCGTTCGTTGGCGTCATCATCGGATACTGCCGGTGTGATGATCACCTTATCTCCCGGTTGCCACTGTGCCGGGCTTGGCTTCGACGCTGCCGGTTGCATTCCAACGCGCGATCCGGCGGATCGCCGTCGAGGCGCCGATGTCGAGCACAAGCGCCGCCGCCCGCGCACTCTCACCTGACTGGACGATCGACACCGCGCGCGCGCAAGTCCTTCGAATACCCCTTCGCCATTGCAAATCCCCCGTTGCCATAAGCACAACCGAATCTGATTTGCACGCCAAAGGGAATCCCTTTTCTAACCGTTCCGACTCACATCAGACGGAAACTGCTCTAGCCACTTTTTTTCTTCAATCTGTCACTCAAGGCGAGCAGAAGGCCGGACACCACGAACACGCCGTGTATCCCTGCCTGCCAGGCAAGCTGTCGATCGGTTAGCTGTTCCACGTGCATAAATGATTTCAGCAATTGAATCGCCGAAATCGCTACGATCGAAACGATGAGGCTGAACTTGAGCCCACTCATGTCAACTGACCCCATCCAAGAAGGCCGGTCCGGGTGTCCGTTCGTTTCGATCTTTGAAACGAAATTCTCGTACCCGGCAAATATCACCAACAACACGAGATTTCCCACGAGAACGAGATCTATCAGCGATAGGACGGCGAGCACGGTGTCATCACTTGATGATGTAACGATCTTGGGGACGTAGGACACGAGCTCCTGTAGGAATTTAAAGCCGAGCAAAAGGAGTGCCGCGACCAGCCCCAAATAGAGTGGGGCCAACAACCAACGGCTCTGAAAGATAACCCATTCGATGGTCTCTTCGAACCACTTCATTTGGTGCTCCCTGCTGCGGTTTCTTGTTGTCTGGTTGATTGCGTCGACATTTCCGTATTGGATGCTCTATCCACTGGTGCAATTGGCGAAGTAAAACGGAATGCAAGCAAACGCAGCGCGTTGAAAACGACGACAATCGTCGATCCCTCGTGTACCGCAACTGCGGGACCAATTCCGAGACCGAGGATCGTAGCCGGGACCAGAAAGGCAACTACTCCTAAGCTGAACCACAGATTCTGCCGAATGATCGAGCTCGTCGACCGGCTCAACGCCACGGCGAAGGGCAGATGGTTCAGATTGTCCGCCATCAGCGCCACATCGGCCGTTTCCAGCGCGACATCCGAGCCTGCCGCGCCCATGGCAATCCCGACCGTGGCGTTCGCCATCGCCGGAGCGTCATTGACGCCATCGCCGACCATGGCGACCTTGGCCTCCGCGCGCAGGTTCTTGATCGTTTCCACCTTGTCATCCGGCATCAGATCGCCGCGCGCCTCGTCAAGGCCGATGGCCCGCGCCACCGCGTCGGCGACTTTCTGATTGTCGCCCGAGATCATGATCATCCGGCTGATGCCGATCTTGTGCAGTGCTTCGATGACCGCCGGGGCCGCTTCGCGCGGCGTATCCATCAGCCCGATAACCCCAAGATACCGGTCCCCCTGGCGCACGACCATCGTTGTGCGCCCATCTGCTTCCAGCGCCTCGACCCGGGCGCGCAACGTATCGGGAATGGGCGGGCCGTCCACTTCGGCAAAAAGGTCGTCCTTGCCGATATATGTCATCTCGCCATCGACTTGGGCCACGACACCGCGGCCGGTGATGCTGCGCAGTTCAGATGCTTCAGCGGCAGGTGTGTCGCCAAGGCGTTCGCGTCCGTCCCTGACAACGGCGGCAGCGAGGGGATGGTCGCTCAGCGCCTCGACCCCGATTGCCACGCGCAGGAGGTCTTTTTCCTCGACGCCCTCGGCTGTCACCACATCGACCAGCTTCGGCTTGCCTTCGGTCAATGTACCGGTCTTGTCGAACGCGATGGCTGTCAGCCGCCCCAGATTTTCAAGCGGCGCGCCGCCTTTGACCAGGACGCCGCCACGCGCGGCGCGTGCGACCCCGCTGAGAACCGCGCTTGGCGTCGCAATTGCGAGCGCGCAGGGGCTCGCCGCCACCAGAACCGCCATGGCGCGATAGAACGTGTCGCTGAAGGGTTCCTCGACAACGAAGCCCGCGAACAAAAGTGCGACGACGAGAACCAATACCGCCGGAACGAAAATGCGTTCGAATTGATCGGTAAGGCGTTGTGTGGGCGATTGATTGGTTTCGGCCTCGTTCACCATCTTGACGACACGTGCGAGTGTCGAATCCGCGGATGTCCGCGTAACCTGAATTTCCAACGCGCCGCCGCCGTTAATCGTGCCGGCGAAAACACGGCTTTCAGCATCCACAGAGTCGGGGTTATCCGCGGCACCGGTCGCATCCTCGACGGGTGATTTGTCCACTGGCACGCTCTCGCCGGTGATCGGTGCCTGATTGATGCTGCTTTCGCCCTTGGTGACAAATCCATCGGCGGCAAGCCGCTCATTCGGTTTCACCAGCACCATGTCACCGACCCGCAAGGCGTCGACAGCGATCTCCGCCACCTTGCCGTTGCGGCGCACGGTGGCGGTCTTAGGCGCCAGGGCGCCAAGCGCTTCGATGGCCTGCTTGGCACGGCCCATGGCATAGCCTTCCAGCGCATGACCAAGGCTGAAGAGGAACAACAGTAGCGCGCCTTCTGCCCATTCGCCGAGTGCTGCCGCACCCGCCGCCGCCACCAGCATCAAAAAATCGATCTCGAACCGGCCATTGCGGACACTGTCGATGGCTTCGCGCAAGGCGTAATAGCCACCGAAGAAATAGGCCGCGACCAGGATGGTGAGGGGCGCCCAATCCGGAACCGCTACGAACTTCGGCAAAAGCCAGCCTATGAGCAAAAGCACGCCGCACAAGGCTACGAAGATCAGTTCCGTTCGCGCACCAAAAATGCCGCCGTGAGCATGATCATGGTCGTGTGCTTCGTCAGCATTCTCGACCGTGCTGGGCTTTACTCGCTCCAGCGATACCCTCAAGTCCTCGAGGACGTTGCGGATGGTGCTCTCATTGGTTTGCGCTCGATCGAATTCGATCCGCAACGGACCGACCGCGTTGGCCTCGGCCTCTAGGACACCCGGTAGACGGCGCAACCGTGCGCTGACCGTCCTTGCCCGACGTTGATCCGAAATTCCGTCGACCTGCCAAACCACATGTCCGAACTTGGTGGTAATTTCCGCCCCGAACGTCTTGGCGACTCGGCGGATGCGTTCAAGTGGAAGCACGGCAGGATCGTAATGAATACACAACTCAGCGCGCGCGCCGTCCTCCGCATTACGAATGTGGGCGCGTTCGACGCCTTCACGAGATTCCAGGCTCTCGGTGAGCCGCCGTACACATGCGTCACGTGCGTCCGGTACCTCGGGGAGGAGGAGCGGGAGGTCGAGGCGAAGAGTTTCAGCCATGGTTAACCACCCTGCCACTTGCCGTTGAAACGAACATGGACCTAGGGCTTCCCGCGGTCGAGATCACCGCGATCATTGGCGGCTTCTGGAGTGCTGTCACTGCCCTGCAACATCGTATTTCGAATGGTGTTTTGCTCATGAATCGCTCTTATCTTCAGTGCTATTTTCGTGTTTCGGGCTTAGCCATGGCACGTGATGGGCCGCCAGGATGAGAAACACGATAAGGGCCGACAACGAGCTGAGGACATACATCCCGTAACCAACACCGGTTCCGACCGCGGCAGTCGCCCAGATCGTAGCCGCCGTGGTCAGCCCGTAGGCACGGTTGCCATTTTGCATGATGATGCCGGCGCCCAAAAATCCGATACCGACCACAATGTTGGCTGCCATGCGGGACGGCTCGGCACCGGGAATGTGTTGCGAGATGAGCGCAAAGACGCACGCGCCCATGGCCACCGACGCGTAGGTTCTCACGCTAGCTTCGCGATGGTGCCACAGCCGTTCCAATCCGATAAGTCCACCGAGAACCGTGGCGAAAATAGTTCTGCTGGCAAGCTGAAGTTCCAATGCCCAATCCAATAATCGTCCCTCCGGATTTTTCGAAAATGCTCGTCCGCATACGATGGTACAGGTATGAGAGCCAATCCCCTATAACTGTACTTATGAACTTTAGTTGCCAGAGATTCAATAGGATGCAGCAGAAAAAAGCGCACACAGAAGTTGTTGCTTCCGATTGCTAATCGGCCAACACCTCGAAGAATTGCAGAAAAACCTTCGACGGACGCAGATCAAACAAATCTGTCCTAGCGTTGCTCGGGCTTAACGTCGCCTCTAATCTCATGATCAAATCGTTGCCCAAGCGCGTCGTCCTCGCCAGCTGCCGCGTCCCTGCAGCAAAGTTGAGGCAATATCGAGCCTATTGTGCCTAGATCAGCCTCTTCCAAGTCGGATCAGCGGTCACTAAACTCCAAAAGAGCAAGCTCCCCTAGAGCATGCCTCCGAAACGGACGGGCCACCTCAAGACGTCGGCAAAGTGACTACCTATTACACGTATCCCGAGCTTACCCCAACTACAAGCTCTGGTCTAGCCCGTGGCCGGTTCTGAATCGGGTTTCACCCGGCGATCTTTCACTCTTGATAAAATACATTATCAAGAGTAAAGTAGCTGATAGAGGGTTCATGATCAACGACAGGAGCAGCATGCCGGATCGGGGCAGTGGGAAAAGAGAGGATACCGCGGGCCTTATGCCTGTTCGAGCTGGGCGCGAGCTGGTGCACCAGCACGGCACCGAGCGGATGCTCACGGCGCAGGAGTTCCAGAACCTCGCGGATGTGCCCGCTGCCGCCGTCTGGCTCGCCAACATCCACAACGAGAACACCAGGCGGGCCTACAAGAGCGATGTGGAGGCCTTTGTCGCCTTCTGCGGGATCGAGCACGCCGAAGAGTTCCGGTCCGTCACCCGGGCCCATGTCATCGCCTGGCGGTCCACGCTCGAGCACGCCGGGGCGCCGGCTCCGGATGGGACCCCCCGACCGCTCGCGCCGGCGACCATCCGACGCAAGCTCTCGGCCGTGAGCTCGCTCTTTGACTACCTCTGCAACGAGAACGCCGTTGAGTCGAACCCTGTGGCCGGCGTGAAACGCCCGACCGAGGGCGCGAACGAGGGGAAGACGCCGGCCCTGTCCGATGCCCAGGCCCGTGCCCTGCTCAAGGCGCCCGATCTGCTCGATGACCCCGGCTCTCTCAAGGCGCGGCGGGATCGGGCCATCCTGGCGACCTATCTCTTCCACGCCCTGCGGCGCTCTGAGGTCGCCGATCTCCGCGTCATCGACATGCGGGAACGGCGCGGCGTCATGCACTTCACTGTCTTCGGAAAGGGATCCAAGACGCGGTACGTCCCGGTCCACCCGGCGGCGCTCTCAGCAATCCAGGAATACCTCTCCCTCGCCGGGCACGGGGACGATCGGCCGGGGGCGTTGTTCCGGCCCGTGCGCAACAACCGAACCGGCAAACTCGATGGCGCACTCACCGGCGATGGGATCTACAAGCTGCTCAGGTGGTATGGAGCGAAGGCCGGGATCACAATGGACGGACTCTGCCTGCATGCCCTTCGGGCGACGGCCGCGACCAATGCCCTTGAGCACCAGGCCGATATCGCGTATGTCCAGATGTGGCTTGGGCATTCATCGATCGCGACGACACGACTGTATGACAGGAGGCGATCGCGGCCCGAGGACTCCCCCACTTTCAAGGTGAACTACTGAGACCCATAAACGACGTTATGGGATACCGTAAAACGCAACCGTTTATGTCGCACCCGTCAAACTTGTTTGCTTGCTAGTTGTTTTCGGATTGCTTTCGTGGATGAACCAGACTGGGAGCCACTACCCTAGATACCCGATCTACTGACTCCTTACAGTCTTCCTTTAGTTCTCTACCGCCATTTTGAGATACATATAATTCAAATAATTTTTTGTAACCAGTAATGTTTTTGTTTGCCTCTGCCCGCCTAAGCACATCTTCAGCTCGTTTCTTGTTTTCTGCAATCGCTTTGATGTATTTTTCGCGAGCCTGATCACCGTTGACATGCTCGGGAGACTTTCCAT
The DNA here is from genome assembly GCA_002702725.1 of Porticoccaceae bacterium. Taxonomy (GTDB): domain Bacteria; phylum Pseudomonadota; class Gammaproteobacteria; order Pseudomonadales; family Porticoccaceae; genus NAT127. The sequence goes on from PABE01000034.1 coordinate 18,311, forward strand.
CATACAATAAGCCTCCACCCCCAGGAACGAGCCCCCTTGAGGGCAACTCTACAGGCCCATGGTTTACATCACCGTACTTAGAAGCAATTGACTCCAGTATCATTGCAGACACACGCAATACGAAGCCATGGTCTTCTCTTCCATATTTTATCAACACATCCCTGATTCTGAATGGATTTACCGCACGTAACAGCTGCTCAGCTCCATACTCTAAGCTTGCTGCTTGAAAACCGCTATTTTGCACAAGCGATTTATCTTGGCTGTCTTCCTGCATCACCAAATACCCCAGCCGATACAGACATGCATCATCAGCTATTATTTGAAGGAGATGATTATCTTGACTAATTTCATCATCTGATCCGCTACACGCCCAAGAAGTCCGGCCGATAATTGTGAATAAAAATAGTACAAGCATTGATGATTTCGGAAGCATTAATTATCTCCTAACGATAGTACGCTCCGCCTATGGGCAAATTGGCATCAGTGGGATGCCGAGACATGAGTCGAATATATCACCAACTTCGTGATACGATAACCCATCCCCCTTTTCAACTGTGATTGTGCCAACGCTGTTGATTTCACCTATAGTATTCACGTCAAAGAATGAATCTGATTCATAAAAACCTATTATATAATAATTTGGGATCGTGGCACTCATGTATCCGGGAGTATACATATTTGCCTGGTCAGCACACAAGGCCCTGTAAATTGAATCAACCGCTAGCGACCAGTTATCTTCGCCGACAAGATTCGGCGGGTTTGTTCTTGGATGAATGACTGGGTCCCCATTTGTAGTCGCGTTATGAACCTCAAGAAATTCTCCTGTCAAAGTGTAAGTCGCATTGCCTTCAAGGTGTAGAATCCCTGTGAAACTGACATCTATGGGATAGATGCGCATATCGGCACAAAATCCGCTACTAGGTACATCTTCGATATGGGCAAATGAATACGGATAAAATCTAATCTCATTTGGCTCGACGATGGTAAACACCACCGTCCTAGAGCAACCGTTCTTCGTCATTATCACTTCGTGAGTTCCGGCAGTGCTAGATGCCTGAAATGGGTAGTAGGAGCTGAGCGGGTAATGGTATGTTTGGAATCCAGATTCATCTGTTACAGTGACATCCCACGTTACCGGATCTGTTGTTGTGATTGAAGAAAACTCCCCAACTCCGACTTTAGTGCGACTCTGATTAGCTGGTGTGCTTGCGAGATTCAATACTGTATATTCGAAGCTCGCAAACTTAATGCTTTTATTTTTGTCAATTGTAATTGTATTGCACTCTGGTTCGCTCCTGGATGTGTTGACCCGAAGCCGGAGATTCTCGCACGAGGATCCTGTCACAGAAACTTGGATAACCTTGGTGTCCGGAACTACCGAAGCAGAGCCCCGTTGTGTTGGCTGCCAGTCTCCATTGGCGTCCTGTACCTCGATAACCCATGGTGCAAATTCCCAGTCATGGTGAATGTTGCATTCCCGAGATTCCGAACCACAATTCACACATTTCTTTTTATGACCGACCTGCCGGATTGGTTGGACTGTGAAAATAACAGTCTCGCCCGGGAGAGGTTGGGGATCGTCTACGTCAATATTCCCGCCTGTAAGCGAACCCAGGGTCATGCACTCGTAGCACTCGTTCGGATCAAGATCATCGCAGCCAGGGCATCGCGAGCAATTTGTCCGTAGCTCGAGCCCGAGCAGATAGGGGATCACGCTCGGCGAGTTGTCCGGGCCGGCAGAGACGAAAATACAATCGTCCAAGCGGATGATGGCCCCGGCGGGCGCAATGTTCAAGCCGCTTGGGTGGCTTCCGAAGCCAGAAGCCCGACCACCGAATGAACGCAGCCGGTTGTCCTCCCAGAGGTCTTCAAAGATATTCGTAGTTGCGCCGTAATTCGAGAGCACCTGGCCAATGTCCGTGGCGTCGACGATGCCGTCTTTATTGATATCAGCCGCGGGCATCACGCCGGTCGCATTTGGTGATGTCCCGTACTGCCCAGTCGAGGCGGTCACGTCTGCGGTATCAACGACACCGTTCATATCGATGTCGCCGGGGTCGAGGAGTTGTGGAAGAGTCCCCTTGCTTCCGGCGAATGAACCATCCAATTCAAGGATGTCCGTCTCGAATTCGGACTTGGTCACCCCGTCTTCCGGGTCTGTGGTCGTGAGCGAGAGCACCTGGATGGTCGGGTTTGTCAGCCACCGGTTGGGGTGCATCGTGTCGATCTGCGCGGCGAACGTCCGCAGGCCCGTATCCCCGTTGCCGATCGTGTGGGCGGCGTCGACGAAATCGAAGGTCGAGCTGGCGGTCGCGTCGCCGTGGTAGATGTAGATCTGGCCCTCGGCGCTCGTGCCGGCGAGACCGTCGGCGCGTGGGTCGGTGATCGCGATATCCGCACGGCCGTCGCCGTTGATGTCCCCAAGCCCGAACACCCCAAAGCCGAAGTGTTCCGTCGCGGTGGCATCGGTGATCTCGGCGAGGATCGACCCATCCACACCCGAGAAGACGAACACAATGCCGTAGCCATCGTCAGTGGTGCCGTTGCCGAAGGTATCGACGGTCACCCATGCGGACGATGCGATGTCTGGCGTGCCGTCGCCGTTCCAGTCGCCGATGCCGGCCACGAAGCGACCGAGTGCGAGCTCGATGTACGGCCCCGGGATGGTGAGCAGGCTCGATCCGTCCTGTCCGCTGAAGACATGCACGCGGCCTTCCCACGCGTCGGCCGTTCCCCAGAGCGGCTCCCCCACTACGACATCATCGAACCCATCGCCGTTGATGTCGCCGGCGGACTCGCTGCTGTACCCAAAGAGCGTGTTGCTGTCCGGGGACACGATGGTCTGGATCGCGAGTTTCGAGGCACCGGACCACAGGCGAGAAGCGCCGCCCTGCGGATTGGTCTCGTCGTACCCCGTGATCGAGATCGGATAGTCGAGCGTCCCGTCGTCGTTGAAATCACGGGTGACCGGCTGAGCGGACACCGCCGTGCCCGCGACCGATGCGAAGAGGGCAGTCCATAGACAGAATCGATCCATCAGGTATTCCCCTTTCCACGCGGGCGTTCGTGCCCGAGGAGTAGATTCGCCTAGATTACCGGATACATGGATCCGGTGTTCATGTTTCAGAAGATTTATCGGATCGTGATCCGGGCACTGCTCACAAGTCGGCCTCGGCGTCGGTGTACCGCCACCGCTCCAGGTCAATCAGATCAAGCTCGGCCCGGACGGCCTCGAACCGCTCCCTGTCCCACCCCTTCGCCCGCGCGATCGTGAACGCCCCCACGCCCCGGTGCTGTTTGGCGACGCGGATGCACGCGAGCACGACCTTCTGGTCCTGCGTGTACTCCGGCATCGCCTTCGGCCGGACCACCCCCCCACCGCCGTCGGGGTTGCTGGATGTTCTGACCGGCCTGCCGTTGAGGTGCTCGCGGAGCCTGCGGGCCGCCTCGTCCTCGTCGTGGAGCGTGATGAACGCCGTCTTCTGCTCGCGGATGAGCCAGTAGAACATCGCCCCGGGCCGCTTGCCCCGGTTCCTGGCCCGCTCGGCGAGCGCGAGGAAGTCCATCCGCCCCGACTCGCTCGCGTTGGCCAGCCCGATCACGCAGGCCTGGCGGTGGAGCTCGAGGAGCCGGTCGGTGTCGCGGAGATCGACGTCCCGGATGTCGCGGATGTTCGGCGGGGGCAGGCCCTCGGTGCGTGCCCGGCGATCGCTGACGGGCCGCCGGTCCCCTCCCCCACCGCCGCTCCGGCCACGGCGCCCTGGCCCGGATCGTCCGACCGTTCCCCTGCCCGGCTTCTTTTTCCTACTGCCCTGTTGAGCCCGCGGCGAAACACCAGCCGGTTCCCCCCGGCTCCGCCCGGGGGTGAGCTTTCTGGTATTTAGATCTCCCGTTAGGGAGAGAGATTCTGTTTGATCAGGGCTAGCAGATTCGCCGTCAAAATCGGCCGTTGGGGTAGCAGATTCACCGTCGCCCGCTCCGGACAACGGGAGCACCCCCCCCACCGCTCTCGCGTCTTCGGAGGCACCGCCGCGGCAACGGTCTGTTTCGTCGCCTCGGGCGTCGCTCTGCCAGGCGCTGTCCTCGTTCGCGGGCATGGCCCAATCGGTGTCGATCCGGTCGCGCAGCCCCCACCGGTTCATCTCCCACTGGGTGACGGGCATCGGTTGGATCCAGCCGAGCTCGATGAGCCGGGCCCGGGCGTCGGTCGCCCCGCGCCGGCTGATCCCGAAGTGCTCGGCGACCCAGGCGAGCGTGTACCGCCCGTCGATGCGGTAGTCCCCTCCCCCACCGCCTTTGTCCTTGTGCCAGAAGAGCCCGCGGATGAGCAGCGCGTTGATGAGCGCCGTGACGTCCCTAGAGAACCCCGCCGCCAAGGCCCGCAGCATCCGCCGGGGCACGGGCACGCTGCGCCGGGCGTTGGGGATCTCGGCGAGCATTGCCCAGAATCCCGACATGTCGTCGACGCGGATCTGGTCGGCCGAGCGCGCGAACCTGATGCGGTGCTTGGAGACGGCGACGAGCCGGAGCCGCGCGAGGGCCTTCAGGTCGGCCCGCAGCTCACGGACCGCCCGGTCATGCCCCCGGCCCCCGACGAGCCGGACGATCTCAGCCATCGTGTAGAGCGGCCGGGCGTCGTCGTCGTCGGGCTCGAAGTACCGGCGCCGCTCCGCGAGCTCGTGGGCCGCGAAGTAGAGGCGGTACTGCCTCCGGGTCATATGGCCAGAACGGTACAGCCACCAGGCCAGCACCAGCTGATGGGTGGTGATGCGGCGGAAGCATCCCTCGATGCGGTCGGTGCGTTCGCCGATCTTTGAGCGGGGCTTGACCCCCCCACTGCCGGGCTTGGGTTTGGTGTGCATGCACGGAGTCCTTTCCGTGCGTAGGCACAGCGATCGCGCCGCCCGGAGCGTGGCCCCTTGACGGTTCGATCAACTCGCGCTACCTTGGAATTGGCATTCGTAGGTAGCCGGCTTCGCCCGTCCGTGGCGTACTCCGGCCGTGAGAACCGCTCCATGGCGTTGCCGCGCCGTTGAGCGGTTTTTCACTTATTGAGGCTGTCCGCTGCTCTACGCCTCCTTCGTCTGGTTGATCCTCGTCCGCTCGCGTGATGGAACGGACATGTGGTGTGAGCGTGTATACTCAGCCACAATATGTGGCGAATCGCCCCGCTCCGTCAACCCGATAAAGCGCGCGCACACAACCAGTTACGGTCCATATGGACATATCGAGAGGTCCATATGACCATATGCCCCAATCGAACGGGTCATATGTACTTGTCAAAATGGCCTCTTTGACTGGGTCATATAGCCATATGTCCATATGACCCATAATTCTGTGGATAACTCGCACGCCGCGTCGATCAACAGATTGCGTCCGATGCCCCTGATGGGTTAGGGTCATATGGACAAGTCGTTCGGGCCATGTAGCCCGATCGAACGGGACATCTGCCCATATGACCATGTGTCCATATCGATCGGTACATATGGACAGAAAGACGGCGAAAAAAAACTTGGGGAAAGGAGGCCCTCAATCATGAACGACACACCGAAGCATGCCCAGGTGATCGCGGTGGGCAATCAGAAGGGTGGGGTGGGCAAGACCTCCAACACCCTCCACCTGGCCGCCGCGCTCGGCGAGCAGGGCAAGAAGATCCTCGTCATCGACCTGGACGGCAATTGCGGCGCGACCCGCGGCTGCGGGCTGGGGACCGACTGGCTCGGCACGTTCGAGGCCCTGATGGGCCAGGACCCCGAGGAGCTCATCGTGGGCTCGGACCCGGTGGAGGGGACCGAGCTCCCCGAGAACGTTGAGCTCCTGCCTGCCCGCCGCAACCTGGAGAGTTTCGAGGAGGAGTTCCGGCGGACCAACAAGTTCCGCGAGCCCTCGGCGACGCTCACGCCCGTCCTGGACCGTCTCCGTCACCGCTACGACTTCATCTTCCTCGACACAGCACCGAACGCGTCCGCCCCGACCGTCGCCTCGTATCTGTCCGCGGACTGGTTCATCCTCTCGACCGAGCCGGCGAAGCTCTCGGTCGAGGGCCTCACCGATGCCCTGATGGACATCCAGTCCGTCCGCGAGCAGGGCAACGCGGGCCTGCGGCTGCTGGGCGTTGTCATGTGCAAGGTGCGGACCGGGACCCGGGTCGCGGAGATCTTCACCGAGAAGATCCGCAAGGAGTTCCAGGCAGCGGGGGAGCTGGGTGCGTTCCGGACCACGATCTCGATGGCCACCGCGATCGAGAGCGCTCAGTACGACGGCAAGACGCTCTTCCAGACCGAGCCGAGCCACAAGGTCGCCGACCAGTACCGCGCGCTCGCGCAGGAGATCCTCGGCCGTCTGGAGACGGCCCGCGCGGCGTCCGAAGCGGAGCCCAAGCCTGACACGGTGACGGAGGCGAGCAATGCCTAGGCGAGCCCCGACCGAGGACACGGTGGACCCGGTGCGCTCGCGGCTGGCGGCCTCGGTGGCGACGCCGGCCCCTCGGACCGCGCCGCGACCGGCACAGGCACCGACACCCATGCCAGAGCCAGCCGAAGCCCCGGCCCCGGCGCCGGACCCGACCCCCGAGCCCCCGGCAGCGGTGGGGGGGGTGCCAGAGCCAGAGCCTCGTCATGTGCAGCGCAGGGTCCCCCCGCCAGTCCGACGCCCCGCGCCGCAGCCGCCGGCCCGCAAGGACGCGATGAGCGCCATGCGGATCACCAAGAAGTTCCTGGTGAACGAGAACGAGAGCGACCGGATGGAGGCGACCCTGGCCGCGATCGGCGACGCCTTCGGAAGCCGGGTCACTTACTCCCAGGCATCGCGGGCGGTCTGGTCGCTGCTGGCGATCGCCGAGGAGGCCCTCGCGGCCCACCCACGCCGCGGCGAGCCGCTCCGCCGTCCATCCAAGGGCGACGCGATCGGCATGGCCGAGTACGAGGAGGAGCTCAGCGACTACCTCCGGACCGTCCTCAAGCGGATGTGACCGTTCTGGCCATATGGCCATAACGGATGCGGGTTCGTGCTCTCTTCGTCTAAGTCTTTCGCGACATCTTGTTCGTGTGTACACCGCCCGGTTTGGAAGTGGTGGGGGAGTGCTGCGCCGATCTCGACTCACGTAGCGCAAATTTTCTTTGAGTTACCACAAAACTCGCGCGGACTTCTTGCTTCTTCCCTGTGAATCTCTGGTAGCCCGGTCGGCTGTGTAAGGCGGCTAGGACCAGTTTAGGGAGTACGCCATGAGCAAGAACGACATCAACCAATCGATCGCGGAGAAGATCATCGGCGACCCGTCGATCATCGGTGAGACCATCGAGGGCATCATCATCTGTCGCGAAATCGGCATCGCCGCCGCGATCACGGGCATCATCGGTTCCGACGGGCAGATCATCGACCAGAAGAGCAAGCTGATCGACATCGATGGCATCAACGGGATCATCGAGCGAGACGGCATCGACACGGCGATCTCGAGCATCATCGGCCGCGAGGGCGAGTTGATCGCGAACACCAACGAGGACATCAACGGGAGCATCGCTCAGGACGGGAGCGCTCCGAGGGGGTCCTTTATTGCCGATCAAACAGCTTGACAACCCCGCCACGTCTGTGGCAATAGGGGTTATGGACGACGAACTCACTCCGGAGTTGCGCGAGCAGATCTGGGAACAATGCGAACGAGATTTCCGAAAGCGCTTGGAGGCATTCAACGATTTCGCGAAGATGAACCCAGAGGCAACCGTCGCTGAGCTCGTTGCTTATCGACGCAAGATATGCCCCCCCGACCCCGTCAAGGCAGAGGCATTCACTAACTGGTGTGTTCTCGAAGTGTACAAGGAGTTGAATAACGAGTGATTCGCACGGGCCACCCTTTGAACGGGTGGCCCGTGTCGTTGGTGGCGGCGTTCCGGTTGCAGTCGGCTCGTCGAACCCAGCAGGTACAGGCCACGACGTTGAAGGGACACGTGATGGCGAACAACTCAGACGACTCACGGTATCAGGAAATTATGGCTCTGATCTGGTCGAAGAGGGAGTGGACTCTCCGATCAATCATCTCCCGTTATGGCAGGAGGCACGCGGAGGAAATCCTTGGTACCGCGTACCTTATCGCATCTGAATACTTCCGGGACAAGGCGGATGATTACGAACCAAAGGCGGCGTTCTCCGTTTTCCACCAGGGCCGCTCGCCCGGCTCGTCTTCCGGGATCGGCTCCCAGAACTTGATGATCCGCTCGCGGTCCAGATGGAGAGCGACCCGGGACTTGAAGTCGCTGAGGTGGGGCTGCTGATCGTGCCGGACATCGAGCAGCAATTCGGCCCCGAGCCGGAACTCGGCGATGACGTACTCGCCCGAAATCGGTGCCATGATCCGGCGTGCCGCCAGGCTCGATACGTTCAAGCCACGCCAACCCGCGATCTCGAGGATCTTCGCGATGTCTTGGTCATCTTCGGCCTCGACATAGACCTCGTACCGCTGGACGTACACCCGATCGCTCGGGATATCAGCGATCGAGTACGGCTTCCGCGTCGTCGGGAAGAGGGGGTGGCCGGTGAGCATCTTGGTCGCGCTCTCGATGTGCTCATTGAAGCCGCGGTATTTCCCGTCAAAGTGGAATCGTCCGCAGTGGGTGCCCGCTTTCACCGAGAGGGCATAGATCTGCGAGCGCCGGAACATCCAGCACAGCTTGGCGAAGACCCCGGGGATATCCGTGCCGGATGTCTCCACGTCCAGCTCGGATTGCTGCGAACCGCTGAGCGGCCGGACCGTCCACGACACGGGCGTGTCCGATCCGCCGGACGCGGTGACGGACTGGGGTTTGGCTTCGATCTCCTGACCGATCGGGGGAATAGTGGGTGTGGGGTATGTCATGCTGCGTTCTCCGTGCAGACTGGGCCGGTCTGCAGTAGTGAAGAAGCAGGCTGTTGAAGGTGATTATCCGCTAACAACGAGAATATCGATACATTCCATCGCTGTGTCGCCACAGTTTTCGCTGATATCAGGGCTCCGGACACCCGCCAATATCAGGATCGGGCGGGTGTGGTCGATCTCGGAGCACATCGTTCCAGTCGGCTCCGCGTTCGATTGGTCGATCGTTGTAGAGCGTGAGATCCAGCCGATTGGAATCGGCAAAGATCCCGGCAATCTTTCGGGTCAACCGATCACCGGCGTCGTCGTTGTCGAATGCGACGACCACCGCGCCGTTCCTCGGCAACCGCCCGATCTCGTACCCGAGGAGGGCGGGCTGTTCGTCATTGAGTTCGCCGGCAACACTCACGAAGTGTGAGCGGTGGTGCCCGGACAGAACGGCGTAGCTTAGGGCGTCGATCGCTGTCTCTGCGATGATGAGTCTCTTATCCCGGTCCTCTGTACAGCTACTCCACAAGCCCTTCATGCCACCCTTGGCGTATCCGGTGAAGCCGCTGTTCTTGATCTCGTAACCGCACAGGCCATCGCGGTTGTAGTGGGGAAAAACGATGTTCCCATGTTCATCGCGGCGGATGACTCCGTTGAACCGCTCTTGGGCGAGCAACTCCATCGGGATCCCTCGTTCTTCAGCGAGATAGCGGCTGTATACCCCGAGCGGTTCCATCCCGGCGAACCTGGTGCGCACGAGCACGAGATCACGGGTGATTGGCACGAGGTCCTGTGCGTAGGAATTCTGAGGTGAGAGGGCAGGAGCAGTGGGGGAGCGAAGCCAGTCTCGGAGCCGACGGCGGACTTGGCCGAGGTTCTCGCCGGTTCGCCGCTGCACGAAATCGATGACAGTCCCGTGATCGGTGTGATCACGGACGGAGAAAAAGATCCAATGTCCATCGTGACCGCGTGCAACGATGAGCTTGTCGCTGTTGGGGTGGATCATCGTGCACGAACTGCGTGAGCTCGATTTCGGGTGCTTGGCGTAGCCGAAAGCGGCCATCAATTGCGTGAGGTTGATGTCTGTCTTGAAGCGATCAAGTTCGGCCGATCGGTGGGTCATCCATTCCACATACACCCTCAGAGTGCGAATGTGAAGTCGTGGTCCCGGTTCCGCGCACGAAAACTTGCGCGATGCGCATATATGTGGCATAATTATTGAATATGTCTAACAATAATAGTGTTGAGGTAACATTCTAAAAGATAGCTTTGAAGACTTCGCTGAGGACCGGTACACGCACCGCTACCCCGGCGATATCACGAAAGAGGAGATGGGATCTGAGATCCGTCGCCTGTCTGAGTTCGCACAGAAGATGGGCCTGACAGCGGAGTTCGAATCCCGCGGCTCGGTGCTGCAAGTCCGCTTTGCGAACGAGGTTGAATGTCGGCGCTTTGTGTCTTCCGCGGAGGATTCGATGAGGTCTTTCTCGATCGACCGCATGACCGATGAGCAGAGACGGGAACTCTTGGCCGAAGCTCTTGAGGCCGTGGAAGGCCTCAAGGCGATCGGTTATGTTCCCGGCGAGCACGTCCCGCGCCGGGCAACCGCTCAGGACCTCGACTTCGAACAGTAAACCTGGCCCGGTATACTGGGCCGGATGGCGATTCGAATAAAACGCAAACCACAGAAGCTGGGCACAGCCCATTGGCAGGATGACGCGGCGTTCGCCGCCTCGCACCCGTTCGAGTCCGGGAAGCTCTGGCTCGGTCGATCGCCCGAATCAGGAATCCCTGTGGGTTACGGGGACGACCGTCACGCGCTCGTTTGCTGCGGAACGCGGTCGGGCAAGGGCACCACGGTCATCACGCCCAATGTCTGCCTCTGGCCGGGCTCGCTCGTTGTTGTCGATCCGAAAGGGGAGGTCGCCACGGTCGCTGCATCGCGGCGCGGCGAAGGATCGGACTACTGCGTCGGCATGAATCAGAAGGTCTGCGTCGTCGATCCGTTCGGCGAGTCGGAGGTCGACGAGAAATACCGTGCGCGGTTCAACCCCCTCGATACGATCGACCCGGACGATCCGAACGCGGTCGCATATGCCGGCTCGATCGCCGAAGCGATGGTGATCATTCCCAAAGAATCGCACGAGCCGCATTTCGATGAGCTAGCGAAGGATGTGATCGAAGCACTAATCCTCCATGTTCTTACGCACCCGCTGTACAAGGGGCGTCGCAACCTGGTGACTGTTCGCGACTTGATTACGTGCGGAGATTTCGATTCGTTCGAGATCCTCCGTCGCGAAAACGGAGGGGACGAGCCCGCGATCGATTCCCACGCTCTGCTTTGGCAATGTGTTTCTGCGAACAGGAAGATCGCCGAAGTCGCACGGGTTGGATCGTCGATGCTCAGCATGTACCTGGCGAGCCAGAAGCAGTATTCGAGTGTCATGGCCTCGGCCTCGAGACACACGAAATTTCTGGGAACTCCGGCGATCGCCGAGAGCGTAGAGAAATCTGATTTCGCGCTCTCAGATCTGAAGACGGACCCGAGGGGTGTAAGCGTCTTTCTGACCATCCCCGATCGCTTCTATGCGTCCCACAAGCGTTGGCTGCGGATGATGCTCGTGCTGATCTCGAACGAGATGACGCGGAGCAAGAGGAAACCGGTGTGCGGGAGCCGGGTACTGATGGTGATCGACGAGTTCGCGGGCCTCGAACGGCTCGAAACGATGGAGCACAACATCTCGAAACTCGGTGGTGCGCACGTCACCATGATGTTCATCGTTCAGACACTGTCGCAACTCCGAGATATCTACAAAGACTTCTGGGAGACGTTTTTCAGCCAGTGCGGGACCCGCGTCTTCTTCAGCATCGACGACCTATTCACGAGGAACTATCTCTCGGAGTTCATCGGGGACACCGAGATACGGCCCATCCTCGAATCGATGAGCGAATCGGCCGGGCACAGCAAGGGGAGGACTGACGGGAACTCGGAGTCGAACGCCGTTTCGAACACGAAGACCACGAGTGAGACGAAGACGCATACGGATAGTACCGGTGAGAATGTCTCGACAACGATGGGAAGGAACAGCCAGCGGACCATCGGGACGCACAGCGCATCGGGGGAATCGCACCAGCGGGGATACAACGAGGGCCGCAGCGAGCAGAGCGGCTGGAATACGTCCACGAACCAGCAACGCAACTGGAGTAAAAACTCGAATTGGGGAAGCCAAGAGGGTACTGGGAAGAACGCCACATACAACCAATGGCCGATCTTTCGCTGTGTTCCGAAGGCGATCCCGTTCATTCGCAAGGAGGAGAAAGCATCTCTGAGCAAGAACACGTCGTCGAACAAGGGGGGCGGCCAGAGCAGGGGAGGCGCAGAGGGAAGCAGCGAGGGCCAGTCGGGGAGCATCAGCCGCAACACCTCGATCGTGAGCAACATCGGTCACACGATCAGCACTGGCACGAATGAGAGCAACTCAGAGGGAGAGAACTACAGCCATGCGATTGGCCGGAACACCAGCTCCAGCGACGCGGTCTCTCGCGGGATTTCGCTGGCGGAAGCGATAACCAGGACCTACACCACGAACACCTCTGAAACGGTGACGGACACGGTGACCCAGACCGCGACGCGTTCCGAGAGCGTGCACAAGCGGCGTCTGATCACGGGTGATGAAATCGGTGAACAGTTCGATCGCGGGGAGGATGGCCGGCCGGCCGATGCCTTGGTATTGATTGGTGGGGGGCGGCCGATCACGGTGAGGCGCACACCGTATTTCTCAGACGAGGTCTTCGGCTGGCTGTATGACCCGCACCCCGATCACGCGGAGCCACCGAAGCTCATCGGCGCGGTCCCGATCCCGCTGCCGCCTGCCGTTGAACAATCCGTCGGCCTGTCCAGCATCCGATGGCTCAACCGCCAAGGCGACCGCGTGACACGCGGCCGTTCGCTCATCAGTCTCAGGTTCGAGGCACCCAGCACATGGGTCGACATGAACCACGTGCAACAGGGTGTGACCGGCGAGATGCCGAGTTTCGGGGGGACACCGGCCCACATGATCGCCGGAGTCGATCTGACGGTTTTGTCGCCAGCGAGCGGCACGCTCCTCGAGTGCGGCGAAGGAACGAAGAGCTACGCAGCGATCAGATGCAACCGGCGGAAGCACTGGGAAGAGACGAAGAAGATCAGGCTGGAATGCGTGGTCGAGGAATACAACCGGTTCTGCGACAAACTTAGAGAACTCGAACGGGACGGTATCGAGCGAGAAAGATTCGCGCGGGAAGAGACCGAGCGACGGAGGCGCGAGGAAGAGCGAAAAGCGGATGAGCGGAGACGTCTGGATCGAGAAGAAAGAGAGCAGTTCCGTGAAGAGCAGCGCCAACGGGATGTGGCCGAGGTTCTCGCAGCCTCGAAGGAACGCTACATCACGGGGAGCCCACCTTGGTGGGCCGATGCCGAAGGCGTCCAACTTCTTGGCTTTTGGGTCTCACTTTTTGGATCAGGTGCGCTGAGTTCCCAGTTTGTCTCGATATTCACTATTCAGGAACCAACAACCCGGCTCATGCTATTCGGGATCCCGTGCGCATTCGGTACCGTTACTGGCTGGCTGTTTTTCCGATGGCTCAGCAGGAAACTGCAGTCGCGCTATAGAGACCAGCGGCGTTCGGAGTGGAGCCGGATGAATCTCAAAGAGCGGCTCGATTATTCGGGGAAGGGATACCTCTACCGCTCGTAGTCGTGCTGCATGTCCTGCTCGTTGGACCGCTCCTGGGACTGTTCACCGTACCCCTTTGCTTCGAGCGATTGCGCAGCATCCTTCGCCTCGGCACGCATCGCGTTGTACTCGTCTTTGGACATGCGGTCGAGATGGGCGAACCTGTCGGCCGGCTGGGCGATCTCCGGCGGCGGCCGCATCTCGTGCTGGTGTCCGGAGTTCTGAACTTGCGATGACCCTGAACCCTGCGGTTGAACGGGCCCGTCGGAGGTGCCGGTCTTTTCGAATTCTCGCCCTAGGTCGGGGGCGTTTTCGAGCGATGTTCCCTTCAATCCATCGGGGTAGTAGTGATTCGCGGCAGAGGTTGTCCGTTCGGGGAGATCCCGATTGTGCTGCTTGGCCATGCCGTAAGTTTAGTGCTCGAGCTCGTCGCGATCACGTTCATTTTGGCGATCGGTACTCCGATCGAAAGCGGCTTTCTTCCTGAGATACAAATCCATCAGACCGCGGAGCTCGCTGCTGGCGTCGTTCGACTGTGACTTTGCTGCCGCTGCACCACCGGGAGCCTTGGTACCGATCACCTTTGTGGGCTGTTCGTACGCGATTTTCCTGTCTCGAATCCGAGATTTCCAATCGGTACGGTTCGCCGCGTCTTCCATTGCGTGCCGGAAGACCAAACTGTGACGCGCAGTGTCGAATACCGCGCGGCTCTCGGCCAATCGTTCCTTCGCAGAGTTCTTGATCGGTGCCGTTGCGGCACGCTCGTCACGAAGGCGTCGCCCGAGGATCTTCTTCTCGGCCGCGTCGTGTGTCCGCTTCAGCGCGTCGACCCGGTTCCCATCGCTCGAAATCGCGTTGTACGCATCAGTGAGAGCGGACTTCCGGTCCTCGGCCGAGAAGATCTTCCGCACATCGACGACACGCAAGACGTTCCGGGCCCGGCCCGCGATCGACCGGTCACGCTTCACGAAGTCTTTGAGCTCCTTGGACTGCGCTCGGTAGAGATCCTCGAGCACGCCCCGGTACTCGTCGCGGATCTCCTGGACCGCATGACGAGCCGCTTGCTTCGCTTCGGCCCGGATCGATCGCTCCGCGTCGCGTTGTGACGAGAGCAGGGTGTTCCACTCAGCGGCGTGCCGCTCACGCAGACGGCGTGTCTCCCGTCCGAGCCGGGCATCGAGTTCACGCTGTGTCTTCACTGTCTTCTCGTGCTCCGGCCGGCCCTTATGCCCCGATTCGAGCTCGTGGGTGTGCCGCGGCCGGTCCTTCTTCCCGCGCGTGTACTCGCTGCGGTCGCGGGCCTTCCAGTTGTGCTCACGCTGCTCACACAGGACCTCGCCGTTCTGCTTCTCGAGATCGAGGGCCCACTTCGAGAGCCGGAGCTTCTCCTTCGACGAGCTCAGCATCCGCCCGTCCTCGGCCGAGACACGGTTGATGACCAGGTGCACATGCGGCTGCTCCTCGTCGTTGTGGGCCACGATGATCGCCTGGCGGTCCTCAGCCCCGAGCGCCCGGATGGCCCCATCGGCGGCGCTCAGCATCGCCTCCTTGGTCAGCCCAGAGGATTCCTCGGGGTGCCAGGCGAGCGTGACGTGCATGGCGACCTGGGCGGACTTCCGTCCGGTGTTCTTGATGCCGGCCCGGGCCTTCAGCTCGGATGCCCGCATTGCCGTCGCCGCCATCACCCGCCATGCGACATGCCCGTTCTGGGTGGCGAGGTTGCGGGTCCGGACCCATTCGACGCGTTCGGTCGTGCTCGCCCGACCTTTGTCATGCAGTACGTAGTTGGCGAGACCCCTGAAGCTGGTGCCGCGCGGATGGATTTTGGGGACCATCAGTCGTCCCCCTCATCCAGCAACAGGCGTTCGAGGATCTCGCCCACCCGCTGAGCCAACGCCTCCCACTGGTCTGTGAACCGGCTCCCCCGGTGCACCGCCCGGGCCAGCTGGTTGACGTTGTTCCCCAGGGCGTTGAGCTCCCCGATCAGCCTGGGATCCGCGCCGCGGCGGCCGGTCCCCGCGGGGACGACGTACCCGACCGCCCGACGCCGGATGTACTCGGCGACATCGAGACCCGCCGCGTCCGCCTGAGCGCGGACGTGGTTCATCTCGGCGATCGTGAAGCGGAGATTGTGCCGCTCGGTCCGCTTCTCGTCGGGGTGTTTCTCCGGTCGTCCCATGCCGTCTCGTCGGTTCCTTCTCGTTCAGTTTCGCATCCAAGGGCGGTACCTTGGCCGGGATGCAACGCCGGGCCCGAAGGGCAGACGTTGCTCGTGATGGAGCGCCGAAACGCTCCTCGGGATGCACCGGACGAACCCGGTGCTCGATGGTCCGGGAGAGCGAAATCTCCCGGTGCGGCCCCGGGTGCACAACCCGGGCCATGGGGGTGCAGGGGGAGCTCGGAGGCTCCCATCTGCTCGCGATCCAACGGCGAACCGTTGGCCAGACCCGCGGAGCGGGCCCCGGAGGGGTAGTTTTTGGGGCACCAAAAACACATCTGGCTATTCTCCGTCCGCGTCTATACGACAAACGCCGCCCCGGGTTCAAGATCGGAGCGCGAATGTGTACGGTTGTGTGTCTTCGTGCGCCGCCGGTCAGGTCAGGCTCGACCACCGCCCGAGGGTCACCAGCGGTTCATCGAGGCTCGTTTTCGGGTCCCCCGCCGTCCAACGGCAGGCGGGCAGCCGGTACTGCGCCGGGTCGTCCAGGGGCAGGTAGGGGAGGTGGCAAGACAACAGCGTCATCCCCGAGTCCGCCGTCGAGAACGTGTGCACCACGCCCCGCGTGAACACGAACACGTCCCGCTCCCGGGCGGCGACGGTCCGGACATCCGAGCCGTCGAATCGCTCCACGGTCTTGTCCGAGCAGTGGAAGAAGCCGCGGCCCTCGAGGACGACGATCAGCCGATCGGAGGTCTCGTGGGTGTGCATCGGGAGGTCGTTGGCTCCCGCCTTCCAGTGAAGCTTGGCGACGCCGGCGGTCTCCGTCTTGCCGAGGAGCTCGGAGCCCAGCCAGGCGGCGCCGCCGACGTGCTCGGAGCCCTCGAACGGGTACCGGAGTTCGACGGGGTGATCCCGTTCCAGGATCCCGGCGAGTTCCGCGAACGACACGCCCGGGCCGGTCCCCCGGACCGTGCCCATCGCCGCGACGCGGCGATCGGGGCAACCCCGGCGGATCTCGTCGAAAGTTGTGTGCGCCGAGGCGAGCAGGGCGCTCAGCACGTCCCGACCGGTGGCCGGGCGGCAGTGGGGGAGGGTGAGCGGGGCGGTAGGAAGAGGAACGGGGCGAGGCACGGCGGTCTCCTCTCTGCTCCCAATTCGGGAGCACGACCCCGCCGACTCTAGCGTGCTCCCGGAATGGGAACAAGCCCCCAGCACAGAACTGCTTACAGAATGCTGTGCAAGGCCCTCCTCGCGCAGCGAGAAGCGGCCGAGCTCACGCAGCGGGCGCTCGCCGCGAAACTCGATAAGCCGCATTCATTCGTAGCCAAAGTCGAGCACGGGGATCGACGGATCGATCCGGTCGAGTTCGTCGAGTGGTGCCGCGCATGCGGGGCGGATCCCGCCAAGGAGATCCTCCGCATACGGGTGTAGTGGGGGGTTGTCGATCCGCCACGTCCTGTGCTAGATCCTTCAGGTGACCACACACCCAATCGGCCCGCGTCTGTCCCCGCGAGACCGTGCCGACATCCTCATCGCGGAGTACAACGCCCTGTACGGGCTCGCGACCTTCCGGATGGGCGCCCTCGACCGGCGGGTGCCCGCGGCCGGCGCAGCGCTGCTCGCGTTCATGGGCTCGGTGCCAGTGCTGCCGGAGACCGCGCAGCATGTGTTTCTCGCGGCGATCCCGGCCTCGCTCGTCTGGCTGCTGCGCACCACCATCAACCACGCCCGATCCTTCGAGGATCTCTTGCGCCGAATCGAGCATGTTGAGAACGCGCTCAACCGCCTCGCCGGCGACGAACTGATGGGCTTCCAGTCCTCGCACCCGAGCCGGCTGAAAGCGGTGGGGGGTCGAACCGGCGCAGAGACCGTCGTCGCGGTCCTCATGGCATCGATCATCCTCATCGGCGCGTGCGCCGTCATCGGCTGGGGTGCGCTTCCGCACCCATCCATCGCTCTTGAATATGCCGGGTACCTCGCGATCGTGACGGGCTATCTCTCGTGGCTGATCTGGCGGTGGACCCGGTACCGGTACACGGCTCGATCCCCTGCGAACGCGTGACGGCCGATGGCGCTCGATGTCTACCAGGCCGTGACGGATCGGATCCTCGAGCTCCTCGAGCGAGGGACCGTCCCGTGGCGTCACCCGATCCGATCTGCGGGCGGGCAAGGCCAATACCCCACGAACCTCGCATCCAAGCGGGCCTACCGCGGCATCAACGTCTTCCTGCTCGCTGTGACCGCCTGGGCCGAGGGGTACGGCTCGCCCTATTGGCTCACGTTCCGGCAGACCAAGGAGCGGGGCGGGCACGTCCGCAAGGGCGAGAAGGGGACGCTCGTCATCTTCTGGAAGCAGCACGCGACCCAGGACAAGAAGACCGGCGAGGACATCACCGTCCCGGTCCTCCGGCACTACACCGTGTTCAACACCGAGCAGTGCGAGGATCTCCGTCTGCCCGATGAGCCTGTCGATGAATCCGAGGCCGAG
>PABE01000035.1 GCA_002702725.1 Porticoccaceae bacterium
CGCCTGCGCGACGCAAAGGCGCGCGGCATGAAGCTGATCGTGATCGATCCCCGGCGCACGGAAACCGCCGAATATGCCGATGTGTTTATCCAGCCTCTTCCCGGTAATGACACACTGATTCTCGCGGCGATCATTCGGATCATCCTCGGAGAGGGCTGGCATGATCAGGCGTTCTGTCAGCAGCATGTGGCGGATGTCGATGCACTGGCAAAGGCCGTAGAGCCGTTTACACCGGCATTCGTGGCCGAGGTTGCCGATATCCCGGCGGAAAGTCTGTGGCAGGCCGCCGCGGCTTTCGCGCGGGATGGCAAGCGCGGTACCGTGACTACGGCAACGGGCCCGAGCATGAGCCCCTTCTGCAATACCATGGAGCAGATGGCCGGCGGCCTGAATGCGATATGCGGGCGCTTCGTCCGAGAGGGAGAACCGATTGCCAATCCCGGGCTGCTCCTCGGCTGGATGCCAAAGCCTGCCCAGGTGATGGCAATTGGCCGGTCCTGGGAGGCGGAGCCAAAAAGCCGGTTCGGCGATTATGGCACCATCGGTGGCGAGATGCTGACCGGTCTTCTGGCGGATGAAATTCTGACCCCCGGGGAGGGCCAGATTCGCTGCCTGTTTAGCGTCGGCGGCAATCCCGCGGCAGCGGTGCCCGACCATCACAAGATGGCGAAGGCGCTGGAATCCCTGGACCTGCTGGTTTGCATGGAGCCTTTTATGACCGCTACCGCCGCCTTGGCGGATTATATTTTGCCGCCACGTATGCAGTATGAACGGGCCGACCTTAACCTGGCGCTGTTTGAAACGGCAATTTACCTCGAGCCCTACGCGCGCTATACGCCGGCGGTGGTACAGGTGCCGGCGGACTCGGAGTTGTGTGACGAATGGTTTGCCTTCTGGACAATCGCCAGGGGTTTGGGCCTTGGCCTGTCCTGTAACGGTGTCGAGCTGGATATGAACACGCCGCCGTCCGATGACGATTTGTTGTCGATTCTGGCCCGCAACGCGCCGGTGGATTGGCAGGCCCTGAAGAGTGCTCCGCTCGGTTATCGGCATCCGGAAACTATGGTGGCCGCGCCTGCCGATCCGGCAACCGCTAGCCGCTTTACTCTGGTACCATCTGATGTCGGCGAGGAGCTGACGCAAGTACTCGATGATGGCCGTGAGCGATTGGCTGAACGGGGTCAGGGGCCTTACCCCTTCCGTCTTGCCACCCGGCGCAGCCGCCATCGCTTTAATACAGTTGGTCATCAGTCACCCTATCTGCGGAAACTGGTACCCTATAACCCGGCGTATCTGAACCCTGGGGATATGGCCAGTTTGGGTTTGAAAGACGATGACTGGATCGACATCGTCTCGGATCACGATCAGCTCAGGGCCAGAGCCATGGCAGACGACAGCGTCAGACCGGGGGTGGTGTCCATGACCCATTGTTTTGGTTATTTGCCCGGGGATAATGACTATGATCGCCACGGGGTTTCAACCAACCTGCTGATCAGCACGGATAGGGATATGCAAAGTATCAGCGCGATGCCCAGGATGTCGGCGATTCCGGTGGCGATCAGGCCCGCCGGCGCTGCGTTATAACGAGGATTAGCAATACGTGGATCAACAAATCATGGAGGACAGGGTTCGGGAGTTTCTCGGCCTTTTTCATCATAAGACCATCGATTTTGATCGTGTCGCCGCCTGTTTCAGTGTCGATGCGCTCTACCAGCCCCATGTCCCCGACGCGGGCATTGTGCGTGGGCGAGAAACCATTCGCGGTGAACTTGAACGCCAGCTGACCCTGTACAACGAGTGCGATTTCCAGATCACCAATCTCGCTTTCAATGATTGCCAGGTATTCGCCGAGCGGAGAGACTACGTCACCCAGAACGGTCTGCGTATCGAAGTTCGCGTCAATGCGATCTTTGAATTCAATGCCGACCATGAAATCTGCGCCTGGCGGGAATACTGGGATATGGGCGCAGTACAGCGGCAATTAAAGGTTTCTGAGCAGCAGATGGCCAGCTATATGGCACAAGACTGATATCAGTGGGTTAATTCGAATAACACTATAAGGCCGCCAGTAAAGCGGTCCAGGGGTAGGGTAATTGAACGTTTCCGGTGAAGATAAGAACAGCGTTGCCATTGATCTGACGGAGTTCAGGTATGGATGGCAAATTATTGTACTGGCCATGATCGGCGTGCTGACCTCGGCGGCTGTCATGCCCCTGTACGGGTTCGGCGCCATGGTGGTTCCCCTCGAGGAGGCGCTGGGTTGGAAGCGTGGTGATTTGCTGGCGACGGTGACGTTCTCCTCGTTCGGCGCGGTGTTCTCGTCACAGTTGGCCGGCTCCCTCAATCGGCGTTTTGGCATCAAGCCGGTCACCGTGGCCTCCCTGATCGGGCTGCCGTTGGCATTTGCGGTCATGTCCCAGGTCGACCGGCTGGGGGGCTCAATCGTGGTGCTCTATGCATTGTTTTTTCTGGTGACGTTTGCCGGTGTTGGCACGTTGCAGGTGACCTGGACCCATATTGTCAACCTTTGGTTTGAGAAGAATCGCGGGCTGGCATTGGCCATGATTCTCTCCGGTTCCGGCTTGGCCGGGCTGGTGCTGCCACCGATTATCAGCACCGTGGTGGAAATCTGGAACTGGCGAGCCGGTTTTCTGGCCATGGCGTTGTTTCCGTTGTTGCTGACACTGCCACTGACCCTCGCCTGGATAGGTCGGACCCCGGAAACCCACGGGCAGCACCAGGGGACGCGCACCAATAAGCGCCTTGTGGGTGTATTGTTTGGCGATGCTGTCCGGACCTGGCGCTATTGGACCATCAATACGTCCATGGTGATGGTGGCCTCCGCGATCATTGTCATGGTGGTGAACACTGTCCCCCTGTTGAGGGACAAGGGCTTCTCCGCCATCGAGGCGAGCCAGATGTTCGGTTCCTTTGGCGTATCGCTGGTTGCTGGCCGCGTTCTGGTGGGCTATCTGGTTGATCGCCTATGGGCCCCCGGTGTCGCCTTTGTTGCCCTTTTTGTCCCGGCGGTGGGTTGTTTCATGCTTGCCACACTGGACCACAATCCGTTTCTGATGATTGTCGCCATTTCCCTGGTTGGCATCGGTGCCGGCGCCGAGTTTGATATTGCCGCCTTCCTGATAGCGAAATATTTTGGTATGAGGGATTACAGTCGCCTGTTTGGGCTGCAGATGGCCGTGATTTCCGGCGGTATCTGTCTGGCGCCAACCTGGGCGGCGGTGCTGTACAGTCAATTTACCAATTACGATGCGGTGCTGGCGGTCAATACCGGACTCTTCCTTCTGGGGTCGGCGATGCTGCTGTTTCTTGGCCGCTACCCACTGTTGCCAGATGCCGGGTATGCGCCATCCCCTTGATGGCTGTCTAGCCGAGTGTCGACCCCTTTCTCCCCTGAGCAAAACGTTGGGTTTATTGGCGCACTCAATCGACACTGCCGGTGTTCGTTGAAACACGTGACTTAAATGCTTTATCCTCCGTGTCGGTAATAGTGCCTTTTGGAACAAGATAATAGCGGCTACATTGGCCGGCAACGTGAATCTGAGGGGCGTTTACGAATGGCCTGTTACCCGGCAGATAATCAAAATGAAATGGAGAAACCTATGTTGAACTTGAAACAAAGCGCTAAGTTCTGTGTTAACGGGTTGGCGGTGGCCATAGCCATGTGTTCTGCGGCCCATGCCCAGGAAGCTGGCGGACAAAACGTCCGCGCGCTGGAGGAAATCATCGTCAGCGCGCGGCGTACTGAAGAGAGCCTCCAGTCGGTGCCGGTATCGGTAACAGCGCTGGATGACAGCCTTTTGCGGGAAAATTCCATCACCACCACGGAAGACCTGCAGCAAAGTATTCCCGGGGTCTATCTCGCGGGCTCCGGCGGTCGCCAGAACGTCATTTACCAAATTCGTGGCCAGTCTAAGGCGCTCTCGGGCACCAGCTCGCCCGCCGTTGTGAGTTATTTTGCCGAGGTGCCGGAGCCTGTTTGGGGCAGCTCTGTTCCGCAGTTTGACATGGCCAGTATCCAGGTTTTGAAAGGCCCGCAAGGCACGCTATTCGGCCGTAACACAACCGGTGGTGCCATCCTCTATACCCCCAAGGCACCGGAGCATGAGTTTGGTGGTTATGTTGGGGGCACCCTGGGCAATTACGACCAACAGCGGGTTCAGGGCGCAGTTAACCTGCCCATTGTTCAGGACAAGATTGCCCTTCGATTGGCCGCAGATATCAACAAACGGGATGGCTATACAAAGAATATAGGCGTCGGCAAGGACCTGGACGCCACGGACACGGAAACCTTCCGGGCGTCGCTGCTGATCCAGCCCACGGATTACATTTCCAACACCACGATCTACGAGCATTTCGAAAGCGACAATGATGGTACGGGCGTTGTCCTCGACAGTGTCTTTCCGGGTAACACGCTGCTGGCCCAACTTGGGCTTCAGCAGGCGGCGTTTGAACAGCTGGAACTGTTTAAACAGCGCGGGCCATTCAAGAACGATCCGTCGTTTCCCCAGTTCGAGCGCAATGAACGTGAATCCATTATCAACCGAACCGAAGTCGACTTTGGTGCCTTTCAGTTGGTCAATATTTTTGGCTACCGGGATACCGAGCTGAACTACGCCATTAATGTCGACGCCATGCCCCAACTGCTCGCTTTCGGGGTCATTCCCGCTGGCTTCATTAAAGCCGATTTGTACCAGGCAACCGAACAGTACAGTAACGAGATTCAATTTAAAGGCATGGCCTTTGACGACAAGTTGAACTGGTTGATCGGTGGCTTCTGGCTGAAAAGTGAGCCCACAGGTCCCCAGGGCAATGCGGTGGCCTTTGCCCCGGAGCTGATCGGTTTCCGTGGCTCTTCCTACAATTTCCTGACCGAGAAGTCCAAGGCGATATTTGGCCATGTGCAATATGACCTGAGCGATATGGTAGTCGAAGGGTTGCAACTGGAATTGGGCGTCCGTTATACCGAGGATGAAATCGAATCCTGTACCGGTACCGGTGTTGAGCCTTTTGTCGCTGGGCCCGATGGTATTACCGGCCAGTCCAATGCCGCCGAGGAAAGCGATTGTCGCAGTGGAAATTCTGACGTGATTGTCGGTACCAGCAGCAACGGTGCCAAGTCCGATGCGACGACCTGGTCCATCGGCCTCAACTGGCAAGTCAATGACGATCTCTTCCTGTACGCGGTTAAGCGCCATGGCTATCGTGCTGGTGGTATCAACGCTCCCACCCTGGTCGGCCGCATGGCGCAGTATCAGGCTTTCGAACCCGAGACGGTGACGGACTACGAGATCGGCATGCGCTCCGACTGGATGGTGGGTGACGTCGCTGTGCGCACCAACATCAGCGCCTTCATCGGTGAATACAAGGATGTTCAGGGTGTCTTGACGGGTGTGCAAACCTCCGGGCAGTGCGATCCCAACAATCCGGACAACCCGCCCGGGATATCTCCGGATGGTGACTGCAACCCCAGTAACGATCCCGCCGGTGGCACCCTGCTGGTCAACCTGGGTGAAACCGAGGTGTCCGGTGTCGACCTTGAGCTTGTCATCGCACCCACGGACCACCTGACGGTGAATCTGGGCGCCAGCTATCTGGATACGGAAACCAAGTCGATTTCACAGCCCTTTGCGCTGGACCCTTATATCACCACCGAGGAGATTCCGTTTAACTACACCGCACAAAAGACTTTCCTCGCCGGCATTCGTTATGAATGGCCGATGGATAACATGGCGGAAAGCCTGGTTTTCAACGCGGATTACTACTGGACGGACGATGCTGAGAAGACGGATTTGACCCTGCCGTCCTATGACGTAACCAACCTGCGCCTTGATCTTTACGGCGTTGCGAAAACCCCGTTGGATCTGAGCGTCTTTGTTCGTAACGTCTTTGACGATGAATATGCGGTAGCCGGGGGTGCAAGCGGTACCTTCCTGGGCTTTGAAACCAGCATTTATGGTCCGCCCAGAATGTGGGGTATGGAAGCCCGTTACAGCTTCTGATACCGGTATTGGGCCTTCGAAACGCCAGGACTGCTTCGCGGTCCTGGCGTTTTTTATTAACTGGGTTGGATGACGGTTTTGCATAAGCTATTTCTGCGACAGATGCGGCTGAGAGTCGTCGTTTAACAGCGATATGATCAGATCGTCCGGGCGGAGGTTTTACCCGCGTGGTCGGTAGCGCAACGGAGGAAAAACCATGGATATGAATTCCCCATACAGGCCGCGTCGGGAGAAGCTGCCGATTGCCCTCGATCAGGTGACACCGGAGTGGTTGACCCGAGTCCTGCAGCTAAGATTTCCGGATCTCGAGGTGAGAAGCTTCGCCTTCATCGAGGTCAACAATACCCACACCACCAAGCTTCGCTTGTCCCTGGACCTGAACGAGGCGGGGATTGCCATGGGGTTTCCCCACAACGTCTGTCTAAAGGCCAACTGGTCGGGCAGTCCGCTCAGTAGCGGGGCGGGTATTTGCGAACTGGAAGCGCGGTTTTACCGGTATTTTCGTGACCAGCTGGCCATTCCGGCCCCTGTGGCCTATTACGCAGACTGGGACGAGGATCGATTCAATCAGGGCCTGGTGATCATGGAGGACCTGGTCGATGCGGGCGTTTCCTTCAGCAGCACCAATGACCCCATCAACGCCGACGAGGCCGCCCGTTCCATTGAAGGCTTGGCGGTAATGCATGCCAGTTGTTGGGGTAATGACATACTCGACGACCATCCCTGGCTCAAGGTGGCCATGAGTGCGGATTGTTCGGACCCTAACATGTACCACTCGCTGGAAGAGCACATGCGCCATAACAACCAGCTTCCCCGGCGCCGCGCTGTGCTTCCCGGGTGGTTCCTTTCGCAGCCCGAGCGTTTGAGCCGTGCGTACGATGCCCTGGCAGCCCATGAAGTGGCCAAGCCCGGGCCTCGGACATTGATCCATGGCGATGCCCATCTGGGCAACAGTTATGTGACCCCGGGCGGGGAGCGGCGCTGGCTGGACTGGCAAATTGTTCGTCGCGGAACCCCCTGGCGGGAGCTGAATTATTTTCTGATCAGCGCAATGACCATTGAAGAGCGACGAGGGAATGAGCGGCATTTACTTCAACACTACATGGATCTGATGGCGTCAAAGGGCTGTGAGATGCCGGATTCTGAATCAGCCTGGAATGAATACCGTCTTTGGGATATCTATGGCCTGGCGTCCTTTAATGGCAGCCGCGATGAGTGGGGGCCGGAGAATGCGATTTTCGCGGGGGTTGAACGCTTTTCAGCGGCTATCCAGGATCACGATTCCCTGTCACTGATGGCGGCGATTAGCGGGCGATCATTTTGGTGATGCCCGATTTCAAGGGGCAGGAGGATAAGGAGTGAGAAAAATGCCGAGGGCGATTTGCGTCATTTCGTGCCAGAAGCGTTCTTCGGTCTGGTAGGGGTTGGTACCGGTGATCCTGATCCTGCGGTGCTCGTTGAGGCCACTCAGGAACGTTTCAACGGCGAGCCGGTAGCGGGTGGTAAACACACCCTCGGGCATGGCTGGCAGGCGAGCCTTTAGCATGTTATTGAGTTTCGCAGCGGCCGGTGCCGCATCGTGGTATACCGGCACGTCCGCCTTTAGTGAACTGCCGGTCTGCAGTTTATTGCGGTGCAGAATCTGGTAGGTGAAATTGGCAAACAGATAGCGTTCCTCCTCTTCGAAGGCTTCCAGTAGCGGCATGAATATCGCCGAAACGATGTTGGGGACGGTGATGTCGCCGGACGTTTTCAGTGCTGCGAGGTGTTCCGATCGTTTGTTATCCATCATCGCCATTCGGATCGTGAAAATCGCGTCGACCAGGGCATCCTTGGTGCCGAAATGATGCTGAACGGCGTAGTGGTTCGCCTGGCCCGCCGCCGAGACAATTTGGCGCATTGAGACATTATCGATGCCGTGCTCCCCGAACAGTTTTTCGGCGGCGAGAATCAGCCCCCGGGCGCCTCTGGAATATTCCGAAAGGGTTCTGGGAGACGACTGGCCCGCGGCGCGAACGGTGCTGGTATGTGGCATGGAGCGGTCTCCATTGGTTTTACGGTGGGTTGTCGTTCTTCTCGGGCGTAAACAAACTACCGGGGCAGGGTTCAGCTGGAATATCGGCGGTAAACTACCATGGTTCCGGCGTTAGAGGAATAAGTCACTTGACTTGACAGGTCGTAATCCTATGATCGGTTCTATGCCTGTACCAGATACACCCTGACTTCCGGGGCGATCGCAGCCTGTTAACGGTAGCCGGCAAGACGATAACAGTAAGATCAAGCCTCGGATCCCCCGGCCCTGGCGGGGCCATACGGGGATTGCACAGGGCATGATATTTTTCCCTTGCGGTTTTCATCGTCCATCGTTCTCAATCCCGGGAGGCTGCCGGGATTTCCCGACAGACTGCGGGCTGAGATAGCGTCGTCACCGTCACCACTGAGGTCGATTGGCTATCGATGTATTCAAACAGGGTTTCGGTTTATCCAATTTGAAGAGCATTTCTGAGGATTATTTATGCAACGTTTACAGGGGAAGGTGGCGATCGTGACCGGAGGCGGTGGCGGCATCGGTTCCGTCACAGCATTGCGGCTGGTTCAGGAAGGAGCCAGGGTGGTTTGCGCCGATATCAATCTCGACGCCGCGCAACGGGCGGTTGATGCCCTCGATGGCAATGGCCTTGCGGTAGAATTTGATGCCGCCGATATCGACAGCATTGAGGCGATGGTTGCCAAAACGGTTGCGCATTTCGGCAGGTTGGACATCCTCCACAACAATACGGCGGTGACAGACCCCGAAACCCAGGGGCAGGACACCACGGCGGTGGATATTCCGATGGCGGTTTGGCAGAAGACGCTGGATGTCAACCTGACCGGTTATATGGCCTGCTGCCGTTTCTCGATTCCCCATATGATCGCCGGCGGCGGCGGCTCCATTATCAATACCGCCTCCAATTCCGGATTGCGGGGCGACCTGACGCGCATTGCCTACGGTACCACCAAGGCGGCGGTGATCAATATGAGCCGCTATATAGCCACCCAGCACGGCCGACAGGGCATCCGCTGCAATGCCATTGCTCCGGGTCTGATCGTGACCCCCGCCCTGGAGCGGACCGCGCCGGAGGTGAAGGCGGTCATCGGCAAGTACACCCTGACTCCCCGGCTCGGTGTCCCGGAAGACATTGCCGCCCTGGTGGCCTACCTGGCCGCCGACGAGTCCGGCTATATCACCGGTCAGTGTATCGAGATCAACGGGGGCACATCGGTGCCCCAGCCCCATTTCGCGGAATTCTATGCCCAGCGACAGGGTGAGCAATGAAACCCTCCGCGCAGGGTCCGTCTAACCGGGATGGAACTGCACTGAAGGTAACCGATAACAATAAAGCGACGTGACAGGAAGGTATTCAACGTGAAAGATCAACGGCAAAAAGGGACAACCAGCGCCACGGGATTCGGCCCCTACCATCGGCGGGACAAAATTCCCCGTCACCTCGATCAGGTGAACGCAGGCTGGCTCACCGAGATGCTGGCCAATCGCTATCCGGGCATTGAAGTCAGGGCCATGGATATTGTGGATTTGCGCAATGGTCACACCACCAAGATGCGCGTCAAACTGACCCTCAACGAGGTTGGCACGACCGCGGGTATCCCCGAGACCGTCTGCCTCAAGGCCAACTGGTCCGAGGGGTTTGACAGTGGCGATATCTGCGAGCTCGAAGCGCGGTTTTATCACTATATCCGCGATGACCTGGGGGTGCCGGCGCCGATAGCCTATTACGCGGATTGGGACGGCGATGGCAGTGGCCAGGGATTGGTCGTCATGGAAGATCTGGTTGGCGGCGGTGGCACCTTTGGCCACAGTACCCACCACATCGGCATCGATGGTGTTGCCCATGGCCTTGAAAGTCTGGCCAAGCTCCATGCCGGCTGGTGGGGAAGTGACAAGCTGGATCAGCACGCCTGGCTGCAGACATCGATGGATACCCCCATCGATTGCGGTCAGCTGGAAATGATGTGGCCCTGGGCGGAGAAAAATATCGCCAAGCCGGAGTACCAGGCTTTCTTGCCGGACTGGCTTCTGAATGACCCCAGCCGTTTTTTCCGGGCGTTTGATAGCCTTTGCCGCTATGAGAGGAACCAAACCGGCCCCCGTTGTGTCGTGCATGGCGATTCTCACCTTGGCAACAGCTACCTGCGGACCAGCGGTGAGCGCGTATGGCTGGACTGGCAGCTGGTGCGCAAGGGCTACCCGTGGCGGGATGTAACCTACTTCATGCTGGGTTCGCTGACCATTGAGGAACGGCGCAGTGCCCAGCGTGACCTGTTGCGCCACTACCGCGAGGCGCTGGTGGCATCGGGGGCGGAAAATGTGATTGATGACGCCGCCATTTTCGAGCATTTCAGGCGTTGGCCGCTGTACGGCATGCAGTCCTGGATCGCGAATATGGATGAGTGGGGTCAGATCGGCTTTCCCATGGTTCAGCGTTTCTTCACGGCAGCGGAAGACCTTGATACCCTTGGGCTGCTCGAATCAGTAGAATAGGGTCACCGCGGTCCGGCGGTGACAACAACGTTAACAAGCACACTAATCAATTGTCAGGGTGAAGCAATGAATAAAGACTACGACGTTATCGTAGTGGGTGCCGGTCATAATGGCATGGTCGCAGCCACCTATCTGGCCAAAGAGGGCAAGAAGGTGTTGCTGGTGGAGCGCAATGCCAAGGTGGGGGGTATGACGTCCTCCGGGTACATGATTCCTGAAGCACCTCAACACCTGGTGACACCCTGTGCGGTAGAGATTATTTACCTTCGCCAGACCGGCATTATCGAGGATCTGGAATTGGCCAAACACGGCCTGCACATGATCGAACCCGATCCGCCCTATGCCTATCTGCACCCGGATGGCACGTCGATCTGCCTGTTCCGGGACGCCAAGCGCACCGCTGACGATATTGCCCGAATCCATGCCGGCGACGGCAAGGCTTACCTGAAGTTCATGGACGTGCTCAACGCCCTGTACGAAATCGGCTCGCCGATCATGGCCCTGGACCAGGGGCGGCCCCAGCCGAAAGTGCTGATGAAACTGATCGGTGCCCTGATTCGCAACCGCAAACTGAAACGGGAGCTGGAGGCGATCGCTTCGGCGACCTCGGACCAGGTTGCCTGCGAATGGTTCGAGCATCCGGCGACCCTGGCTTACCTGACCGGTATCGCGGCGGGTGCCGGTCCCATCGACCAGGACGGCAATGCCGCGGCCTACACCATGATCAGCATGCTGCACAATCTGGGGACCGGTAAGCCCATCGGCAGCCTGCAGGCCCTGGCCAATGCCCTGGCGTCCAGTTTCGAGTCGGCGGGCGGAACCATTATGGTCAATGCACCAGTGGCGGAGATCATCGTCGAAGGTGGTGAAACCAAGGGCATTCGACTGGAGGACGGCCGGGTCATTACGTCAAAAGTGGTCGTGGCCACCTGTGATCCGCGCCTGGCGTACAAGATGGTGACCCCCGGTGGTATCGAGCGGCGCCTGATGCAGCGCATGGAGCACGCGCCCATGGCGCGGGACAACGGGGCTCCGTTCCTTGCCAATGTCGCCATGTCCAGGCCCCTTACCCTCAAACGCCACCAGGATATGCGTCACGACGATGCCGATCTGGGCAAGGCGGTCGGCATGATCGGCCTGGTTGAGGATGTGCGGGAAATGTTCTGGGCCGCCCGTCGCGGCGAAATGCCCAAGCGTCATGCGCTTTCAGTGACCCCCCTGAGTAATATCGAACCCAGCCAGGCGCCGGAGGGCGAGTCCATCGCTTATATCTATCTTGCCACCAGCGCCGTGAAACTGCGGGAAGGGGAGTGGAGCCAGGAGCTGAAAGACGCCGAGATGAAAGCCATTCTCGCCGAGTGCTCCGAGTTTTACGACGGTTTCGATGCCGAGATAGGCCGGTTTGTCGAGTCCCCCATCGATCGCCAGAAGCGGGTCAATATCACCAACGGCTGTGTTACCCACATCGATTTCGCCGCCAGTCGTTCCGGGCTCAAGCGTCCCGCCTACGGGCTGGGTGGCCCGAAACCCGTGGTGCCCGGGTTTTTCCTGGGCGGTGCAGGGATACACCCAGGTGGCGGTGTGACCGGACTACCCGGAAAAATCACCTTCGAGAGGGTTCAACGCTATCTGAAGAAAAACCCCTGAAACTTAAGTCGGCATTGTTAAAAACCCCGCGCTACGGTGCGGGGTTTTTCATTTTAAGCGCTTTATTTTTCAAGCACAGGCAGCAAATGTCTTGTCCGAGACACTTCGTCGACCGGGCGATAAAAGACCGTCAACCGCATTATCCTCTCTATGCTAGAGTCGAGGTGGCAGTGCCGTTTGCTATAACCGCACTTTTGTTAAAACAATAACGATCAATCGGATGGAAATGATCCATGAATCAAGCCGCTGACCTGCGGGCCATGATCGACTACCTTCAGACCGGGGATGACCTTCTGGTCATCGACGGGCAGGTTGATCCTGTCCACGAAATGTCCGGCCTTATGAAGGCCCTGGAAGGGGGCCCCGCACTGCTTTTTAACAACGTCAAGGGCTACCCCGGCCAACGGGTTATCGCCAATATCTATGCTGAGCGACATCGCATCGCAGGCCTGTTTGGTACAGAAAGCGAATACATTGCCCGGCGCCTTGCCGAGGCCATCAAGTCACCGGTTGATCCGGTCGAGGTCAGTGCCGCGCCCTGCCAGGACGAGGTGATCACCGATAACATTGATCTGATGCAGTTGATGCCTGTTCCCCGCACCACCGAGGAGGACACCGCCCACGTCATCACAGGCGCGGTGGCTATGGTCAAGCTGCCCGATACCGGGACCTTCAACCTGTCTTACCACCGGTTATCGGTCACGGACAAGGACCGGACAACGATTGCGATAAATCCGGCCGGGCACCTGTTCCATGCCCTGCGACAACACGAAGGCCGCTGCCCCATCACCATTAATATCGGTTTCAGTGCCGCAGGCATGCTCGCCGCCGGCGGCGCCACTTCCCAAACCATCACACCGGTAGGCTACAGCGAGCTGGGCTTTGCCGGCAGTTTGCAGGGTCGGCCAATGGAATTCGTCAAGGCCAAAACCCAGGACGCCTACAGCATCGCCGACGCCGAATGGGTACTTGAGGGCTACATCGACCTGAACCACAGGAGCAGCGAAGATGTCGCCGGAGGCGTCAAGGGCTACCTGATGCCGGAGGCCGGCGGCTATATGGGCGAATCGCACACGCTGCCGACATTTCACGTCACGGCGGTCACCCACAGAAAAGACCCGATATACTACTTTCCCATCGGTGGCGCCAACGAAACGGTGAACCTGATGGGATTGCCGGCGGAGGCCTCCGTCTACGATATCTGTAAACGTTACCAGCCCCGCCTCTTCGATACCTGCGCGGCCCTGCCCGGTATGCGCGGTGTCGGCGGTGTGGTTCTGCGGGTTAGGAAAGAGAAGGAATTGGACGATGCCCTGGTCAATAACCTGGTGCTGGCGGCCTTTGCCGGGCACGCGGATCTGACCTGGGTCATCGCCGTAGATGAAGATGTCGACATGCTTGATGCCAATGATGTGATGTGGGCGATCATGTCGCGGATGAATCCGAAAGACGATGTCCTGATTACGCCCCTGGCCAAGGAGACATCGCTCACCCAGCGCGGTGGCAAGTTCGCCACCGGCCACAAGATGGGCTATAACGCCACCTATCCGTTCGCGATGCGCGAGGGGGGCCGTTTCCGGCGGCCACAATTCCCGGCGGTCGACCTCGACCAATGGCTGACCCCGGAGCAGCGCCTCAAGGTGAAAGCCCAGCAGGACGATTACGCCAAGTCCATCGCCCGGCGCAGGCGCTAGTGCGGTATCGATTGCGGCACAAAGGTTGAACGCATCTGGGCAATAGGGTTTTGGGGTTCAGGGCAACGGCAAAGCGTTGAATGCCCCCGTTCTTGTGTCTAATGTCTTGACCCGCAAAGTCACCATTTGAGGCTGGTAGAGAACCCCAGTCAAAGGCCTGCGGGCCGAGAGGAGAAATCATGGCGCAACTCGACGAGCAAACCATTCGCAACTTTCTGACTAAAAAAATAGAGCTTTGGAACGACGCCAAAGCCGATGAACTGGAAGCCCTTTACCGGGAAATTGCTCCCCAGGGGCTGGTTTTTGAATTCGTTGGTGCGCCCGCGATCAATGATGGTTACAAGGCCCTGCGCAAAATGTGCACCGATTGGGGTGGTCACATTGCCATCGAACTGGTAGAAGTACTGGTTAACGGCAACGAAGTGGCCTGCTACGTCAAAAACCACCGCCTTGCCGAACCCGGGTCCTTCGTGCCCAGTATCGAGACCTATACGTTTGCGGACGGTAAGCTGGTGGAGCGCTATTTCCATAACAGTCCCACCGCAGAGGCCTTCGTCGCCGAGGTCAACCGTCTGGATTGACAACCAATGCAAGGAGATCGCCGCCATGTCCCTTGACCAATACCTGACCCTGGGCCGTTCAGGGCTTCGGGTCAGTCCGCTCTGTCTCGGCACCATGACGTTTGGGGAAGAGTGGGGCATTGGCGTCGATGCCAGGGCGTCGGCCAGGATTCTGGATCGCTTTCGTGATTTGGGTGGCAATTTCATCGACACGGCCAACAGCTACAACGCCGGCCATTCGGAAAAAATCATCGGCGATCACCTGGGTCGCCACCCATCTCTCCGGCAGCGCACCGTCATTGCCACCAAATTCTTTGGCGGCATGGCCAAGGGCGATCCGAATGCGGGGGGGACCGGGCGCAAGAACATTGTCTGGGCCTGCGAGGAGTCCCTTCGTCGATTGCAGACGGACTACATCGACCTCTACTGGATGCACGCCTGGGATTATCACACGCCCATCGAGGAAACCCTGAGGGCGCTGGATGATCTGGTCAGCGCCGGCAAGATTCGCCATATCGGTTTTTCCAATACCCCGGCCTGGAAAGTTGCCCAGGCCAATACCCTCGCCCGATTCCACCACTGGGAACCGGTTATCGCCCTGCAGCTTGAGTATTCTCTTCTGGAACGGACAATCGAAGGGGAATTTTTCCCCCTGGTTCGGGAGATGGGGCTAGGCATAACGCCCTGGAGCCCTTTGCGCATGGGCCTGTTGTCCGGCAAGTACCGACGGGACGACAGCACCGGCAAAAGTCCCCGGCAGGCCGCCGGGCTGATCTATGCCCTCGATGACCGGGCGTTCGACGTTATCGACGCGGTCGTCGCGGTGGCTGAACAGCAGGGCTGTTCAGCGGCCCAGGTGGCGCTCAACTGGGTCTGCCGTCAACCGGAAATCACGTCGCCGGTGATTGGTGCCCGCACCATCGAGCAACTGGAGGACAATATTCGTTGTCTGGATATCCGCCTGACCGATGAGCAGCTCGATCACCTCGACGTCCTGACCCGTCCGGCACTGAGTTTTCCCCACGACTATCTGAATAATTCACCGGTCTACCGCAATGGCGGCCTGTCCATCAATGGTGAACAGGCGCCGGCCAGTCCTTTGGCAGACAGTGGGCAAACCTACTAACCGTTACCTTCCGGTGCGGTTCGCTGTTCGAGTGTTGCGGGATTTTTCTACTCCGGCACCGGGAAAAAGTACCGCTCGTGCAGGGTGCCATCCCCGAGGACGTAGGTTTCGATGGTGGGCGTAAAGCTACCCGGTATCTCCCGGTGGTGGTTTTTGATGTAGCAGGCCGCTTCGTTGCCGTTGATCAGGGTCACGACGATCTCCATTTCAATGCTGTCGCCGAACTGTTCCCACATGTCATCCAGCGCCTGCCAGGCATCCAGAACCGGGCCGCCGACATATTCGAAGGTGACGGATTTGGGGGCAAACTCCCTGTAAAGGTTGGCCAGCGCTTCCCGCTCACCCTTGTTCCACAGTTCAATTTTTTTCGCCAGAAAGTTGTTGATTTCCTCGTTACTTGGTATGGCCATGGTGTCTCCGTGAGATGAGGTGTTGGTACAGGGTTATTGTTGAGAAAGTTGTCGCCACCAGGGCAGGTTTTCGGCCTGGGCTGCGAGGTGCAGCCAGGCGTCCCGGGATGCCCGTTCGGCCCGGTCGCGGCTTACCGCGAGTCCACACAGGCACAGGGTCGCCATTTCGACGATATAGGTCCGACTCTGATGCTGGCCATGGGCCAGCCGGCGGATAGCCTCGGCGGCGGTGCCGACGACGAGGTCTGACGCGCCGTCGAGGGAATCGAAGGCCAGCAGCTTTGCTTCCCGGGCTTTTACCAGGGTTGAGGCGACAATGGGAAACAGGGAATCCCGCTGGGCGAACTGATCGATAAAATCAATGCTGGCGGTGAATAGCCCCCAGCGGGGCTCCATAGCGGCCCGGCTCAGGGTCAGTACGGTACCCCCGGCGACCTGCACGAGCAGGTCGGACTCGTC
Organism: Porticoccaceae bacterium; assembly: GCA_002702725.1. GTDB lineage: Bacteria > Pseudomonadota > Gammaproteobacteria > Pseudomonadales > Porticoccaceae > NAT127. The sequence goes on from PABE01000035.1 coordinate 16,457, forward strand.
TGTAAAAATATCCCGATAGGTACCGAGGGTTTCCTCGGCAAGTTTCCGTCCCAGTTCATCGACCGCATCTTCAAGGGTTTCGAAATACTTGTAAAACGTGCCCCGGGATACATCGGCCTCGCGGATCACGTCATCAATAACCGCGGCCCTTCCCTTGCCCCGGGGTTCGTAAACCGCGAGCACGGCGTCGAGGAGGCGGGCGCGCATCCGCTGGCGCTTTTCCCGGGCCACCCGGACACGGAAGTCTTCGGTTTCGATGGCAGCGTTTTTCATTAAGAGCCCGATCGTTTACGCAGAAGACGCATTATCGCCGATATCCTCCAGCAGTTCGAAGTTGGACGGCTGGCCGAGGCGGGCGCGCCCATACAGCTCCAGGGAGAGCCGTGAATTGAGATAGTTGTGGCGACTGGCGAAGCTGAGGTCGCGCCAGAAGCGTTGCAGGGGGTTGCTGTCGGCAAAACCACCGGGGCCGGCGATATCCATGAGTCGCTCGCCGGCCTTCCGCAGCTGTTGCATGGCGTAGCCGCAGTTGGCCTGTATCAGGGCTTTCTCATAGCCTGTGATCACCCGGGTGGGGGCGACTTCGTCCATAAAAATCGTGGCTTTTTCGATATGCAGCCAGGCGGAGTCAATCTCCATGGCCGCCTCGCCAAGCTGGTAGACCAGAATTTGCGAGTCTGACTGGCGATCGTAGTGCCAGGCAACCACCGATCGCTGGGTCATTTTCTCCTGGACCCGTTCGAGGAGCGCTTCGGCGGCGCCGAGGGTGGGTGCCAGAACACCGAGGGGAAAAACCGGTTCCAGGGGCCCGCGCTCCCGGGCCTCAAGGTCGGGAAACGTTAATAACTGGGCCTGTGTCGGCATTTGCGAATGGCGCATGATGAGGTTTTCCGGGAGGAAAACGTCTTCCGCCACCACGGTGTTGCTCCCCGAACCCTTGACGCCCAGGACCTTCCAGGTGTGCTCGATATGCACCTCCGGCGAATTTTTCAGGGGAATAATCGCAAAGGCCCGGTCCACCTCATCGCCATTCTGGTCGAGAACCGCGACCGTGTTCATGGCCCAGTCCGCGTGCATGCAGCCGGAGCCGTAGCCCCAGCGGCCGCTGACGCGATAGCCCCCCGGCACGGGACGGGCCTTTCCAACCGCGCTGGTGACACTGCACAACAACTCTTCGCCGGTCTTGAACAGGGTTTTCGATATTTCAGGCGGCAGGCCGGCGGCGGTGCCCGTACACCCCGAGAGCAGCCCGAAGGACCAGGCCGTCCCCGCGCAACCCTTGGCCAGCTCGGCGATTGTGCGTAGATGGGTGATCATGTTGCAGCCAAAGCCGCCGACCCGTTTTGGCACCATCATGCGCAGTAATCCGGAGGTCCGCAGGGCATCGAACACCGGCTGGGGAATTCTGCCTTCCTGTTCTGCCTGCTCGGCATGGGCCAACAGCAGGGGGCGCAGGGATTTCGCCACTGCGATGGGGTCGAAAGGCGGGTCATCCTGATTGTACTCAAAGGTCAGGTGAGTTCGCAGGGTCATGGCGGGCACCGTTTTAATAATGACATTGGTGTTTATTGTGATAGTCCGCAGTCCCTGACGTCAAGTCAAAACCTGAGAAAGGTGAAATTTTTCTGGCCCTGGGCACCGCTGCCAGCGAGTGACCGAACCGTGAAATTTTGTAACGCATAATAAGGCGCGGGGGGCAGCGCTCTGCCACTGACGTGCAGCCAGCGTCACCTCAAGTAAGGACTCTCGATGATAGCGAGCCGTCCGGTGGCAGGGCTCAGTGACCTGTGTGCATGGGCATACTGGTAAAGCGAAGCTCTCCGAAGGATCCCTCGAAGCGGGGCACAAAGTCGGGGTCATCGAGACGCAGTCGCGGGAAACGCCGGCAGACCTTTTCGAGAACGATTTTGAGAATCTGCCGCGCCAGTCGGTTGCCAATACAGTGATGCCTGCCCATGCCGAAAATGGGAATATTGGTGGCGTTTCGATGAATATTGAATACCAGAGGGTCCGGGTAAACGGACGGGTCATAACTGGCCGATTGCGCGGAAACAATCACCGGCATACCTTCCAGGATCGGTACGCCATCCACCTCGCAGTCCCGGGTGGCAAAGCGGGGAAACCAGAAAATTCCGGGCCCGTGATAGCGCAGGCACTCCTCCACGGTCTGGCGGATTAATGCAGGGTTGCGGATAACTTCGTCAAACTGGTCCCGGTGCTTGCACAGTGTCATTAACATGGCCGCTGAGCTAATGGCCGTGGTTCCCTGCCCTGCAACACAGATGCCGAAGATATTGGCGGCGACTTCAGCATCACTCAACAGGTTGGACTCATCCTGCGCCTTGACCATCGCGCTGATAAAATCGAACGCTCTGGGGTTCGCCCGCCGTTCGGCAATCAAGTCGCCGATCATTGCCATGGTATCCGCCTGGGCACTGATAAATGTATCGGGAACTTTTTCACCTGGCGCCACGTTCAATGACAGGGGAAGCGCCTTGTTCATTCTTACCAGGACATCCTGTTGTGCACGTGTCAGGCCGAGCACTCCGTCGAGGAGAATGCGAACCACCACATCACCGGCGAAGTCATTCATGCAGTCGAAGGCGCCGCCCAGGGCTTCAACTTCGTCCAGCATGGTGTCAACGATGTCGCGCATTTTATTATCGAGCTTGGCCAGAATGCCGGGGCTGAATGAAGGCGCCAGTACCTGCCGCACCCGGTCGTGTTCGTCGCCGTCCATTTGCGAGACGGTAATCATGCCGTTGAAAAAATCAAAGCGCTCAAAGCCGGGTCGTTTTACCGGGGTGGCGCTAAACCTGTCGTCATCCATGTAGACTTCTTTGACATCGTTATAGCGGCCTACGACTGCCTGTGGGATGCCCGCGTGCAGGGCATAAAAGGGCTTGTTACTGCCCCATTCCGGACAATACCTGGTCAGTGCGTGCTGTCGGATCTCGTCGCTGCCAAGGTCGATATTTCTGATTCGACTACCGTCGAGACGGCTGAGATCAAAGGGAGCGGCTGTTGTGTTCATGGTATCTGTGGGTATCCGTAAGACGTTGTTGTGAGCGTTGTTTTAGATGGGGTCAAAGGCTCTCTGCAAATCAGGGTACTCGGGGGTTCGGCCGTAGGGCAATATTGGAATCTTGTGACGCTCACGCCGCTGTTTGACTGTAACGACTATGCGCAAATTATTCGACGCCCACAGGCAGATCCGCCGTTACGGCCTTGAGGGCGCCAGGCATCGGGCGAAAACCAAGCTCGAACGCAACTGTATCGACGCCGCTCAGTTGGTGAGCCAGTCGGATATAAATCACGATGATGTGGGTTATGCGACGTTGGCGGCAATGTGTTTACCCCATAAAAGTCTCGACAAATCGGCATGCCCGGATCGATGGTCGAGGGCGGTGGACAATTTTTCCGTCGTGCTGGAAAGCGGTGTTGACGATGAAGGGGTGCCGGTGGGTATACCCTATGGGTCCAAGGCGCGGCTGATTCTGCTATACCTGACAACTCAGTCCATACAGGCCCGTCAGCCGTCTGTGGATTGGGCGTCTTCCATGTACGCCTGGTTACAGGCGATGAGACACCCGCCGGGCGGGGGCATGACCAACAAACTGTTCATGCGCCAGGCCTGGCGAATCTCATCGTTGATTATGCATTGGCGAATCGATGACGGTGAGTACGCGATTCGATTGAGTGGGCGGGGAATTAACGAGGTCGAGCAGTCGGCAGACAGCGGATCCGGCATCGGTCTGCCGTTTTCCCGGTACCAAGCCGAAGGACGGTTTCCGGAAAAAATTGGCTTTGATCCCGGTTTTTGGCAATTGGCAAAAAAGCAGTATTGCCCGATCCGGCTCACCGCACTGGGGAAAATTGCCAATAACAGTGCTGCCATTGATCTTTATATCTGGTTGGCGCACCGATTGCCTGAGTTGAAAGCCAGCACGGTTTGGACCTGGAAGGAGGTGGTGGCCCAATTCGGTCCCCACTATCGCAATTCACGCCAGATGATCAGTAATTTTATCGACGTCCTCTCGCTCGTGCTCGCCGTGTACCCGGAAGCACATATAAGAATATCGGCCACGGGGCTCATGCTGTCCCCGAGTGCAGGGCCTGTTGCCGATGGTTAGCGGATCACCGGGTTTGTGGCGGTTTTTGGTGGAAAAAATCCGGTGACACGCCAGCCCGATATGCAGATCTGGCGACGCAAAAAAAGCCCGGCAATGCCGGGCTCAGGTAGGGTAGGTACAGACAGACGGAAAAATCAGGGGGCATCCCATACAACGGGGATGGCAGAGGGTGAGCGGAACTGAACCCCGCGGATGCCCTCGTACTCGGCGTCTGGATCGAAACGGACACCGGGCATGAAGTCCAGCACCGCATTCAAGGCGAGTTCCATTTCCATCTTGGCCAGGAACATGCCCATGCACATGTGGTTGCCCATGCCGAAAGACATCGCCTGCTTCTTGCGCTTGATATGGAAGTCGTAGACTTCCGGATTCTCGTGCACGGCGGGGTCGCGGTTGGCGGCGCCCACCAGCATGGTGACACCGGAGCCAGCGGGAATGTGCACCCCTTCGACCTCGACATCCTTTGCGGTGATACGGGGAATCACGGAAACCGAGCCTTCAAAGCGCATGGCTTCGTCGATGGCCGGTCGGACCAGGCTGCGATCGTTACGCACTTCGTCGAGCATTTCCGGACGTTCCAGCAGCAGTGCAATGACATTGGCAAAGGCTCGGCTGGTAGTTTCCCCCGCAGCGGCCATGGTGGGACGCAGGAACTGGGCGATCTCCTCGTCGGAAAGCGTACGCCCGTTATCATCGAAGCGAATCAGCTGGGCGATCAGATCGTCACCCTGGTAGTCGCCGGCAGCGCGGCGGGATTTCACCACAGCGAGGATTTGTTCGTAGATTTCGCCGGAGGCTTTAAAGGCGTTGGCGATCCGCTGCTGCGCCTCTTCCGGCTTGCGGAAATCGCACATGCCGCCAAACACCATGAGCAGGGCGCGGGTGTTGAATTCGTCCATGGCCTTGGGGTCGTCGCTGGGCAGACCGAACAATTTGTAGATTACCCGCAGTGGGAAATCGAGAATGAGGTCGGCCATCAGCTCGCCCCGGTTCTTGCTACCGGCCAGTTCCTCCACCATGGTGCGGATGGTGGGCTTGAAATGGGCGTCATACATTTTCTTGAGCGCCGCCGGTGACATGATTTTGGTCATCATGTTCCGGTAGAAGCGGTGTTCCTCGCCGTCCATGAAGAGTACGACCTTGTCACCCATGACACCGCCGAATGCCTCCTCGTAGACCTTGCTGGAAAAGGTTTCCGGGTCGAGTAGCGCTTTGGTGCAGATATCGGCGCCGAGGAAGGTGAAGACCTTGCGGTCGCCGGTCCTGCCGGCGACAAGGGATGGAACACCCAGTTCCGCCACCAGGTCGCCTTGATAGACTACGCCCTGTTCGCGAAGCTCCTTGTATTTTGGATAGGGATCAGCCAGGTTGCCGGTATAGGCCTTGCTGAGCGCGACGAAGGCCGCATTGATGCTATTGCTTTCGTTTGCTGTCATGTTCTTCACCCTGTGATTTGTATGGATTTTGTGGGGCCATGGTAGAGCCGGTATCGTGGTCCGGCCAACAGACATAGGGCTGATTTTGTCCGATATTGGACAGCGCAGAGGCCTCTGGTTGATGTGGCGCAACAGGAGTCCCGAATAACAACCCGGAAGGAGGGGCAGCCGCACTCGAAAGCTGTGAAATCAGACAGTTGGATGGAACTGTTCAGTTCCGGACTATCGGTCAATTCCTGTTCCCCGCGCTGCCTGTGTTTAACCGCAGGCCGGTGCTAACCTGCTCCGGCGTTCTCGCCCAGAGACGTTAAATCAACAATAAGCGAGGTCACCCATGAACGTCCTTCGATACCCGGGCAACATATTGATTGCCTTTCTCTCGCTGATGCCTTCTGTGGCATTGGCCCAAACCCTGGACCCGGCCAATCCATTTGGTGTGCCACCGATAGATATGGCCAGCATGCATGACATGAGTATTCGGCTGTTCTTTGTCATGTTGGTGGGCTTCGGCGGCTGGAGTCTATACAAGAAGAAATTGAGTCTCGGCCTCTTGCTTCTGATCAGCGCAATGTCTGCGTCCTGGCAGGAGTTCTACGGTGACTGGGGCAGCTATCTGTACTGGAATCCGGGTTTTCCCCAGCTGCCCTGGGGCGAATCCCCGTTTACCACCCCGGTCAAGCCGATGTTTATTCCATTTTCCTGGGGCTGGTATTTTGCATTGATTTATACCTTCCTGGCGGTATTACTCATGTGGGTGCAGCGCAAGTTGCCCATGGTCCCCAAGTGGCTGGTGGTGCTGGCGATTGCGGGACCGCTGTTTTATGCCTATAACATCAGCGGCGAGAAAACTGCCGCCGACATGGCCTGGTGGGGCTACGCCCATTCCTTTGGCCCCTATGCGGAAGGGACCTACGCGAATTACCCCCTTATCTGGCCCAATGTGGCACTGACCACCTGGAGTGTCGTGCTGCTGTGGATGCTGACATTGAAGGATAACGCCGGTTACTGGTGGCATGAGCGGGTACTCGGCGTCAATCGTGTCGGCGCCGGCGTCAAGCATGGTCTGGCGAGACTGGGTGCGTTCATGTTGATGTTCAATATCAGCTGTCTTTTGATTGTTACCCTTCCCTGTATGATTGTTCGCCTGATATGGGGGGTCGAGAGCGCCATTGTGCCCTGATTTTTTTACCTCCGGTCAACCGGCACCGGGTGGCTTTCCGGTGCCGGGTGGCTACAATACACCTGCCTTGTATCAATACCCTGTATCCGTTTGTTCCCGCCAGGGTGAATGTCGATAACAATTATTCAGGAGTGACCTGTGGAAAAAGATGTCGTGATTGTAGGTTCCGGCGGTGCCGGAATGTCAGCGGCCATTACTGCTGCTAAAGCCGGCCTCGATGTGCTCGTGGTCGAGAAAACCCAGTATTTTGGCGGTACTACAGCCTTGTCCGGTGGCGGTATCTGGATACCGGCCAACAGCATCGGCAAGCGCGATGGTGTTCAGGACAGCCCGGAGCTGGCCGCTAAATACATCAAGGGACTGGTCGGCGATATTGTCCGCGAAGACGTGGTGGATACCTTCGTCAACAATGGTCACAAAATGCTCGACTTCATGCTCGAGAACACCGAGGTGGATTTCTACCCCAATAACGATGAGCCGGACTACTACCAGGATATCGAGGGCGCCCTGATGAAGGGACGCCTGCTCAACCCCAGTAGCTATGACGGCCGGCTGTTGGACAGGGACGACCTGCTCAAGCTCCGTCCACCCCTCCAGGAATTCAATGCGCCCATGGGCTTTATGGTGGCATTTGAGGATATCCCGCACCTGATGAGTGTCGGTAAAAACCTGAAATCAACCATCCACGTGCTGAAGATGGTCGGTCGATACGCCATGGATCGTCTCCGCTATCCGCGCGGCACCGCCCTGACCATGGGCAATGCATTGATGGCACGGATGATCAAATCCGCCCGCAAAGAGGGCATTACCCTGTGGAACAACGCCCCGATGACCAAACTGGTCAGCGAGGATGGTCGTGTGGTTGGCGTCGAGGTAAAGCACCAGGGCAAAACCCAGGTGATACGTGCCAAGCGCGGCGTAATCCTCGCCAGTGGTGGGTTCTCGGCGAGCCTGGAGTGGCGACGCAAATATATTCCCTATCCCGAGGACCACGTGTCCTTCCTGCCGGAAGGCAACACCGGCGATGGCCTGCAAACCGCACTGGATATGGGTGCGGAACTCGAGGAAGGTAACCACGATAACGCGGCCTATACGGTCATGTCTGTTTACAAGAAGCCCGATGGCACCGAGGGCAAATACCCCCATGTGTTCATGGATCGCACCAAGCCGGGCTGTATCGCTGTCAATGCCGAGGGCAAGCGCTTTGGCAACGAGGCGGCGGCCAATTTCTACAAGGCCATGCACGATACCGGAGCCGTCCCGGCCCATCTGATCTGCGATGAAAAGTTTATCAAGAAGTTTGGCCTTGGCCTGGTATTACCCGGTGGCATGCGTTTGGGTAAGTTGCTCAAGGCGGGTTACGTGGTCAAGGGCGATACCCTGGAGGACCTGGCGCGCCAGATCGGTTGCGATGTCAATGGCCTCAAGGAAACCGTCGCCAAGCACAACGAATACGCGGCCCAGGGTAAGGATCCGGAGTTCGGCAAGGGGGACAGTGCCGTCGATCAGGCCCTTGGCGATCCGACACACAAGCCCAACCCCTGCCTGGGAACCATTGAAACCGGCCCGTTCTATGCGGTGAAGATTTTCCCGGGTGACGGTTCGACCATGCTCGGTCTGAAAGTGGACCGTTATACGCGGGTGCTCAACAAGGATACCCGGGAACCCATCCCCGGACTCTATGCCTGTGGTCTCGACATGAATGTGCTGTGGCGCGGTCGCGAGCCGGCCCATGGTTCCTACAACGGTACGGGGCTAACCTTCGGTTACGTGGCGGGACGGCATGTTGCCGGGCTCGATGTCTGATCGTTGGCAATTTTAGAAACGGAGGCCTCGGCCTCCGTTTTTTATGCCCGTCGCGCCGGCGCGCAATAGATCGAACGACGAGGCGTCGGAGGTCGTTCAGCCGGGCTGCAGGTTGATACTTTCTATACCCTGAAGGCCAGACACGGCCAGTTCGTTGAACTTGTCGCTCATCACGATTGCCGAGAACGGAAAGTCGTTGAGCACCCACCAGGTGAGCAGGCCGAGCAGGGCGCTGGCCAGGTAGTGGACGATGGCTTCGAGTTCCTTCGCCGCCATCTTGCCGTCGCTGTGTTTTTGCAGCCACTCGCGGGTCTGAATAACCAGCATGTTGCGCATGTGGTGGGAGGCGACGGTGGCGGAGTCGAGGTTAAGGAAAGCTTTGGCCATTTCCTTCCATTCCTCGGCGCCCCGGAACAGGACGATGGCAAAATTGGGGTACCCGCTATTCTGTTCGGATTCGACAAAAATGTCGTCCGACGAACTGATACCGATTTCCTTGAAGCCACTGAGCAGCAGGTCATCTTTGTCGCGAAAGTGCGCATAAAAGCTGGAGCGGGCGATGTTGGCCCGTTCAACCAGTTCAGTGACGGTGATATCTTCGTAGGGCTTTTCGGCAATCAGTGCTGACAGCGCGTTGCGCAGGGCTTTCTGGGTCTTGTCGACACGGCGATCAGTTTTCATGGCGGCGGGTCTTCAGTGTTTGCCGCATTCTAGTCTGATTTCACCGGGCAGCCAACGACCGGCGTCCGACGGCCCGTGATCTGACAGTGCGGGCATGGGCGATCACAGACCGCCCATAGTCGGGCATTACCAGAGTTTGCGCACCTGCTGGGCTGCGCGCCGGGCCCTGATGGTGGCATCCCGCTGCTCGGCGCTAACGGTGGGGGTATTGGCCGGCAGGTACTCGCGCACCTTGTCGAACGGTACTTTCCTGATGTCGGGAATAGGGGTGTCGCTGGCGTCCAGCCAGCGGCCCTGGATGGCGCCGCTGACAAAACCGGCGGTATCGAGCCAGTTGGGAACTCCGGGGTCCTTCGCGGAAATCACCGCCCGGAAGTAACCGTCGTCGTCCACCCGCGCCTGGCTGCCATTCAGGCTGCTGTGATTGTTGGACCAGTCGGTAGTCTCGTAGAGATCATTGGTCAGGATCAGCGACCAGTATTTCACCTGCTCTGGCACTTTCACCGCGACGATCAGCGCCTCATCGTCGCCGATGTCATACGCCCCCTCATAGTAGGACTGACCGGTAAGCCCGGACATCTGGGTGAGATCGTATACCTTCAGCTTGTTTATGTAGCCGTCGGCGCGCATTTTCTCGACGTGGGCGACAAAGAACATCGAAGCGTTGGCAATCATGGTCGGCAGTTCGGCGAGATTGTCGCTCATTTGCTGGGCGCTCAGCCGGGGTTTGGCGGCGGGTACATCGAGCCGGTCGATGGCGATGCTGGTATCCACTTCGTTGGGCCAGTCGTAGCTGATTTGACGCAGCATCAGCTTGATCGCCTTGGGGTCCATCTGCCACCAGTCGCCGGTGTAGCCGTCCGGACGCTCACTGCTGACGATGACGCTGAAGCGACCCTTGTCATCCAGTGTCAGATCGTCCAGATCCAGGTAGGAGAGGGGTCCTGACGGCTCGCCAGTGCGCAGCATGTCCGGTCCCAGCTGGCCGAGTTTGGCGAACAGGATGGAACCCCGGTAGCCGGTGACCCGGTAGGTGCCGTCCGGCTCGATCAGGGCACTCTTGTATACCGTATCGGCATTGGGCTGAAACAGGTTGATGGCCAGATTGATTTCCGGCACGAAAGTGGGATAGCGACGGTCCCCGACCAGGGCATCAATGGCGGTGCGGGCCGTGGCCATCAGCATCAGGCGGTAGGCCTGCTGCCGGATGCGGGGGTCGTCCCGCAGCCGTTCGGGAATGCGGCTGAGCATTTTTTCCTGCAATGGTCGCAGGTCGTCGACAAAGTCTTCCCAGCTGGCGAGCGGCGCTGTCGTGGATGTGTTCATGTTGGTTTCTCCTGAATGGGCGTGCATGGTCCCGAGGGATATAGTCCAGACCAGTAGCAGAAGGCCGGGATGACGCAATAAGAGCAATCGCCGTTTTTCCATCTCGTCCTCCTAAAAACACGATTTGTCATTTTGGTGCCGGTCCGCCTCGATCTCACAGTTTTTTTACGCCGCGGCCGAAGCGGGGATTGTGTATCGGGTCAGACTACTGGCCCGGGTGCACAATGCCAATACGCAAAACCAAGGCATATAGGACAGGCTTGCTTTTTCTGGACCTGCACCGGGCGCGCGGCATCTGGTTCACGGGAAGGTGCAGGTAAAGCAACCGGTTAAGCCACATTTGGTTTTTGTGCCATTGTTTATAAAAGCTGACCTGCACCGGGCGCGCTGGTGGCAAACAGTTTTATTTGCCCTGCTAAACCGCTATTGTTGGTCGACCCTTTTATCGGGAAAAATAATTTGCCGGTACCCCTGCAACGGCATAAGTCCGAAAACCGGTTCAGGAATGCTTCGCGGTGGCCCGATTTCGTCGCAGCGCGTCTGGCAGCGGGATGACAACAGGATAAGACCATGACCAACCCAAGTATTATTGATGTTACCGACCTTCACGATCCGGTTCTGACGCCCCTGCAGAAACAGGTTCTTGAGGCGATGGAAGCACAGCCGGTGGAAATCTCAACCGAGGCCATACTCGATGCTGCGATGGAGCAGACCGGCCTCAGCAACTTTGGTGCCGATGATTTCCGCGAGCGACTCGATATCTGGGTGCAGGCCATCAATGAAGACGAAGGCGCATCCAATGTCACCCGTTTCAACATGTTGCAGATGTATACCCGCTATGCCGCCACCCGACTGCGCCTCGAGGATCTGATTGCTCGCCACCCGGAAATTCTCGATATCGAGATCGACCGGCCGTTGATAGTTGCCGGGTTGCCGCGCTCCGGAACCACGCATCTGTTAAACCTGATCAGTGCCGACACCCGCTGGCGATCACTGCCCTGGTGGGAGGCCATTGCGCCTGTGCCAGGCCCCGAAGATGTTATCGGCGATGATGGCCTCGATCCCCGATGGAAGCGCGCCGCCGAGGACTGGGATCAGCAGGATGCAATATTGCCTTACATGAAAGCCATGCACGGCTTTGAACCGGATCACGTCAGTGAGGATATTGAACTGCAAGCCATCGACTTTTCGTCGTATCTGATCGAGTGGCTGGCCGTGGTGCCGCGCTGGCGCGACTATTATCTCAACCATGACCAGACCGGCACCTACGCCTATCTGAAGAAAGCCCTGCAGGCATTGACCTGGCTGAGAGGCCCCAACCGATGGGTGCTGAAGTGCCCCCAGCACATGGAACAATTGCCGATTTTGCTCAAGACCTTTCCGGATGCCACCATCGTGATCACCCACCGGGATCCGGTGGCTTCCATTCAGTCCGCCATTACCATGTCCTGTTACGCCAATCGCATCCTGCGCAAATCCATTGATGCGGGAAAATACCGGGATTACTGGGTGGATCGCTACCGTATCCTGCTGGAGCGCTGCGTACGGGATCGCGATACCCTGCCGGATGAGCAGGTCATCGATGTCTATTTCGACGAGCTGATGGCGGATACCGACAAGGTTCTCAAGGCCATTTACCAAAAGGCGGACATGCCGCTGACCGATGAAGCGCTCGCCGACCTGCATGCCTATCTGGATGCGCACCCCCAGGGCAAGCACGGCAAGGTGGTCTACAACCTGCGCCGGGATTTTGGTACTACCCCGGAGGAAATCCGCAAGCGGTTCGATTTTTACTTCGAACGCTTCCCGGTCAAGGTGCAGGTGAAATAATAAAGTTCGGCCCTAGGTTTCGAACGGGTACGGGGCGGTTTCTATGACGACAGAAAAACAAAGAACGGTGCTGGTGGTGGGCGCCTCCGGATTTGTCGGCTCTGCTGTGGTGTCGAGGTTGATCAAGAGCCCTTCCGCCGACGTTATCGCCCTGTCCCGGCGCCGTCCCGACAGCCTTCCCGAAGGGGGCAGATTCCTGCCGGTGGACCTGCTTGATCCCAGTGCCTGCGAGGCGGCGGCCCCGGCGCTCGCCGGGGTGACCCATATTGTCTATGCGGCCGTGAATGAGACGCCCGGGGACCTGGTTGCCAGCTGGACAGATCCCCATCATGCCGGGCGCAACGGATCGATGCTGCAGAACCTTATGGAGCCACTGCTTCCCCTTGCCGAACGGCTGGAACAGGTGGTACTGGTGCACGGCACCAAAGCCTATGCAACCCATTTGCCGGACTGGCCGGTGACGGTACCGTTGCGGGAATCGCTGCCCCGTCCCCCACATGACGATTTTTATTTTCGCCAGGAGGATTATCTCTGGGAAAAAGCCAGCGGATCGGATTGGCACTGGACGATTTTTCGCGCCCCGTCCATTGTCGGCGGTGGCCTGGGCAGTAATCTCAATGGCCTGCTCGCTATCGCGGTCTTTGCCTCGTTGCGAAGGGCGGCGGGATTAGGGCTGCCCTTTCCCGGTGCCGGTCCCAGCGACGGTGTCATGGAAATGGTCGACGTGGAGCTGCTGGCCAGCGCCGCCGATTGGGCCACCGGCGCCGATAGCGCGCGAAATGAAATCTTTAACATCGCCAACGGCGATGTCTATGTCTGGCCGGATCTCTGGCCGGTGCTGGCGGACGAAATCGGCCTGCCGGTCGAGGCGCCGGAGCCCCAGTCCCTGGTCGATGCGGTTGGGGCCCGGGCTGACCTCTGGGCGGCACTTGTCGGGGAGCACAACCTGAGAGCCCCCGGGGACTGGCGGGCCTTTCTTGGGGAATCCTGCGCCCTGGCGGATTTTGCGCTCAATAACTGCGGCAGGACCGTCGTGACCAGCACTATCAAGATTCGCCAGGCGGGCTTCGCCGAGTGTATGGATTCCGCCGACTGTGTCCGCAAGTGGATTCGCCGCTGGCGCCGCGACCGATTGCTTCCGCCCCGCTGAAACAAAGGGGCTCAATAGAGAATGATCAGGAGAGAAAAATGAGCATCAATATGTTTGATCTGACCGGCAAAGTGGCGGTCATCACCGGCGGCAATTCGGGCCTCGGGCTTGCCTATGCGCGGGGCCTGGCGAAGTCCGGTGCCGACGTCGTCCTTTGGGGGCGGAACAGGGAAAAGAACCAGCAGGCCGTAGCGGCGCTGGAAGCCTTTGGCGGCCGGGTCTGGTCCCAGGAGGTGGATGTCAGTTCCGATACGGCGGTCGCCGAGGCCATGGCCGCTGCGGTGGAGAAAATGGGTCGCCTCGACTGTGTGGTCGCCAATGCCGGCATCGCGTCCCAGACCGGTGGCATCGACCAGATGACCACCGAGATGTACCATGAATTGCTCAACATCAATCTCCACGGTGCCATGTATACCCTCCGGGAGGGCGCCAAACATATGATCGCCCGCGCCAAGGCCGGCGAGCCCGGCGGCTCCTTTATTATTTGCGGCAGCATGTCCATTTTCTACGGTGTGCCCGGGCTCGCCCATTACGCCGCGGCCAAGGGGGCACTGAACTCGGTCGCCAAGACCATGGCAGCGGAACTCGGCCCCTATCAAATTCGCGTTAACGTCATCGCGCCCGGGTTTATCGCCACCGAGATGACCCAGGCAGACCCGGAAGTCTTCAAACAGATCGACGCGGCGGTATCGGCACGCACGCCGATGGGGCGGTCCGGTGTGCCGGAGGATCTGGAAGGCGCCGCAGTTTACCTGGCCAGTGATTTGTCCAGTTACCACACCGGAGATACCCTGATCATCGATGGTGGTCGGTATATATCGTAGGGCTGGCGCAGGCTGTTCCGCCCGGTGACAGGGTCTGCTTGCAATTTTGGTCGTTGGCAGGCCCTGCCTTGAATCGCCTGGCAGGAAGAACGAGACAGCATGTTTGAAAAGTTCTGGTCTCCTGAAGTGGATCTCATGGTTGGCGATATCTCGCTGCGTGTGGGCCATTTTGACTGGCCGGAATGGATAGAAACCGTCCTCAATCCGGGCCGTCCGGTGTTCAGCTTATCCCTGACCCCCCGGCCTTATCGATCGGAGGGTTATCTTGGCGACAAATCGGGAGAAAAGCGCTATCGGGATGTCGGCGACCTGCTGTTCTATCCCGACGGCATCACCTTTCACGGCCGTTCCAGCGGCGGCTCCCAGCGAATACTGATTTGCAGTTTTGACAAAGCCAGGTTGACCCGCCTGTCACCCATTGCAGAGGACTGGAAAAACCTGCAGATCGACAAGGCGATTTTCATTGATGATGATCGGTTGCTGGGCACCCTGCGGCGCATTGCCCAGGAAGTATTGAATCCAGGGTTTGCCCACGAGACTCTGATAGAGTCGCTGGTACAGACCGCCAGTGTGGATTTGTTGCGCTATCTGGAGCAACCCGAGCGCGGACAGCGGAAAACGTCCGGTGGCCTGGCGCCCTGGCAAATGCGTCGTATCCGCGAGCGGGTGGAATCGCGCACCGACAGCCCGCCCACCATCGGTGAATTGGCCCGTCTTTGCGCCATCAGCCCCCGCCACGTCATGCGTGGCTATAAACAGGCGACCGGGGCCACCCTGCACGCCTATGTGGAGCAGGTGCGCCTCGCCAGGGCCAAACAGCTGCTTCTCGATACCGACTTGCCCATGAAATCAATCGCCAGCAGTCTCGGCTTCTCCCACGCCAGCAGTTTTTCCGCGGCCTTTCAGCGTGCGATGGCCATGACGCCGTCGGCCTTTCGTCTCCTTCATCGACGCTAAAATTGCATGTCTGCAAGTCAGTGTTGCTTCGGCCATATCTCAGACACTGTCTGAAAACGCAGCGCAGGCGCTGGGCCGGAATCCTGTTTTGTGGCATCATTCCTGCCACCATAAAAATTGAGGTTTGCCATGCTTCCGTCCGATAACGAAACGGTTAAATCCATTCTCCAGGCCTGGCTGAAAGAAAAAATGGCCGCCGAAGATCTTCAGGTCGTCGCCATGAAGGATCGCTCCGGGGCCGGTTTCTCTGCGGAGACTTTCTATATCGATGTCGCCTTCTCAGAAAATGGCGAGGTGCAGGAGCGCAGCCTGGTGGTCCGCTGCCAGAACCAGTCCAGCGATTTTTTCGTCGACGCCAGTATCGCTTTTCCGTACCAGGTCATGGATGCGGTGGCTAAGCACAGCGACGTTCCGGTACCCAACCTGATCGGGTTGGAAATGGGCGACAGCGTGCTGGGTTTGCCTTTCCTGGTGATGGAAAAAATGGAAGGCCGCGTTGTTCAGCAAAGCCCCAATTACAATGTCGGAGGCTGGCTGACGGAGCTCAGTGTTGAAGAGCGCCGGCAGGTCTGGCTCCGTGGCATTGATCAAATGGCCGCCGTGCACCGACTCGACTGGCAGGACGGTTTCCAGTTCCTTGCCAACCCAAAGTACGGACAGCCGGGTATCGACGGGTACCTGGGATGGGTGAAGGAGTGGTATGAGTGGGCCAGGGGCAAGCCGATCCCGCTGATGGAGCGGGCCTATGCGCGACTGTTAAACGAAAAGCCGGAGAATGCCCCGGTCAGCGTATTGTGGGGTGACCCCAGTCCCAGCAATGTGTTGTATGCCTACGACAATACCGTTTCGGTGGTGCTCGACTGGGAGCTGGCCAACCTGGGGCCGGCGGAAGTGGACCTGGCCTGGTGGCTGTTTTTTGATGACCTGTTCAGCCACGGCATGGGTGTCCCGCGCCTGGAAGGTCTGCCAAACCGGGAGGAGACCATCGCCCATTACGAACAAAAGCTCGGCCGCAAGGTCGCGCCATTGGATTACTATGATTTGCTGGCGACATTCCGCATGGCTATCGTCGGCATGCGTGCCGTTGACCGTCAGATCGAGCGCGGAACCATCCCCGCCACGTCCACGGCGCGGAGCAACCA
>PABE01000036.1 GCA_002702725.1 Porticoccaceae bacterium
CCCAACCCGGCTGGGGCGTGCCGTTGATGGTTTCGTAATCCGTAAACGCCCACTTAACCTGCTCGTGCCGACAAATCACCGCATTGGGACGACCGTTGACCCTGACGTAGAACGGCGGCCTTTTCGCCCACTCCAGAAAATACGGGACAGGGTTTGCTTTCATTTCCTGACCAAACAGGTCGATGTCAATAAAATTGGTTTCATCCAGTGGCGGAATCACCGGCACTTCGAGATTCGCTTTACTCGTCATCTGATTTTCCTCGCACTCGAACCCGTAAGGTTGCTTATAGAATAATTTCTGGGCATCAGACCATGCTTGCCAGAACATCGCCCACAAACGGCTGATGGGTGGAAATACCGCCATCGACGGCAAAAAGCTGCCCGGTGATAAAACTCGCGTCGTCAGACGCGAGAAAGACGACCGTCCGGGCGATATCGTTGGGATTACCCAGGCGCGGCAACAGGGTGTGCTTTTCCAGCATGGCCAGCTGATCCTCGGGCACCATGGACCGGGAAAGATCTGTGAGAATCAAGCCGGGAAGCACCGCGTTGCAGCGGATATTCTGTTTGCCAAACTGGGTTGCCGTGTTGCGGGTAAAGGAATTAACCGCGCCTTTCGATGCGGAATAGGCAGGGGTAAAAATATCGCCGAGGATAGACACGCCGGAACTGGTATTGATAATGCTGCCACCGCCGGCGGCAATCATGGCGGGCAGACAATGCTTGGTCATCAGCATGGTACCGCGGGCATTGACGGCAAAGGCGGCATCCCAGACCGAGCCGTCGAGTTCGGTAATACTGGCATCTGCAGCCATCTGTGCAGGCCGTGTGTCGGCGGCATTGTTATGGAGAATGTCGATCCGGCCAAAGTGCTCCAGGCTTGCCGCAACCAGTGTCTCAACACTCTTTTCATCCAGCAGATCGACATAACCGGCCAGCGCCCGACCGCCACTATCGTTGATTTCAGCTGCGACCCGCTCAGCGCCCTCGCGATTGATATCCGCAACAACGACACTGGCGCCCTCGGCAGCCAATGCCTTCACGCACGCCTCACCGATATTGGCGCCGGAACCGGTCACAATGGCGACCTTGCCTTTCAATTTTTTATTCATTGCTAACCCTTAAAGCCTGAAGAATTTCACAGGGATCCGAAGATCACTGGAAGCCACAATAGCCAAAGGGACTTTTCTGCGCCATTTGATCCATTTGACGGATGGCAAGTCGAATGCCCGGAAAGGTACTGGCGCAAATTGAATCCCGGGCGCGCGGCCCCGGGACCGGTTATCACTGGTTTGCCGGAAGGCGTCGAGGTCCGAAACTCCTATCGGAGGACATTATCGGGAAAATTCGCGAACATGATGGGCGAAAGGCGCAGGCAGTGACGCGCCCCGGGCGAGCTCCATGTCGCATTGCAGGCACTGAAAACCAACAGCCGATTGCGCAGTTCTGGCACGCCGCGGATCGACGATTACCCGGATGCGGCAGGGTTTCATCAATAGCCACCCTCGCCAGGGCTTGGGGCCAGACAGTTAAGTCTCCCTAAGTGCCTGTTCCCCCACGAGCGCCCCTTGCCGGAACCGGCGGCGCTCCCTGACCCGGGCCTTGCGCCACCAGATAATTACGCCGGTGATACTGAGCATGGCGACCACCACGCCCATGATCGAAATCAGAATCCGTCCCGGCAGACCGAGAATGCGCCCGGAGTGGAGTGGGAACTGGGCCTGCACGAAAATGTCGGCGGCGGTGCCCTGCCAGGGAACAAAGTCACCCAGGTATTCGCCTGTATTGCCGTCAAACCATAGCGCCCTGTGGCCCACGCCACCGGCCCCATGTCCCTCTTCAGCGGTGAAGAATTCCGCCCGGTACACGCCGAACTCCCGCGCGTACCACAGCGAGCCCAGGGGCGCGGACCAGCCGCGCTGTTGCGCGGCGGGCAGTGCAATTTCGGCGATATCCCGGAATTCCAGGGACGGCTCGACGGGGTTGTGGTGGCCGGAGGGTGTACGCTCATCCAGTGGCGACGGCGTCACGTCCGAGACCAGTGACATGGCGGGAAAGAACACCTCCCGATACAGGTTCAGTGAAAACGCCGTAAAGGCAATGACAAAAAGCAGCACACAGGTCCACAGGCCCACCGCCCGGTGCAGATCGAAATTGAGCCGGTGGGGGCCGGCACTGCGGTTGATCTGCCACGCCGGTTTCCAGCGCCTGAGCCAGCCGCGACTGCCTTCCCTCTGTTTGCGTTTGGGCAGGGTAAGGTAAAAGCCGATGAAGGTGTCGAATGTCCAGATCAGGGCGATGATGCCCAGCAGCCAGATGCCCCAGTGGTCGATGCCGCCAATTTCCGGAATATGCAGGCTGAAATGGAGCTTATAGAGAAACGACATGAAGGTTTCCCGGGTAATGGGCCACACCTGGCCCCATTCCCGGGTACCCTGGACGTCACCGCTCACCGGATCAACATAGACCTGGTTGAAACCGGGCTCGTAAAGCTGTCCGGTGTCGGGATTCACCCGCGGGCTTACCCCGAAATACTGGCTGTGGCCGGGCTCGGTATGAAATTCAAAATAGGTCACATCCACCTGCGGGAAACGCGCCTCCACCTGCTCTGCCAGTGACAGGGCGGATTGGGAAGCGCCCGGAGTCCGGGCTTCAAACAGGTGGGGATTGAGCCATTCGTCCAGTTCATGGTCCCAGGAAATCACCGCGCCGGTAAGCCCGGTGACCACCAGAAACAGGGCCGTGGTGAGTCCCAGGTAGCGATGGAGTTTGAGGAAGCTCGCCCGCATGGTGTTTTATCCTTTCACGGTGGGTTGGTAACCGATATTCATCCTGTCGCCCACAAAGGGGCGCAGGCCGAAATGTGCCCCTAGAACTGGTAATTCATCGAGAGTGTAAAGTTGCGGGGCTCGCCGTACTCCAGTTGGCTGTAGAAGCCGATCTGGTTGTAGTACTCCTGGTCCAGGAGGTTGTCGACATTGAGCTGAGCCGACAGGTTCTCGGTAACATCGTAGCGGGCCATCAGACTTACCAGGGTATAGTCGTCCTGGACCAGACGCTCCGGCTCCCCGGTCGCCCCGTTGACCGTGTCGGTGTAACTACTGCCTTCCCAGCTCACGCCGCCGGCCACTGTCAACCTGTCCAGCGCACCCCTGAAGCGGTAGGTGCTGTAGAGCTTGAGCATCTCGTGTGGCTGATCGGTGTTGACCTCATTGCCATGGGCGTCTTCCACATCAAAATCGGTATAGCTCAGGCTGACATCCCAGCCGGCGGCGACTCGCCCCACCACTTCGATTTCAAAGCCCTTGCTCTCCGCCCCTTCCGCTTCCCTGTAGGGCTGGAACGTCTCACCATTGGGCAGTGGCCGTCGGTCTGCGCGAGGTTATCCTGGAGGGCGATGAAGTAAGCGACATTGGTGTGCAGCGCATCGTTGAAGAAGCGGCTTTTGATACCCACTTCCCTGCTTTCCCCCACGATCGGGTCCAGGTAGTTGAGATTGGCATCCTGATTGTTCTGGGGTTTGAAAATTTCCGTGTAGCTGGCGTAAACCCGGTGGTTCTCTGTGAGATCATAGAGCACGCCGGCGTAGGGAACGACGACGCCACTGTCGCCGTAGTTTGCAGCGGCACCGTAGCTGACACCACTCTGCTCCCAGTCCGCGACCCGGCCGCCGATGATGACCTTCAGGTCATCGGTCAACGAGAGTCGCGTCGCGGCGTAGTAACCGGTCTGGTCAACGGTGGTGTCCACCGCTGTAGCGCTGGCACCCCAGTCCGGCTGGGGGTAGCTGCCGTCCCACTCAAAAAAATTGCCCACGGGGGCGACATTGCTTCTTGCGCGGGTTCTTGAATCAAAGTCCTGGCGGCTCTCGATAACGCCCAGGGTAAATTCGTGTTCCCGATCTAACAGACTGTAGGCGCCGGTCAATTGGGCGCTGTAACTGATCTGGTCCCGTTCGGTGTCGGCGTTATAGGGGGACGCCCCCAACCCGAGGCCGGTGGTTTTATCGACAGTTCCGAACAGATACACCAGCAACAGGTCGGCCTCATTGACATTGCGGTTAACGTTGATTTTTGCGGTCCAGCCGTTAGCGAAGGTGTGGATCAGATCCAGATACTGGTTTTGCACGGTGGAGGCCCAGGAGCTCCAGTCCGCGCCGATGGTTTTTGCGCGGTCCCAACAGTGCGGACAGCCTGTCGGTAACGTTCACGCGCGTGGATATGTACAGGGCTTTCTGGGTCAGCTCGATGTCGCTGGCATCCATCGCCGGATCGTGGTTAACGAAATTTGGCCGCGGTGTGTTGCCGTCCGCCCAGTCGCTGCCCAGCACGGGAAACCCGCCGACGGGATCGGTGAAGGAGGCCTCTTCAATGCGTATGTCCGAGTGGTTATAGCCCACCACGAGCTGGTGCTCGCGGCCGGCGAGGCTGAATTCGCCGGAAATGAACAGGTCGTAGTTGTCCTGTGTCTCGTCCCGGTCATAGGCGCTGGCCCAGCCATACAGGCCGGTCTCGTCAGGGCGGTCGGGTATGCCGTAAACGTAGAACAGCTCCGAATCAAAATCCCCCGCATTGCGGGTGTAGATCGCGCTGAGTGTCCACCGTTCTCCCAACCGCTGCTCCAGTTCCACAAACGTCTGGTTCTGGACACTGTCGGCGAAGGTCCAGTCCGGTGCGGTACTGGTGGAAACGTCGTAGTCGGTGGGCGTACCGTCGGTGTAACGCAGGGGCAGAGCGCCCCAGAGCACACCAGTCGAAGCGCTCTTGTCGTAACTGTGACCAAGGGTAAGCAGGGTCTGTTCCGTCAGATCCGCCTCGACGATGCCATACAACAAGTCGGTGCTGTCTTCGTGGCGGTCCAGGTACGATTCAGATTCATCCTTCGCCGCCAACAGGCGGCCGCGCACCCTGGAAGTCAGGGGCCCCGACATATCGCCGTCGACCCGAAGTCCCCCCCCACTCGTTCGCCGACATGCGGGCTCCGGCCTGCAAGTCGTCCGCGGGCCGCTTGCGCACATAATTGATTGTGGCGGATGGGTTGGCCAGGCCGGTGATCAGGCCCGCCGCGCCCTTGACCACCTCTACCCTTTCATAGATCGCCGTATCCTGCTGCCCCAGGTTGATACCCGCCACAAAGGGAACCCCGACACCATCGTATTGAAAGTTGACGATGTCGAAGCCACGGGCGGTGTAGTAGGTCCGGTCGGTTTCCACCTCTTCAACGGTGACGCCGGGGGTGTAGTCCAGCACGTCATTCACATGGGTGAGGGCAAAGTCATCCATTTGCGCCCGGGATATGGCAGTGACACTCTGAGGTGTTTCAAACAGGGTCAGGTTGAGCTTGGTGGCGGTGTCGGTTTTACCCTGCTCGCCGTAGACAACAATGGTTTCTACAAAATGTTCACCGGCGGCCGGGCGATCCCGATCATTGTCGGCCTGGGCCAGGGGCGTGTAGCCGGCTATCACCAAGGCGGTGGCCGTCAGTGGAACCAGGTGGTGCCTTGATTTAGAGCGACTATGTTTTTTCACGTTGGTCCTCGCATCGGTTGAGCAGATGTTTCAGCCGAGGACTTTACTAAACAATAGCGCTAATCGCAACGATTCTCATTTGCATTATATAAAATCGTCACTCTCCCTCGCTTGCACGCCACTTCACTGGCGCCGGAGAGTCGGCGAATTGGCTTTGACCCATTGAAGAACAAAACTCTGAAGACATTCAATAAAGGCAAGAGAAGTGTCGAAACCTGGATTCAGGACCGCAACTGATGCACCACGTCGCGCTGACGTATTCTGCCGACAGCGCCTTTAGTCAGGTGTCGTCAATTTTTGTCGCGGAACCCGCAGCAAAGAGACCTTGCATTCTGGAAGGTTCTTCGCCGCTTACCCTCAACGGCTGATTAATTCCCGACCACTGGTTCAATTAAATAGCCAAAGGGATGTCTTAGTGCCGTTTGGAGCGCTTGATGGCCGGTGTGCTGACTAAGTTACAGCGGCGACCGGGCCTAACGATAGCCGTGCCAGGTCAAAGTAGATCCCCAACCCGAAAAACCTGCTCACGAGCCCGGCGTCCGTTTAGGCGAATAATTCCGACCGCTCTCGAGAAAATTGCAGGAAAAAACCTGTCAGAACAGGCGGCAATGACGTCTGTACAGGGTCAGCCACCAATGGCAACGGCGGCATTGAAACCCTCGTGAATAGCCGCGTGCAGATAACGCGGGCTCTTGCAGTCCCCAACCAACTCCAGGTGCCCGGAGTAACCCGCACGCTTGAGTTCGTCAAGCAAGCCATCCCTGGGCTGGTTATAACCGATAAAGATCAGATGGTCCGCAGCAAGACTGATCGCCGGTATACCAACGAGGGAGCTGACATCGACACGGCCATCACCATCCACCCGGGAAATAACACTCTGGCTATAAAAGGAAAAACGGCCGCTGCCATTCAATCGACGCAATGCGGGACGAGATCGCCAGGCCTGGGCCATCTGTGGCGCGAACTCCGCAAACCGGGAGACAAACTGAACACTGGCGCCTTGGGCTATCAGATATTCCGCCACCCCCGCGGCCTCCGCATGCCCCGTATCATCTTCGACAACGACCGTCTTTCCGGCGCCAATCGCCACCCGGCCCTCCAGCAGGTCGTGGCTGTTCACCACAAAGGGCGGTCGCAGATTCTCCAGGACCAGACGGGGCGCCGCCAGCTGCCAACCGTCCTCCCTGGGCTCAGAGCCCGTGGCGATGATAACGGTATCCGGCGCCTTGGCGACGATTTCCTCGGCATCCAGATAGGAGCTCAAGTGCACCTCGACACCTAGGCGGTAAACCTCCTGCTGCAGCCAGTGAATAACATCGGCAAGACCGGAAAGGTGGGGAATATTTTTGACCAGTCTGACCGCGCCGCCCAAATCCGGGGTGGCTTCGTGAAGCTCTACATGATGCCCGGCAAGGGCAGCCACCCTCGCCGTTTCAAGGCCCGCGGGACCGCCGCCGACAATCAAAACCCGCTTTGGCTGGGATGCCGTTGGAATATCCGCGTTGTCGAATTCGGACTCGCGGCCAACCTGGACATTGACAGTACATTGCAGCATCTGACCGGTAAAAATATTGCCGACACACAACTGATTGCAGCCAATACAGGGCCGCACCGCATCCGGACCCTGCTCCAGGGTCTTGTTGACCAGGTGCGGGTCGGCAATGGTGGCGCGGGTCATACCCACCATGTCGGCCTCCCCTGCAGCAAGCACCTGTTCCACCTCATCCAGTGAACGGAAGCGACCGGAAACAAATGTGGTGAGCCCTGTCCGGGCCCGCACGCCACCGACCCAATCCAGCTCGATACCACAGGGGGCATGCAAGGCCGGAATGATTGACTCGGGGTTATGGTAGCCGCCCATGGACAGGTTGATGTAATCCGTCAGCCCCTCGGCCTTGAGCATGTTGAGCGTCTCGACAATCTGGTCTGTGGTAAGCCCGCCCTCCAGCGCCTCCGGCCCCAGGCGCACGCCGGCAATAAACCGGTCAGAGACACGGCTGCGAATCTCGCTGAGAATTTCCCGCAGAAATCGCGCCCTGTTTTCTATATTGCCCCCGTACTCATCACAGCGCTGATTGCTCCAGGGGGACAGAAACTGCATCACCATATAACCGTGGGAACCGGCGATTTCACAGCCATGCAAACCGCCCTTCTCACAGCGCACCGCTGCGTCCGCAAAGGCGTTCACCAGCCCGCGAATCTGTGCCTTGCTGATCTCCCGGGTCGGCACACCGGTCAGCATGCCGGGCAGCGCCGAAGGCCCAACGGCGACGGTGCGCCAGTCGGAGTAGATGCCGCCACCGTGCCAGATCTGCTGAATGACCCGCATCCCCGTTGGATCAATGGCCTCCATCAACCGTTCGTAGCCGGGAATCACCTCATCACTCCAGCAGTGGATATTGCGTGCCCAGGTCCGAGAGGATTCATGTATCCAGGCGCCTTCCAGGATACTCAGTCCGACGCCGCCGCGCGCCCTCTCCAGATGGTAGGCAATAAGAGGGTCATTGACCGGCCCATCCGCATAGGCGGTTGCGTGGGCAGTTCTTACCACGCGGTTTTTGATGGTCAGTCCGCGGATACTGAGCGGCGAGAGTGTGCGGCGGTAAGCCTTGGCAGAGTCCATTATTGTACCCGTCTTGTGAAGAGACAAAATTTAACCGATAAATCTAGAACCGGTAACGCATTTCTGCACCGATCAGACGCGGGGGGCCATAGACAACAGAACTGATGCCGATAAAGGTACCCGCGGAAGAGCCGGCGGTAATGTATTCTTTGTCGAACAGATTGCGGCCGAACAAGCTGACATCGATACCGGTCTGACCGATCCCGATGAGGTCAAGCCGAACATTGGTAAGACTGTAACTGGGTAGCGTGGCTTCAGAGAATGTAAAGTCGTCAGTCCAGTAATAATTCAGATTAATCACCAGCTCGTCAGCTAAATTAGCCGGGTAGGCCTGGTAACGAATGCCTGCCGTAATGCTCTTCTCCGAAGTCAAATCAAAGTGGATAGTATCCCCGGACAAATAGGGTGCCAACTCCGGCGCGAGGTCAAAGGAGCGGGTGTCGGTATCCAGCCAATTGGCACCGAAACTGGCCCTCAGGTTATCTGTGAACGCCAGTTGAACATCCAGGTCTACACCGGAAACCTCTGACTCCCCCACATTGGCCAGCAATGTACCGCCACCAGGGTCATCGCTGGCATCACAATCGCCATCGGGGGACACTCCGGGAGGATTATTGACGCTGTCAGGATCGCAAATCGCGGTGGCAGTCTGCACTCCGGTAATTGCCAATTGAACATCTTCATATCGGCCAATAAAAGCAGAAAGGTTAAGGCGTATATCCATATCACCGAGGGACCAATCGCTGCGAAGTCCCCACTCGATATCGGTGACTGTTTCCGGTTCAAAGGATTGGAATGCTGCCAACCGACCTGAGAACGTAGGGCCATTGACACCCCCGGCACGGTAACCATGGCGACTGACCAAATAGGTGTACAAATCGTTATTAACTTGCCAGTTGAGTCCGATTGACCAGGTGACCTCTTCGGAATCGGTGCTATTGATACTGGTATTAACCAGTTTCCCGCTTTCACCAACACAGTCCTTTTGATCCGCCACGTCCGAGGCGGCAAATAATGGTCCTGCAACGGTGTTAGTACCTATACCGGTACAACTCTCCGTTTCATCCTCTGTATAGCGCAAGCCCGCCTCCACTGAAAGCCCATCTCTCCAGCTATCCAGGCTGTAATTGAGATGGGCAAAGACGGCCCGCGTTTCCTCTTCGATGAAGTTATAGGCGGGACCGGCGACAGGCATACCCGGGATTTGCGCGAAACCCACCGAGCTGCCCTGAGGGCCATCGGGCTCGCTGCTCAGCCAAAAAGCACCGAGCAACCAGTCGCCCTTACCTTCGCCAAACTCACCCCGAACCTGGAACTCGTTACTGATCTGTTCCACAGCATCGTTGAGGTTGGCTTTGATATACGCGACTGGCAAACCGGCAGGTAAAATGCCGGTGCCGTCAGAGGTCAGCAATCCCATTCCATCGGTATTGACCACAATGCTGAGTTCCGTGGCGCGATAACCAAATATGTTCACCAGCTCAATACCATTCCATTGATATTCAGTACGATTGATTAGCGACGTACGGCGATTTTTCTCATCGTCATAATCCACCAGTGAATCGGATTTATAGGGTCCCCAGTCTTTTTGTCGTTGTAGCTGTTGAAACGCTGAGGCTTGCAAACCTAACTGAGTGAGAAGATTTTCTCCCTGGTAAACCTCCTCAATCACTTGAGCTGTACCACCGCTATCACTATTGTAATAATCGAAGATCGTCGTGTTGGACAGGGTATCAGAAGGTTCCAGCAGCAACGAAATGCGAAAAGCACGGCTATCGACATTGTCGATCTCGCTACTGTTGCCGATGTTGTCGGTGAAGCCATCGCGCTTGTCGAGATCCATCGCAATTCTGATGGCTGCTTTGCCGTCTACCAAAGGCAGGTTAAGGGCGCCTTGCAATTCGCGCTTGCTGTGGTTGCCCACCACGCCGGACACGTAACCACCCAACTCATGATGAGGCGTCTGAGGGCTATACAAAATAGCACCGCCAGTGGTGTTGCGGCCAAACAAAGTACCTTGTGGTCCCTTCAATACCTGCACACCCTCGAGGTCATACTGGGGCACAAAACTGCCCACGAACGGGTCTGGGACCTCGGCAAAATAACTCACCACTGCCGGTGAATTGGGGCCAAATACCGACTTGGACTGACCGCGAATCTGGTAAATAACATTTTGACGGGAGCCAGTGCCCGACAAATAAACACCCGGCGTATTGATCTGAATATCTTCCGGCGTAGACAGCCCATTCTCACGGATTTGGTCGGCACCAAATGCGGTGACCGTCACAGGCGTCGATTGGAGATTCTCAGCGGACCTTCTGGCTGTGACAATAATTTCTTCAAGCCCATGCGCTTGAATACCATCTGAGCGCTCATCACTCAGAGCGGTCCACGCAGTGGTCATTCCGCAAACTGCCACCACCAGGCAGCACTTCTGCACGCAAATAGCCATCAACTTTCCCCTGTTATCATTTTCGATATTGACGCGGATTCAGCCGCCTTTCCCTTTTCTGGACGACTCTCCGCAAGGCCATCGGAGCGTAATACGTTCGTATTACCGATACAAACGTATTAATTTGACGTTACATCAAAGCAAAGAGAGCCGAACTGGATTGACGATTATTCCGTTGGATGCACAGCCCGGGTCGAACTCAGATCTCGGCGTCGATGGGGTATATCAGGCCCTGTTCACGCTAACTGAATGGCTACTGTTGTGACTAAAAATGCGCCGTTGTCCGGATTACCGGGGGGTCAACCCGAAAACGGTTCTGAAAAAATTCCCGCCATCATGTTGATAATTTCCCGCCAATACGCCCTTTCCGAGCTGTAGGGATCGTTGCCGGTGGCGGACAGGCGGCGCTTCTCTGACATGGAACCCAGGAACAGGTCCGACGCCAGGCTGAAACGGGTGTTGAACACCTCAACAGGTAAATCCGGAAACAATGCTCTCAGCTGCTCGTTGATTCCATGGGACACGGGTTGCGGTACCCGTGAGTGGAAGTAGGGATGCTCACCGCCGCTTCTGTGCAGCACGCGCAGCAAGAACTTGGAGTAGGATTGCTGAATTTTGCTCGGGAAGCTGTCCACCAGCGGCATGAATCGCGCGGCGATCAGCCCCTGTAGCGTCACCCCGCCATCGTTCTCCATTTCCGCCGCGAGGCGCTGGCGGCAACCGGCTTCAAAGTCCGGCACCCGGTAATCATAGACTGCCTGGACAAGGCCTTCCTTGGACCCGAAATGGTGGTGAATGGAATAGCTGTTCACCATTCCCGCCGCTGACACGATCTGTCGAATGGAGACTCCGTCAATACCGTGATCCCCGAATAGCCGCTCCGCTGTAACGATCAGTTTTACAGCGCCTGGAGGGTACTGGTCGGGCGATTTACCCGATCCGGGATGCCGCTTAGCCCTGGTCATCGACGCCCAGTCCCCGGCGCAGAACCGCAACCATCTCAGCCATTTCGCGCTGGCTCACCTGTGCTTCCGGCACTGCGAGAGAACCGTGAAAGGTACCGGGAAAACTGTGCAGCTCAACCGGGACGCCCGCTTGCAGCATGCGCAACCCGTAAAGTATGCCCTCATCCCGAAGCGGGTCGAACTGCTGAGCTGAGAGAAATGCCGGGGGCAGTCCGGAAAGATCAGCCATGCGCGCCGGCGCCGCATAGGGCGAAACCTCGGCGCCGCCAGCGGCATCACCGAGGTAATAACGCCAGCTCCACTCGGCGCTCGGCCGATCCCAGAACGGGGTATCGACAAATTCCTTCATGCTTGGGGTTTGCAGGCGATCGTCCAATTCGGGGATACCCAGATATTGAAAACACAGTCTGGGACCCGGGCGATCCCGGCTCAACAGGGCCAATGCCGCCGACAACCCGCCGCCGGCACTCTGACCCATAACGCCAATCCGCACCGGATCGATACCAAGCTCACGGCAATTCTCGGCAATCCAGCACAGCGCGCTGTAACAGTCCTCCAGCCCCGCGGGAAACGGATGTTCCGGGGCAAGGCGATAGGCGACCGACACCACCACCACGCCCAGGGCACGGCAGAGACGCACGGATTCACGATGAATCAGTTCAACACTGCCCAGAACGAAACCACCGCTATGAATATGGATTAACGCAGGGGTGACGGCGGTTTTTGATTCCGGCCGGTAAATCAGCACCCGCACCTCAGGTTCCGCATCATGGCCAGGGATGACCCGTTCGTCCACGACCACCCCCGACTCATCGAGATCACGATTGACCTCTTCCACCATGGCGCCGTAAAAACGCCGGGCCTCTTCCAGTCGGTAAAAATCCACCCGCGGCGTGCTGGCGATAAAATCGCGCAATTCCGGATCAAACGCGTAATTCATAACCCTGTCCTTTCAGTAATTGACCGGCACTCCGTGAACACCGTTTTTTATCGGCGTCTAACACCGGACGCCAGCCTTTATGGACTCTGCCGATCAGAACACCCATGATAGCAACCCTGCCATAATGATAACGAACGAGAGGTTGCCAATGTCCATCTCACCCGAGACTCTGCATACCGTTGCCCGGCGGGTACCCGCGGAGAGCATTCTCCCTTACCCTCTGCAAATGGGCCAAACCACCTACGACGACCCCTTTAAAACCATCATCCCGGCGATCCATCGGGGGCCGGATGTGATTTACAGTCCCGGTGCCTGGTTCGAGGCAGGAGATGCCTGGGTATTCAGGCGGGAGCAGGACATCCGGGCTATTTTTATGGACACCGACCATTTCAGCAGCAAGGGCATTTCCCCCTATCCGAGCCTGGTGGGGGAACATTGGGGAGTGACCCCTGTCGAGTCAGATCCGCCGTTCCATAGGGGCTACCGGAATGTCCTGACACCGCTGTTCACACCCCAGCGCATCATGGCGCTCGACACTCAAATGCGCGGCTACGTGCGCAGTTTCATCGAGCAGTTCAAGGACAACGGCGAATGTGAAGTAATGCGGGATCTGGCGGCACGATTCCCCATCACTGTATTCCTCGAGCTTTTTGGCTTGCCCCTGGAGGAAGTCGATCAGTTCATGGCCTGGGAATTCGACCTGCTGCACAACGCAGACATGGCAACAATGGGGGCAGCGGTGCGCGCCGTCAAGGAACGTCTCACGGTGGCCATGAATGAACGCCGGAACCAGCCCACCAACGACTTTATCAGTCACATTGTCAATTCCCGCATTGACGGAAAGCTCCTCAATGACGACGAAGCTTTCGGTATCTGCTTCAATCTTTACCTCGGCGGGCTCGACACCGTGACCACCAATATAGGCTGGCAATTGCGCCATCTGGCGAATGACCTGCCCTTGCAGGAGCGGCTTCGCCAGAACCCGACACTCATTCCCGCCGCCGTCGAAGAAATGCTGAGGGCCTACTCCACCGTCGCCATGTTCCGCACCTGCACAAAGGATGTCGTCGTGGGCGGTGTTCCAATCCGGGTGGGGGAACGGGTGGTGGTATCGACATCCATCGGCAGCAACGACCCGGACGTATTCGACAACCCCACGGAAGTTCGACTGGACCGGCATCAGCGGCACCTGGGTTTCGGCACCGGGGTGCACGCCTGTGTCGGTGCCCGTCTGGCCCGCCGAGAACTGGTAATCACCCTGGAGGAATTCCTCGCTGCCATCCCGACCTTTAAAATTGACCCGGGGGCCAGAATCCTGACCCACCTGGGTGGCGTGATGCAGCAGGATTGCCTGCCCCTGGGCTGGAACTAGTCAGCCGGCTGCAATGTCGGCTGAAGCGGTCCGAAGCTGTCAGCCACTTCCACCGGAAACTCGGGGCCGAAGGGCTTCAGCCATAGAATCAACGCCGGCAACAATAAAAGGTCGGCGAGCAGCGCCGTAATAATGCTGCCGGCGAGCAGGACACCGAAGCTGGACAGTACCGTCATGTTCGAAAACAGAAAACTTGAAAATCC
>PABE01000037.1 GCA_002702725.1 Porticoccaceae bacterium
GCCGATGAAATCTACGACCGCATCGTCTACGAGGAAGCGGACCACATTCCCCTGGGCCGGCTGGCCACGGATATCCTTTGCGTCACGTTTAATGGGCTCTCCAAAGCGTATCGGCTGGCGGGATTCCGTTCCGGCTGGCTGGTGGTAAGCGGCGCCAAGCATCGCGCCCGGGGTTATATTCAGGGCATGGAAATGCTGTGCTCCATGCGTCTGTGCGCCAATGTGCCCGCCATGTACGCAATTCAAACCGCCCTGGGGGGCTATCAAAGCATCAACGATCTGATTCGTCCCGGCGGCAGGCTATACGAACAAAGGGAGCTCGCCTACAACATGATCACCGCTATTCCGGGGGTGACCTGTGTCAAACCTCGGGGAGCCCTGTATATGTTCCCGCGGCTGGACCCGGATATGTATGCCATCGAGGATGACGAACAGCTGGCGCTGGATCTTCTGCTTCAGGAAAAGATGCTGCTGGTGCAGGGCTCGGCATTCAATTTTCCGGACAACAATCATTTCCGCATTGTGTTCCTGCCCAGGGAAGACGATCTGGGTGACGCCGTGCATCGCCTGGGCCGGTTTCTGGACACCATCCGCAAGCGTTAGCCGATCAGCACAGGCGGCCCACCGGATAGAGAATGCTGTCCCGGTAACCGGTGATCACCGGATAGTACCCGGACAGCGTCCGGTCCAGCTGCGGATCATTGGTATCGAGAAGCAGTGGCTGGCCCTGGAGCCCGGTGATTTTGGTCTTGGTGGCAACGATCATCCATCCCTCGCGACCGATCCTGTGCAGGACCGCCGGGGAAAACTGCTGATTGCCGCGCCCCAGCAATACCCCCTGCCCGGCAATCGGCGTCAGGATGATGACCGCATTCGGGAACCGGTCGAGTAATTGGAGAATCCCCGGTTCATCGAGGTCACGGCCGACCAGGGTGTTATTCCACACTGCGTCAACACCGAGCAAAGTGCCCTCTCCCGCCAGCGCCTGTTTGACTGCCAGGGTGGTCGAGCCGGGTCCCAGCAAATAAAGAACGTCGGGCTCCGATCGCTCATTGATCTCATCGGCGATCTCCGCGACCACCAGAGATTCCACTTCGCGGCCACTGTCCTTAACCCGCTGGAGAAACTGACCCACTTCCGGCACCTGCATGTCACCATAGTAGCGACTTCTAACCTGGCCCAGGCGAAATGCCTGTTCGTCGATATCCCGAACCTCCTGCGTGCGCAAATCCACCAAACCCGCCGCGACGAGCTCGACGATGATCTCTGCCGCCGCCTCGGGGTTGATGGCAAACACACCCGAATGCATCTTCACCCCCGCGGGGATCCCCAGCACCGGCCGGTGACCGGCGACCACGGCGCAGACATCCCTGGCGGTACCATCACCGCCGGCGAACACAATCAGATCGACCCCAACAGCCTCAAATGCCGCCACGGCCCTCCGGGTATCCTCGGCCGTAGAGGGTCCGGAAAGCGCCAACCCTTCCGGGATTTCATGGTCAAAACCGAGCTCTGCCAAAAGGTCGGCACCCAGGGGGCCGGGTGCCGCAAACCAGCGAAGGGCTTCACCGGAGGATTTCAACAGGGACAGGGTTCGCCGTACCCGCTCAGTACTGCGGGGCTTTTCCCCGGCCGCCGCAGGCGCAGACAGATGATCGCTGCCTTTCTGACCCAGGGGGCCGCCAAGGCCAGCGATCGGGTTGATCACCAGGCCCAGGGTCAGCATAGCGGCGGGACATGATCTTCCTGCGGCGCCACCTCCGGGGGCAATATGCCCAACCCTACCAGCTCCGCCATGGGCGCGGTTTCGCCGCCGTCGGGCAGCTGGCTATACTGAAACTCGCGGCGGTAGGGATACTCCTTACGCAGGCGATCAAAGGCAGTTTCCAGGGCCTCGCCCTGATCCACTGCGGCCAACAGGCGCCGATGGTCCTCCCGCGGGTCATAGGCGGCAAGCACCACCTCATCAAAACCGGCATTCGGTGGGACTGTGAGCACTTTCACGGGACCCTGGTCAGCAAGAAGTGTATCCATACTGGGGCGGTCATCCTCTGCCGATACCCGGCCCAGCCACTGATAAAACGCATCGTAGACCATGAGCGTGCCCCGAACGCGTCCCTCCAGGCTGTAGCCGGCAATGTGTGGCGTGCCAATTTCGACACTGTTCAACAGGACCGGGTTGATCGCCGGCTCCCCTTCCCAGACATCCAGCACCGCACGCAGCCGGCCGGAGTGTATACGCGTCAACAGGGCAGTGTTGTCGACCACCTCACCGCGCCCGGCATTGAGCAGCAAGGCGCCGGGATTCAGGCAATCCAGCACTGAGGCGTCAAAAAGGTGGTAGGTGGGGTGAGAACCATCCTGGGTCAAGGGCGTGTGCAGGCAGACGATATCGGCCTCCAGCGCCTGGCCAAAGGTAACCAGGTCCGCCTGCCGGGCGGGCGACAGGAAAGGGTCATAGCAACGGCAATCGACGCGCAGTGACTTGAGCCGGCGATAAAGCCGGCTGCCCACGTTGCCACAGCCGATGATCGCCACTGACTTTGTCCGCCAGTCGGACTCACAGGCGGTCAGCGCCGCAATCACGTAGTCTCCAACCGCGTCCGCATTACAGCCCGGGGAATTCGCGAAGGTAATACCATTGGCGGCCAGCCAGGGCAGATCGACATGGTCGGTACCGATGGTGGCAGAGCCGACAAACCGGACACGGCTGCCGGCAAGGAGTGCGGCGTCGACGTTGGTCACGGAACGGACCAGCAGTACATCGGCATCGGCAACCAGTGCCGCGTCAATGCTTCGACCCGCAGCGGTTATGACCTCACCATAGGGCTCAAACAAGTCGCGCACCCGCACCATGTTTTCATCGGCGACAATGCGCAGTCGGGCATTCATAGCGGCATATCCTGGTAATGGGTGGCATCGAATGGATCGGGCGCACCGTAGAAATCAGCCAGAGCAAGCACGAACTGCTCACCCCGGGATGGCATACCGTCCTTGCGAGACCATTGCCGTGCCTGGGCGGTGACTCGCTCCGCGAAGGCACGGGAAGGGCCCCGGCAAACGGGCTCCTCGGCACTGAGGTTGTCGGCACTGAGGCGAAACCGCCGCCCCGCCGCAACCATGAACATCCATTCCAGCGCCTGGGGTTTAACTTCAACTTGCTCAAAGGCCTGTTGCTGTTCGGGGCTGCGGCCGTCCGGGTGATACCAGTAACCGAAGTCAACCAGTTGCCTGCGACGCTCGCCGGCAATACACCAGTGGGCCACCTCGTGCATGGCGCTGGCAAAATAGTCCTCCCGGTAAATAACGCGGTGGTGGTCGCAGTCGTCGCCCGCGGGAAGGTAAAGCGGCTCCTCAGCGCCCCCCAGCAGCCGCGTCTTCCAGCGGTCGAAAAACACCCGATTGAAAAGCCGCTCCAGCTCGCGGGCTGCAGCACCGTCCCCATCACCCATGTCAGCCCCAGCCCTGCTCGTGTTCGTCCAGACAGGGTACAGACTCGAGCATCGCCAGATAGGTATTGGAAAGAAATTCCCTTCCCGCCAGCAGCTGGCCCAGGTACCAGCGCAGGGGCATGACCCCTTCGTCGATGTTGGCCCGGTTGGCGACATAGGTCCAGGCATGAACCACTTCGCCGCAGCCGGTTATGACGGGAAACCGCTCGCGACTGTAGTACCTCGGCGCCCCTTCAAAAGGGTCCATTTTGACTATCTGGTCGGGGTCGGCTAGGCGATACAGGACACCCTCCACCGTGTTCCCACGAGCCCAGGCGATATTGGCGCAGCCCCAGCGCGGGTTGTGCCTTGAGCGCTTGTTGAAGCGCAATACCATATCCTCGAGCCGGCCCGGCATGGCCGCTTCCACAGCCAGGCCCCGCTGGGCCATGCGGGCGGGGTTCATGTTGGAGCCGTAGGCAAAATAATAGGGCATAGATACTCATCGGACCGCAGGGCGGTAAGCAAAAAGGCGATTATCCCAAGCCGGCGGAGAGCCCACAACCACTGCATCCCCCAGGCGGCTAGCGCAGATCCCGGAACGTTGCACGGATATCTTCAATGCAGGCTTCCGGATTTTCGTAGTAGCCGAAATGCCCGCCATACGGATGGGCTTTCACGTAGTGCAGATTGTAATCCTTCGCCCGCTCGGATTGCTTGAACAATTCGACCCGGTTTTCCGTGGTGACCCCCGGGGGATCCTCACCACCGAGAAATGTAATGCCAGTGGGCGCTTCAACGCGCGGCAAGCGGTCGTGGCTGGGCTGCCAGGGGTTCAGGACGGCATCCCGGTAGTAGCGGGTGGAGGTGACAAAGGATTCTGTCGCCCAATACAACATGGCGGTGGTGAGCACATAATCGCGACTGAACACGGACTCCAGGTCCCCATGTGTGTGCCCCCAATCCCGCAGCCGCTGGGCGATCCAGGCCAGCTGACCGACGGGGGAATCGTGCATGGCGTAGGACAGCGTCTGGGGTTCCAGGCTTTGCACACAGGCGTGGCTGACCGCTTTGGTGACGAAGGGCAGGACCGCCTTGCGGACCGCCTCCGGGGCATCGTAGGGCACGAAGGACGCGGTAATATCCCAGTAGCGTTCGTGCTGGAACAGGTCCAGGGGCGTAGTGCCCAGGATATGGATGCCGTATACATGGTCCGCATACTTATGGCCCAACTGGGATGTCACCCGGCTTCCCCAATCACCTCCCGAGACTGCATAGCGATCACAGCCGAGGACGTCGGTCATCAGTTTGTGCCACAGATCAGCTACCCGGCTGGCATTCATTCCCGCCTGATGCTGGGGAGAGGAAAACGTAAAGCCGGGCAATGACGTGACAATGACATCAAAGGCATCGGCGGGATCCCCCCCGTAGGCCGCCGGGTCAGCCAACGGCCGGATCACCCTGTGCATCTCCCAGAAAGTGGACGGCCAGCCGTGGTTGATCACTAACGGTATAGGCTTTGGCCCCTTGCCCGGCTGCCGCAGGTAGTGAACGGGCACACCGTCGATATCAACCCGGTAATGGGCAAAGTCGTTGATCTCGCGCTCCACCGCCCGCCAGTCGTAATCATTGACCCAGGTGTCCGCCAGCGAGCGCAGATAGTCGCGGTTAAAGCCATAGCTCCAGTCGCCGTTGCCGGGATCGATGGGCCACCGCATGTTAGTGATGCGACGCTGCAAGTCGTCAAGCACAGAATCGGGAATGTGCAAGGTAAAAACTTCGGGCTGCATGGCTGACTCCAGGTTTCAGGGTGTTATTATCGGACGTTTTACAAAGGCACCGCTGGCCGGTGCCGCGCAGTCCGCCAGTATAATGTGAATTTACAGGGCCTGCCTGTCGGGGCATCACATCCGAGTCGCCGGCCCTCACTCAGGAAAACTCCCCGGCTTTGCCCCGGTTCTGCCCTGACACCTCACAACACTCTAACAAGGAGAGGCTATGACCCCGCGATTCAAAAACAAAGTCGTCCTGATCACCGGCACCGGTGGCGGCATGGGCCGGGAGGCAGCCCTGCGCTTCGCCGCCGAGGGTGCCAGGGTCGTCGGTTGTGACGTCAAGGTCGATGGCAACCGGAAGACCGTCGAGATGGTCAGGGCCCGGGGGGGCGATATCCATACCATGGAGCCGGTGGATCTCGGCGACCCTGAAAAGGCCCGCGCCTGGGTCGAGGAGGCCGCCGCCATCCACGGGGGTATCGATATCCTCTACAACAACGCCTCCGCCGCCCGCTTCGCGCCCATCGAGAGTTTCGCCCCGGAAGACTGGCAGTTCACCATGCGCAATGAAGTGAACCTGGTGTTTTACGTCACCCGCTACGCCTGGACCCACCTCGCGAGAAAGGGCGGGGTCATCCTCAATACCGGATCGGTGGCCGGCATCGCCGGCTCCGGCCCCGGGGGCGCCGCCCACGCCGCCGCCAAGGGCGCAATCATCGCCTTTACCAAGCAGCTTGCCCAGGAAGGCGCCCCCCATAACATCCGCGCCGTGACCATCAGCCCCGGGTTTATCGAAACCCCGGGCACACAGGATATCGCCCAGATGCCGGAGGTCCGGGATGCCCTTATCGCCCGCAACATGATCAAGCGCATTGGCAGTGCCGCCGACGTGGTCGGCGTGGCCCTGTTCATGGCCAGTGACGAAGCCTCGTTTATCACCGGTGCCAATATTGTCGTCGACGGCGGCCGGGTCTCCTGGTAAGTCAGCGACAAATACCCGTTTAACCCCAAGCAACGATAGGAACCCATTATGGCCAATATTCTTGTTATCGAATCCAGCGCCAAGCTCAACGGCTACAGCCGCCAGTTGGTGGCGGAATTTATCGACCAGGTAAAGGCACAGAACAGCGACCATGAGTTTGTTATCCGCGATCTGGCCCACGACCCGGTGCCGGTGATCACCGATGATATCGTCGATATTATCCGTACCCCGCCGGATAAACTCACCGAGGAACAGCGACACAAAACAGCCGTCTCCGAGCAATTGATCGGCGAACTCAAAGCCGCTGATTTCGTGGTCGTCGGCTCCTCCATGTACAACTGGAATGTGTCGGCATCCCTGAAGGCCTGGATCGACCAGGTCATGCGCATCGGCATGACCTTCACCTACGGCGGCGACGGTGTGGTGGGGCTTCTTGGCGACAAACCGGCACTGGTTGTCCTCGCCCGTGGCGGCAGCTACGATAGTCCACAGCGCGCCGCGCGGGACATGCAAAAGCCCTACCTCGAAAACATTCTCAATGTCATGGGCCTCGACGCCACGTTTGCCGTGATGGAAGGCCACCTGATGGGCGAAGAGATACGCGATGCCAATCTCGCCAAAGCCCGCGACGTTATTTCATCAGCCGCAAAAACCCTGGCCTGATGCCGGAACTCCAGGGTAGCGGCCCCATAACCATAACGAGGCACAACTATGAGTAACCTGCTTTTACTGGATGGCTTTTTCCAGATCGGCTACGCCACCAATGATCTGGACAAGGCCCTGGCGCTGTTCAAGGACAAGTTCGACATGGGCCCGTTTGCAGAGATGCGCAATATGGCGGTACAGGGTCCGCACAACACCGATATGACCGCGAGTTTCGCCCTCGCCTACAAGGGCGACACCATGATCGAACTGATCCAGCCGGTGGCCGGTGACACCAGCATGTTTGACCACGTGCTGCCTGCGGAAGACTTCGCCATCCGCCACCATCACTTCGCCTTTTGCCTGGACTCCATGGAACAGCTGGATGAAGCCGAACAGAAAATGCGCGGCCAGGGCATCGACATTCCCGTCAAGGGCAATGGCATGGAACAGGTGTTTTTCTTCTACGCCGATACCCGCCCCTGGCTCGGCCACTACAGCGAGTACCTTACCCTCACCGACAAAGGCCGGGAAACCTATGCCCAGCTGCCCCGCTACTGACAGACAAACGATAACAGTGAGACATCATCATGAGTAACCCGCACGATGCACCCACATCCATCCAAGAACCGCTGACCCTGGCCGGGTTGCTGGCGACGGCGGAAAAGGCGACTGGCCTCAGCGACTGGGGCGAAGACAGGACCTTCGAGATCGGCCTCAATAAGCTGGCCGAGGCGTTGGAAGCCATGAATCCGTCGCCGGAATTCCGCGCCAATGTGCACAACCGCCTGCAACAGACGCTGGCGATGAAACTCCACATGCGCCAGGACGAACTCAAGCACCCGGAAATCACCGCCGGCAGGATCGAAAAACCCCTGATTATTGTCGGA
Organism: Porticoccaceae bacterium; assembly: GCA_002702725.1. Taxonomy (GTDB): domain Bacteria; phylum Pseudomonadota; class Gammaproteobacteria; order Pseudomonadales; family Porticoccaceae; genus NAT127. Next base: position 7,721 of record PABE01000037.1, read on the forward strand.
CTGCCCCGCACCGGAACAACCATCCTGTACGATTTGCTGTCCCTGGATCCCGCCCTGCGCTGGCCCCGGGAGTGGGAGACGTTTATTCCCTGGCCGGCACCGGAAGCGGCCACCATGGACACCGATCCGCGGATCGATGTCATCAACGGCCTGTACAAGGTGATGCTGGAAAAGTCCCCGGAACTCAATGACATCCAGCGCCTGGACTCCACCCGCCCCGGGGAGTGCAACCACATCTTCACCCACCATTTCTCGAGCACCAATTTCAATGCCGAATGGTCGGTGCCCGACTACCAGGACTGGTACCTGAGCAACAGGGTGCCGGGGCACTACCCGTGCCACAAACGCATACTCCAGCAGTTGCAGTGGAAAGGGCCCAAGGGTAACTGGCTGCTCAAATCCCCCGAGCACCTCTTTGATCTTGAGGGGCTTTTTGCCACCTATCCGGACGCCCAACTGGTGTGGACCCACCGCGACCCGGCCCTCACCCTGTCGTCGATTTCCAGCATGGTCCACGCCCTCTGCAAGGCCCAGGATGTGGATGTACCCAAGGCCTTTATCGGCGCCGGCATGTGGAAAACCTGGAAAGAAGGCATGGGACGGGGTACCGAGAGCCGCAGCAAGGATCCGAAGATCGAGAACGCCATCCTCGACCTGGCCCACAAAGACGTGGTGCTCGACCCGGTCGGTGCCGTGAAGAAGATCTACGATCACTTTGACCGGCCGTTCAGCGACGAACACGCCAAGGCCATCGACAAGTTTATCAATGACAATCCGGCCGCCAAGCGCATTGGCAAACACAAGCACAGCCCCGAGGAGTACGGCCTCGACGTGAACGAAATTCGCGAGGGGCTGACCGACTACTACGCCCGCTTCGGCGACTATTGCAAGCGTCCGAATGCCTGACCCGAACCATAACAATTACCGAAAGGAGTGAAATCGTGAGCGTACTTGACCGCTTCAGACTCGATGGCCGCACCGCCATCGTTACCGGCATCGGCCCCGGGGTGGGCGAACACGTCGCCAAGGCCTACGCGGAACTGGGCGCCAATGTGGTGTGCGCGTCCCGCCGGGAGGAGAATTACCAGCGGGTCGCCGATGACATCAACGCAGCCGACGGCAAGGCCATCGGGGTCGCCTGTGACGTGGGTAACCGCGAGCATCTGGATAACCTTGTCAGCAAGGCCCGGGAGGCCTTTGGCCCCATCCATATTCTGTTCAACAACGCCGCCGCCGGCGTCATGGACATCAACAAAGATTTCTGGGACACCGACGATGAAATCTGGGATATCGCCCTGGGCGTCAACGTCCTGGCGCCCTACCGTCTCGCCAAGCTGGTATTTCCGGATATGGAGAAACACGGCAAGGGCGCCATCATCAACGTGGAAAGCTGCGGCGGCTTCACCCCCATGATGCCCAACGTCGCCTACACCACCTCCAAGGCGGCACTGATGTTCCTGACCCGAAGCCTGGCCAAGGCCTGCGCGCCAAAGGCCCGGGTCAACGCCCTGTGTGTCGGGTCCATGAGCCCCGACGGCCAGGAGCTGGAAATCCACAAGGGCTACAACCTGGCGGGCAAGAATGCCATCCAGCGCTTTGGGGCGGCCGACGAGGTGGTCGGTGCGGCGATTCTGCTCGCCTCCGACGCCTCCAGCTACACCACCGGCAGCTGCGTTTTTGTCGAAGGGGGCCGTGTCGGGACCCTGGCCTGACGCGAGCACCTGAACCGGGGCAAGGCCCCCGGGCAGTTATAAAAAACCCCGGACCTATCCGGGGTTTTTTATTCTTCGATCGCTTTCAATCCGGCAGCTCGACATCCCAGCCGCCACCGTTGATATGGGTGCCGCCGTCGAGAAACAGGGTGTTGCCGGTCATAAACCCGGCATCCTCCGAGGCCAGGAATAACGCCACGCCCGCGATGTCCTTGTCGGGATCGCCGATACGCCCCATCGGCGGGGTCTGGGCACCGGTGGCGAGATCCGGGCTCTGCTTGAGCAAATCCATCAGCGCCGTGGTCATGGCCGCCGGACACAGCACATTGGCGGTAATCTGGTGTTCGGCCCACTCCCGCGCGACGGTGCGGGTCATGGCCCGCAGGGCTTCCTTGCTGACGTTGTATTCGAGCGTGCCGGTGTATGCATTCACGCCATTGATGGAGCACAGATTGATAATCCGCCCCCAGCGCCGGGCCTTCATGTGGGGAAATACCGCCTTCATGGCCCAGAATCCGGCCCAGACATTCATATCCAGCCCGTGCTGCATCTCCTCATCGGTCTTGTTTTCAGCCTTGCGAAAAGTGCCACCGCCCCAGGCATTGTTGACCAGAATATCGACTCCGCCATAGGTATCCGTGGCCACCTCTACCATGCGCAATACCTGGGCGTGATCGGTCACATCCGCGGCGACAAACTCCGCATTGGCACCGTAATCGGTGCGCAGTTCCTCAACAACGTGGTTGCCGGTAACGCTGTTCAATTCCGCCACCACAACATTGGCTCCGGCCTTGGCGTAACGGTGGGCAATGGCCCGGCCGATGCCATCCCCGGCGCCGGTGATTAATGCGGTCCGGCCTCTTAGATCACTCATAGGTTTTTCCTGATTATCGCTATTTCCTGGACAGGTTTTACTCCTGTCCCGGCACTTTAGCTCGAACTGACCGTCATGTCTGCCCGTCGCCAATACTTGACAGGCTCGATTTATTCGATACGATACCGTTTCGTATTGATCTGAATCAGGACGCGGTGATCAGTACTCAAACAAAGGGAAACAAGCAAACCCAGCTAGAGATTACCCATGAATAAATTGAACTGTTTAACAACACTGCCGATGACCGCTGTCATTGGCTTGACGTCAACCCTCGCCCACGCCGTCGGAATTGAGGAGATTGTCGTTACTGCCCGTAAAGCCCAGGAAAGCCTGCAAACCACACCAGTTGCTGTTTCTGCCTTGACCCAGGAGATGCTCATAGAGCAGCAGGTCACCGAACTGGCGGATCTGCGCAGGACCGCGCCCAACCTGTCTATCATGACCGGTGGTACAGGCCCCTCGACCCTCACCTACATGGCCATCCGCGGCATGGCCCAGACCTCACCGGGCGGTACAGCAGATGCAGCAGTGGGTACCTATATCGATGGCGTCTATTACGCACGCCCCACGGGCGGCAACGTGGACATGTTCGATGTTGCCCAGGCGGAGATCCTGCGCGGCCCCCAGGGCACGCTGTTCGGTCGCAACACCACCGGTGGCGCACTGAATATTCGCACCAATGACCCGACGGATAGTTTCGAAGGCTACGTCAAAGCCGGGGTTGGCAATTATGGCAGTCACCTGGCGGAGGTAGTGGTTAACGTACCGCTCGTCGATGACGAACTGGCCGCCCGTTTTGCCTATAAATCGTCCGGCCACGACAATTATTCCGACTACCGGGGTTATCAAAACTCGACGCCCGGCACCACCTTGCCCTCCGGTTTCTTCCACCAGGGGTTGAGCGGCGGACCTCAGGAAGTTGAAAAGAATTACGTCGGCCGGGCCAAATTTCGCTGGTCGCCGGTTGACCAGAATTTCACCGCCATCCTGGGCCTCGACTGGGGTGAATTCAGGGATACCGGCAACGGTCAGGAGGTTGCCGCAATCAACGCGAACTCGCCTCTGGGCCTGATCATTGGTGGCATCGGTTTTGACCCCAATCAGTTCCTGCACCAGCAGGACTATGGCGACACCTACTCCGTGGGCGACACTTCAGACATCGACCCCAACTTCACCAACGGCACTTACAGCAAGCGCCTGGGCACACCATCGGGAAACAGCCGGTTCTCCGGGGCCTATCTGGACCTGGATATCGATCTCGGGGATTACCAGCTGAAATCCATCTCAGCCTACCGTGAAATGCGAACCACTGGGATGGTCGATTTGGACGGACTGCCACTGAACCTGGTTAATTTCGCCAGCACCTACGACCAGGAACAATGGAGCCAGGAATTCCAGCTGTCGGGCTCCCTCGGCGAAAACCTCGACTGGATTGCCGGGCTGTACTACTTCCAGGAAAGCAGCTACGACCTGTCCATCGGTCGCAATTTCAGCGATCTATACTATGCAGACCTGGGAACCCTGAGTGGCAATCCCGCATTTAGCGGAATTCCTTTTGGCGCCACCGGCGCCACCTATCTGCTCAGCAGCAACGAAGGCCGCGCGCAAAACACCTCCTCGGGGGCGTTTATCCAGGCCAACTACCGGTTTACCGACAACCTGCGCGCCACCGTCGGCCTGCGCTACACCCTGGATGAGCGCAAGGTGGACATCACCAGCGAAAGCCCCATCCCAGGCCAGGGTGTACCTGCAGCGTGCAAGACATCTGTAACACCCGATGTACCGGGCGTCTGTAGTCAGCAAAAGGACGTCGACTACGATTACCCGGCCTGGGTCCTGAGTCTCGATTACCAGGTCAACGACCAGCTGTTCGTCTATGCCAAAACCAGCGGTGCTTCAATGTCAGGGGGCTGGAATATCAGGGAAGGCAATGTCCCGTCTTTTGCCCCGGAAGACGTGATGGACATCGAACTCGGTTTCAAATCCGACTTGCTTGACGATACCGTGCGGCTGAATGGCGCAATATTCTGGTGGCAAGCCGAAGATCAGCAACGCCTCGTTAATGCTTTCCTGCCCGATGTTCAGCGAACCACGCAGTATGTCATTAACGCCGGCGAATCCACCGCCACTGGCGCGGAACTGGAACTGACCTGGCTGCCCCTGGACAGCCTGACGATCAACGCCAACCTGTCGCTACTGGACGTCGAATACGATGAATTCGAAACCCCGCCGCCGGGCCCCGGCCTGCCGCCGGTGGACCGCAGTGGCGAAAACCCCTCACACGCCCCGGAGCTGACCTACAGCATCGGCGCGACACAAACCCTGCAAACCGGCCTCGGTGAACTGGATCTGCACCTGGATTATTTCTGGGTCGATGAGACCTGGTTTGCTGACGACATTCTTCAGCCGGCAGAGTACCGTGAACTGTACGCAATTCCCGATTACGGACTTTTTAATGCACAGGCGACACTACGCACCGATGACGGACACTGGGAGTTCACCCTGTGGGTCAGGAACCTCGCTGATGAAGAGTACTACCGCAGTATCATCAACTTCGCCTCATCAGTCGGGGTCGCCAACCGGGTGATCGGTGATCCCCGCACCTACGGCGCGACGGTAAAATACAGCTGGTAGCGTCCACAATTCCTCCAGGAGTACCTTGAGGCCACACCTGTGGCCTCTTTTTTTGTCTTCATTACAACCACTGGTCGACATCCCCGACACCCCCGGGTACTGCGGGCCAATGCACCGCAAACCTTTCCTCTGTCCCCGTTAACCCGTATATTTGGGCTCCCTGAAATAACATTCAGTGCCTGATGCTGTCCGTGACAACACTGCGGCAATGCCTTCGGCACCCAACCGACACAGAAATAACAGGAGTAGATTATGAGCACGTTTGTTCTCTGCCACGGCGGTGGCATGGGTGGCTGGATCTGGAAATTCGTCAAGCCCGCCCTGGTCGCGGCTGGCCATGAGGTCTACACCCCCACTTACACCGGTTTCGGCGAACGGGAGCACCTGCTCGGTCCCGACATCGACGGTGAAGTCCACGTACTGGATATCGTCAATGTGCTGGAGAAAGAAGATATTCGGGACTGCATCCTTGTCGGCCACAGCTACTCCGGCACCGTGCTGCCCGGTGTTGTCGCCAAGGCCGGGGACAGGGTAAAGCGGGTAGTGATGCTCGATGCCCTCATCGTATATAGCGGCGAAACCATCGTCGAAGCCATGGGCCTGATGGACAAGGAGCAGGCCGCCGGCATCCTCGCCGGCGTCAAAGCCGGACAGATTCCCCCGGGCTCAGGCGTCCATGAGCAACAGCGGGCAATGGCCAAGGACCACCCCATGGACATGTCCGCCGAGCGCCAGCAGTGGCTGCTGGACAACCTCTCCGATCAGCCCCTGGCGTGCACCGTAACGCCAGTAGTGGTTGGTGCCGAACAGCTCAAAGGCAAGCCCGTTGACTATGTTGCAGTGACCGACACCATCATGAAACCGCTCCATGCCCGCGCCCATGAACTGGGCTGGACCGTTCACGAGCTGGAAGGCGATCACGCATTCCTCGTCGGCCAACCGGAGTGGACAGCCGACTTCCTGCTCGGCCTGGCCTGACCATCATCGCGGGGCTGACCCGGTCAGCCCCGCCACTTTTGTTTTTCCGCCGCCGTGCTTTCAGGCTTCTGCCGCCCCGGTCCGGCTCATTGGCTGACCTACCGGATCTCACAACCTTTCAGAAAGATTTCGATATCGGCCTGCATTCGGCGCAGCTCAGCGTCAGCATCGCTGCTCCTGCCCAACAGGGGACGAAAATTACCCCTGGCCAGAACATAAAACGTGATCGCAGCCTGCAGGGCATCCGGGTGCACCATACGACCACCGGCAATCAGCTGCGCAAAGTACTCCGCTAACTCTGACAGAACCTTGGCGGTAGCCGTCGTTCTGAGCCTGTCGGACATTGCGGGAAACCGTCCGGCCTCGGCAATCAGTGAACGAAAAAATTCCAGGAATCGCGGTGTCGTATCGACCCGGTAGATGTGTTTCGCAAACGCGCGCAGTGACGCCGCTGGCCTGTCCGCATCCAGCTGGAAAGCGGCCACCTGTTTTGCCTGATCATCGGCGATGCGCTCGCTGACGGCCTCGTAAAGGGCTTCCTTATCAGCGAAATGCCGATAAATCGTACTCTTGCTCACCCCCGATACCTTGGCGATATGGTCAATCGAACAGCCGCTGAAGCCTTTTTCGAGAAAGGCCGCTTCTGCTGTTTCAATCAGTATCGCCACCCTCTCCCGGGATAACTCCTTGGGGGCAATGTGGCGTCGATCCAGCGCCGCTTTTTTCTGCACGAAACTCTCCTCGGTAAACTGTTCTATTCTATCGACAAACGCGGCTTATAAAAGCAATTGCATCCCCATATACGATACTGTATCGTTTCGTATATATCCAATCGAGCACTAGAGACTTCTTCTAACCAGGGGCTATCAAGAAAATGAACAAAGCACAGGAATTCACACGCAGAACGTTTCTAAAAGGATCCCTGGCGGCTGCCGGCGCGGCTTCTATGGGCGTGGCAAACGCCCGGACCAAACCGACAGCGGAGGATATCACCTGGCTCCCGGGCTATGAGTTAAGGCAACTGATCAGTCAAAAGGTACTGTCCCCGGTCGAGGTCACGGGCCATTTTCTGGACCGCATCAGCCGCCTCGACCCGGTCATCCATGCCTATATCACCGTCGATCCGGACGATGTCATGAAACAGGCAAGGGTGGCCGAGCAACGGGTCATGAGCGGTGAACCCCTCGGACCACTCCACGGTCTGCCCATATCCATCAAGGATCTCTACAACACCCGCGGCTTGCGCACCACACAGGGCTCGATGATCTATAAGGACTTCGTCCCCGATCATGACGCAATACTGGTTGAGCGGTTGCGTCAGGCAGGGGCAATTATCCTTGGCAAGACCCAGACACCGGAATTTGCCACCTTTCCCCGCACCACCACATTAATGGCAGGTGAATGCCGAAACCCATGGAATCCCGACCACATCACCGGGGCTTCCAGCGGCGGGTCCGGTGCTGCCGTTGCATCGGGGATGTCCTGTTTTTCCATCGGCAGCGATGGCGGC
>PABE01000038.1 GCA_002702725.1 Porticoccaceae bacterium
AAATAGTCGGGGCGACAAGACGGCTATTGAACTTTTCATGTTAGGAATCCGTGGCTGGGAAGCCGGATTAAGACGGCAGATGTCTGACGATAAAGGCTTGCAGCAGTGACAACAAGGAGTTCGACGGCCGGGCTGACCAATTGTTGTCATTGAGTGCAGTGAGCGTTCATGCGGAAGAGGATAGTTTTTTTGCACGAAAATCGCGAGATTCCCGAATTTCGACTTAAGTCTCCATCCTCTCTGAATCGATACAATCGATAAGTCTCAGAATTCTTCCTGGACGAGGTTGTTTTTCTTCTTCGAACGGAGATTGGGTGCGAATGCGTCGGATCGGGTTGATGGCACTTCTGATCTTCTCGACGGTGGTTGGGGCATTGCCCTGTCCATGCCATGTGCAATCCTTCGCGTCCATCCTTATTGGAGCAACCGCGCAATCATCGGTCGGTGACGTGCAGCACGAGCCGTGCTGCGCGATTCCGGCCAAGGAGTTGCCATCGGGAGGTGGGCTCCCCTCTCGACCCACATGCCCGTGCGAATCTCGAATTGAGATTACGGCATTTCCGGCAACGCGCATTCAGCAGACTCAGCGGGATTGCGAAGATAATCCGGTTGTATCATTGATAGGCGCTAATCTTTGCTACCAGCATGTTGGCGACTCCAATATCGCGCTGCGAATCACCAATGCAAACGGCGGTCCGGTTTTGTCCCCAAGAGACCGTCTTCATGTGCTCTGCCTCCTGCTTTGTTGAGGCGGTCCGGGTGATACCCATCGTCCTGCTGGACGGAGAGGGTTCCCCATCTCTTACAAATCATCTCGCATTGACGATGGTTTAGTCACTCGCGCTCACGGGCTGGGTGCGCTCGTTGGTAAGTACTGGTCTGTGCCTCAGTTGCGCTGTCGGTCATTGCTCATACTTGGCATGCATCGGTCCTCTGGGACTACTCAGGTCAAAGACCAAGCCAAGCCGGACGATTTCGAGGCAGTTGCAACCAGTCTGCCTTTCCCCAATCTTGGCGATAAAAACAGGAAGTGCACATGAAGAAATTGATTGAGGGTCTGAAACACTTTCAGAACCACGTCTTGTGGGAACGACGTGAACAATTCGAACGAAGCACCCAGGGCCAAAAGCCACAAGCGCTGTTGATTACCTGCTCAGACTCGCGCGTCCTGCCCGAGACCTTGATGCAGGCTGATCCTGGTGACTTATTCGTTTCACGCAACGCGGGCAATTTAGTTCCTCCGTGCGATGGTCCGAGCGGCGAAGCGGCTACGATCGAATACGCCGTTTCCGCGCTTGGTGTGACTGACATCATTGTTTGCGGACACTATCGTTGCGGTGCGGTTCGGGCAATTCTGCATCCGGAAGAGGCGGTCAATCTGAGCAAGACGAACGAGTGGCTGGCCCAAGCCGCTGAGACGAACGAGACGATCCGGAAGGAACACCCCGGTCTCGAAGGAGACACCTTGTGGGACAAGGCGGTCGAGCGGAACGTACTCTTGCAGGTCGAAAACCTGAAGAAACATCCAGCGGTTGTCGCTGCATTAGCTGCCGGAACCATTCGTCTGCATGCCTGGGTCTTGCGATTCGAAACAGGAGACGTGCTCGCCTACGATAAAGCCAGCAATGCCTTCGCCCCTTTAGCGGAGACGCCGGTCGTCCATACTGTCCGGTCTGATTCTGATTCGAGTTCATGGCCGCCCGAAGACGTGGGATCGTTGAAGGCTTCGCGAGTCGCTGAGCACCCGAAGTGGTTCGATGTACTCAAAAGCGACATTCCATCTTCTTTAGTAGTCTTTATGGTTGCCCTGCCGCTGTGCCTGGCTATTGCCAAGGCTTGCGGTGTTCCGGCGGAAGTCGGTTTGATCACCGGCATCGTCGGCGGAATTCTGGTGGGGTTGATTACCGGCAGCCCATTGCAGGTGAGCGGACCGGCGGCGGGGCTTATTGTGATCCTGCTCGACATCGTCGAGAAACAGGGGATCGGGATGTTAGGAGTCGTCGTGCTTCTCGCCGGGTTGATTCAAGTTGCCGCTGGCCTGCTGCGGCTAGGCCAGTGGTTTCGAGCCGTTTCACCCGCTGTCATTCTTGGGATGCTGGCTGGGATTGGGGCGGTCATCTTCTCCCAGCAGTTCCATGTCGCGTTGGACGACGCTCCTGCCCGAAATCCACTGGTCAATCTTGTGAATATTCCACAGGCCATGGCACATATCTTCATCGGCCACGACGGGCACCCAGGGCACCTTCCTGCTGCCCTTATTGGTGCCGCCACATTGCTCATTCTGGTGTTCTGGAAAAGGATCGTCCCGAACAAACTCAAGGCGATACCTGCTGTCATTGTGGCGATCATTGTTGTGACAACTGTATCCGCCTTCCTGTCGTTGCCCATTGAGCGGGTCGAGTTTGACAGCCTCGGGGCGGCAGTGAAGTGGGTTGATTTTGGTTCGCTCCCAGCCCTTCTCACGAGTTCATCGGTTTGGAAGGTTGCATTGATGGTCGCCTTCGTCACGAGTGCACAAACACTGCTGACTGCCGCCGCCGTCGACCGAATGCATCAGGGTCCTCGGACGCGCTATGACCGCGAACTGGCGGCTCAGGGTGTGGGTAACGCTGTCTGTGGTCTAATGGGTGCGTTGCCAATGGCAGGAGTGATTGTTCGCAGTTCGGCCAATGTTGATGCCGGCGCTCGAACCCGTTGGTCAACCGTGTTTCACGGAGCATGGCTGCTGGTATTTGCTCTCTTGTTTCCTGAAATGCTTCGAATGTTGCCGACGTCCGCTTTGGCCGCAATACTTGTGTTGACAGGCGTCAAACTGCTTGGAATTCGTGCGATTCGAGCGCTGTGGGAAGAAAGTCGGAGCGAGGGATTCATCTGTGTCGTCACCGCTGGTGCTGTCGTGTCCCTGGACTTGCTCACAGGAGTGTTGATTGGAGTCGGGCTGTCAATAGCTAAGTTGATTTATACGTTTTCCCGGCTTTCTGTTATCCATCGCGTAGACACGGCTGGCGATCGGAGAACGCTGGTGCTGGAGGGATCGGCAACTTTTCTGCGTCTGCCGAAGTTGGCTGCGGCGCTGGAAGTGGTGCCGCCGGGTACGAACCTGCATATCGACTTGAAAGGCTTGAGCTACATCGACCACGCGTGCCTCCAACTCCTGATGGATTGGGAACAACAGCATGAGACAACAGGAGGCACTCTCGTGCTGGATTGGGATACGCTGCACGCCAGGTTTCGCAGCTCCCGCCCACGGCCTCCGCAGTCGTGTACTTTTCATCAGACCGAGAACATCACTGGCGGTGATGCTTTTGAGTCGTCGCGAGCGGCATAGTTTTTACTTGTCGATGTGCGGCATTCGTGGTCGTATCTGCTGTAGTTGGTGCTATAACGGCGGCGGCTCGAATGTGCTTGATCAGAGCCGTTATAAACGAAAACGCAGCATCGGCGATGAAACCAGTAGGACAGTATGATGACGAACAAGACGAGAATTGAAATTGACCTGATTCTGCCCAGCGTGCCGGATACGCGAGATGCCTGTGTCGAGCGATTGACCGAGCGGTTGGCCACAGTGGAAGGCATTGAGGCCGCACATCTTGCGGACAGAAAGTCGCCCGATCAGGAGCAGGTTTGCATTCACTATGACCCGAATCGAATCACGCTGGGGGAAGTGCGTAAACTGGCGATGCGTGCGGGTGCCGAACTCGACCAGCGCTATGGGCACCTGCTGATCCATTCGCAATCGATGCACGCCCGGCAGGCCCGCTCCGCCGAAGAGCGAATCCGGCAAATCGATGGCGTGCTGGAAGCTGCCGTGTCTCCCGCTGGAATGCTGCGGATCGAATTTGATCGGCAAGTCGTCAACGAAGACTCGCTTCGAACTGATCTGCAAAACATCGGCATGGGAAAAATCGTTGAGGAGAAGAAGCGAAAGACCGCCCCGTCCGCTGAGGTTGAGACCGAAGGTGCCGAGAATGAGGACGGCCATGAACATGGCGGCCAGTTTGGTGAAAAGACGGAACTCGGATTTTCTTTGCTCTGCGGGGGGCTGCTGTTCACCGGTTGGCTTTTGTCACTCTTTACCGAAGTTGTCGCCTCGGTGCCCTTGGCGATCTATATCGGGGCCTACTTTTTCGGCGGCTTTTTCACTCTCCGCGAGGCGTTCCAGAACATCCGTGCCGGACGCTTCGAAATCGATTCCTTGATGCTCGTGGCAGCCATCGGCGCCGCATCGTTGGGAGAATGGGCTGAAGGCGCGCTGCTGCTGTTCCTGTTTAGCCTTGGGCACTCATTGGAGCATTACGCAATGGGGCGCGCGAAGAAGGCAATTGAGGCGCTCGCCGACCTCGCGCCACAAACGGCGCTCGTTCGGCATGAGGGTGGTTCCAAAGAAGTCCCGGTGGATCAGCTTCAAGTTGATGACGTGGTGATCGTCAAGCCGAACGAAAGAATTCCAGCGGATGGTTTCGTGATCAAAGGTGAAAGCAGCGTCAATCAGGCGCCAATTACCGGCGAAAGCGTTCCGGTGGACAAGCAACCGGTCGACGAACCTGAGCAGGCCGCACAGAACCCAGAACAACTTGACTCACGGCATCGCGTTTATACCGGTACGATCAACGAAAGCGGTGCGCTGGAAATTCAGGTCACCAAGCTTTCTTCTGAAAGCACATTGGCCCGCGTCGTAAAAATGGTTAGTGAAGCGGAAACTCAGAAGTCGCCCACACAGCGGTTCACGGACAAGTTCGAACGATACTTCGTACCGGCCGTGATTGCCTTTGCCGTCATTCTCCTGTTTGCCTGGGTCGTGATCGACGAGCCGTTCAGCGCTTCGTTCTATCGTGCGATGGCGGTGCTCGTGGCGGCTAGTCCCTGTGCACTGGCTATTTCAACGCCCAGCGCCGTCCTCAGCGGGATCGCCCGCGCCGCTCGCGGCGGCGTGCTCGTCAAGGGGGGCGGACCGCTGGAGCACCTGGGTACCCTGGGAGCGATAGCATTCGATAAGACAGGCACACTGACCGAAGGCAAGCCACGCCTGACCGATGCAATCGGGCATGACGGCGTTGCGGAAGACGAGTTGCTGAGGGTCGCCGTGGCCGTGGAGGAACTCAGTGATCATCCGCTGGCCGCCGCTGTGGTTCGCGATGGACGCGAACGTCTGGGCGGGGAATCGACACCTCAAGCCCATGATTTGCAAAGTATCACTGGCCGGGGCGTCAAAGCCAGGGTCGACGGACAAGCCGTCTACATCGGAAAGGATGACTTATTCGGAGAAGTAGAGGGGACTCCGTTGCCGGAGTCCGTTCGCGAGCAAGTTGAAGCGCTGGAAGCGGACGGCCGTACGACAATGATCGTGCGCCGGGGCGAAACATACCTGGGCGTGCTGGGCTTGATGGACACGCCCCGTGAAACGGCGAAACGGACGGTCGCCAGATTGCGCGAGCTGGGCGTGCGGAGAATGATCATGATCTCCGGCGACAATCAGCAAGTCGCCGATGCTGTCGCGAAAGAAGTCGGCATTGACGAAGCGTGGGGAGACCTGATGCCCGACGATAAAGTCGAATCCATTAAGAAGCTGCGCAAGGAGGATGGTGTCGCAATGGTCGGCGACGGCGTCAACGATGCACCGGCGATGGCTAATGCGACCGTCGGCATCGCCATGGGAGCGGCCGGTTCCGACGTTGCTCTGGAGACGGCTGACGTGGCGCTCATGGCGGACGATTTGAACCATCTGCCGTTCGCGGTGGGCCTAAGCCGGCAGACCAGCCGGATTATTCGCCAGAACCTCTGGGTCAGTCTCGGCATGGTACTATTTCTGGTTCCGGCCACTGTTCTCGGTTTGCAGATGGGAGCGGCCGTCCTGTTCCATGAAGGATCGACACTGCTTGTGGTATTCAACGCACTCCGGCTGCTGGCCTATGCCCAAAATGATTCGGATGGACGTGGTTCACAGGACTGATAAAGTTGACGTTTTGGCGCTCTTTCGACGGTTATCTGGTGGATTCTCGGAGCAATCATGGGTAGCAGCATTCTCAGTGCCTAGGGCTTGGCGCTACTCCCCGCATTGGGGAATCCGACCAGAGGGGTGCTCGCCGAATGGTTGCGTCCTTCCCAGAAATGCTGAACCGTGCGTTGCACGCGGCTCTTGTGGTTTCTGAATCCTTTTCGTAAATGGCGGTGCCGCTCCTTATGGGAGCGGCGAGGGTGGTCTGGCGGCGCTTGGTCTTGACGCATCGACGGATTTTTCGGAGAATCATTCCGCGATGGGAAACGATGCGCACAGATTCCAACGTGGATTGGCTTGGACAGCGACTTTGCTGCTGCTGTTCGCTGCGCCGTTGTCGTCATCGTTCGGAACTTGCTGCCATTCCATTGATGCGACTCAGTGTTGCCAGGGTGCCGAACACGGCGTCCCTTGCCACAGCCCAACATGCGAGTGCCATCGACCGGCGACATTTGCGCCGTCCCCACAATCATCTGGGCAGCGGTTGGGACAATGTGATCTGATCGTCGCTAGGTCGGATGCGATCGAATTGCCGTGGCTCGATCTTCAGGCAGATGCTTCCTCTCTTCCTGCTCCGCCCCCCGCAACGGCGCTTGAGCGCTGTGTGCTCTTCTCGCGGTTGACGCTGTAATCTTGCGCGGGCAATTTGCATCCGTAAATTGAACGTTTTACGGCTGCGCATAAGGCTGGGTTGCCGTCAGCGTCGCTTTTCTCTTGTCCGATGCCTTGCGCTCGACAAGTTGGCTTGCAGCGTTTCCCCTTCTCGAATGTTCAATCATCTTTCCATGGCACAACAAGAGGTGCCAGAAAAGGAGGCCCTTGCATGTTAGTCGTCACCCGTAAACTCACTGAGGCGATTGAGATTCCTTCACTCAACGTCTCCCTTGCTGTGCAGAGTGTCGAAGGCCGGCGCGTGCGTCTGGCCGTTTCCGCACCGCCGGAATTTCCGTTGTCCCGGGAAGAGGTGGCGACGCGAACGAATCCGCAGTCGTACCCCGAGACCAGGATGGAGGGCGTTCGCATCCTGTTGGCGGACGGCGATTCCTCGCTTGTCAAAGTCTATGCAACGCACCTGTCGTTATTGGGATTCGAAGTGGCCACGGCCGAGAGTGGGGTTGAGTGCTTCGCTCGCCTCCGCGATCAGATGCCTCATCTGGTGGTCCTGGATGCCGGTTTATTATGGGGCCGTGCGGCAGGCGTTTTAGCTGTTATGAAAGAGCATACCGAACTTCCTGCCGTGCCCGTTCTGATGACATACGACCGGACTTGTGAGCAGGCATTGCCTGATCTTTATTCGTTCCACGTGAGCGATTATGCAGAAAAACCTCTCACGCCAAGCCAACTCGCGCAATGGATTCGCGAGCTACTCGCGTTTCCAAGCATCGGCGGCAGTGGACGAGCATGAACTCATCCCGTGCTGAAAGGAGTGAATGGGATTTCGCGATGAACGATATCACCCAAGATGCTGCAAAACGACAACCACAACGGCGATCGATAGGGAAACTCCTGATTTGGGCCGTCAACCTGCCGTTACTGGCTGCGCTGGCGCTGTTGTTGCCATTGGATTATCGGCGTGAGATGGAAGACGCGGTTGTGGCGAAGCACGCGGCGCTGGAAGAGGAGGCGATGACAATCTACGAAGGGCTAAGCGCCCTTGGTCAGAAAGGTCAGCGAGAGTCTATCCAGAAATACATCGATTCGGTATGCGCTCGCATGCAAGAGTCGCGATCGCCAGGCCATCACATAGTCCTTCACTGGAATCATCAAGTGTTGCAAGCGGATGCCCATCATCCCGCCTCGCCGGAAATGATCCGTGCTATGCAAGAAGCTTCCGTTTCGTCTGACCATCGCGCTGTGGTCGGAGGCGAGTCATTGGTCGTTGGCACCTTTGCGGGTGACGGCGTGGAAGTGTGGGTTTCGGAGTATACCACGAACATCCGCCGCTCGATTCGGCGCGAGATTCTCTTGCATTTGGCATGGCTCGCGGCGCTGGCAGCCGTCGCAGCAGCAATCGTCAACCTGGTTCTCTGGCGAATCGTGACGCGCCCTGTGAAACGTCTGTCGAACGCCGTCTTGCGTATCGCGAATGGCCATTACGAGGTGAATTCCAATGGTTTTCGCTGTCGCGAAATGAACGATTTGTCGAGCGCAGTCGAGCAAATGTCCAAAATACTGGCTGACGACGAGCGCAACCGGCAGATGCAAATGGATCGGGCCCGGCGAATTCAGGAGCACCTGTTGCCGAACGGGGTGGAGGTTCCGGGGCTTCGCATCGCCCATTTGTACCAACCCGCCGATGAGGTGGCCGGTGACTATTTTGATTTCATCCGTCTGCCCGACGATATGTGGTTGATCTGCATAGCCGATGTAGCCGGGCACGGCATCTCAGCTGCCATGGGGGCGGCCATGCTCAAGGCCCTCATGTTGCACGCTGTGGAGCAGCATCGCGAGCCGTCGAAGGTCTTACAGTATATAAACAATCGACTTCCCGCTTTGCTGTGCGACGGATTCATCACGATGTTTCTCGCTCGCTGGAACCCCCAAGGGCAGCAGTTGGATTATGCCAGCGCTGGCCATGAACCGGGCCTCCTGCTCTCACCACGCGGTGATCTGCGACAATTGCCGTCTACCGGACTGCCTTTGGGTATCGATCCGACCTCCAACTGGGAAAGCGAGGCAATTAGCCTCATGCCTGGTGAGCGGTTGTTCTTGACGACCGATGGAGTCGCTGAGACCAGTGATCCCAGCGGCGAGTTGCTTGGCCGCGATAGGCTGGCCGATTTGATACTCAGACGGAGCATGCAGACGCCCTGCGAGATCGTAGCTGCGATCAGTACGGACGTGTTGAGACATCGGGCCGGCGGGAAAGTAAACGACGATGTGACAGCGTTGCTCTTGGAAGTGAAGGGGGAGTGGGCGTCGAGCGATGTTGTAATTCGAGAGAATAACGCATGTGCGAAGTGAGCCGTATCAGCAACCGTACATTCTCGTGGGAAAAATGAATCGAGTGACCGTCCCGTCCAAGTCGCAACACTGACATGCAAATAAAATGACGATTCAAAATAGACACCTGCTCATGCTGCTGTTGGCCATTTCGTGGCTGTTGATTGGCGCAATCTGGGCGGGAGTGCATCCACGGTCATCGGCTTGGGCCGGGCAAGAGAACCAGGCATTGGAGAAAACGGCTTCAGCAATCGGCGAAGCCGAACACGCCGAATCTGCGCATGAACTGCCGTTCTCGCCGATTCTGCTGGAGTTGGCGGTGGTCACCGGAGTGGCAATGCTCGGTCGCTGGCTGGCAGAATCCCTAAAGCAATCGTCCGTGCTGGGCGAATTGTTGATCGGCGTCGCCGCTGGAAATATCGGTTTTTGGCTGGGCATCCCTTTGTTTGTCATGGTGATGCATCTAGGCGAGGCCATGCCGTTGTTCAGCGAAGTCTGGCTGACAGGTCGCGCGGTCTCGGATGCCGCGAGTGAGATATTCTCAACGGCCGAGTTGGCCGAGGGAGGCAGCGCGAGCCGGCTGGTGGAGATCATGACCGGCCCAGACGGACCACGCTACGTCGCGATGACTTTTGCACTATGGATGTTTTCCGAACTCGGCGTGATCCTCCTGTTGTTCATGGTCGGTCTGGAGTCGCAGATCGACGAGATGCTAAAGGTCGGCTGGCGGGCCTTGATGGTGGCCATCGTCGGTGTTGTGGCACCATTCGTACTGGGTATGCTGACCGGCATGTGGCTGTTGCCCGACGCCGGATCAACGGTCCACATCTTCCTTGCTGCCACGCTGTGCGCGACGAGTGTTGGCATCACGGCCCGCGTGTTTCGCGACCTGGGCAGATTGCAAACGCGCGAAGCCAAAGTCATTCTCGGCGCCGCGGTGATCGATGACGTGCTGGGGCTGATCATCCTGGCGGTGGTCGTCGGCATCGCCTCGACGGGGCAGATTGACGCACTGGAAATCGGCCGCATTTCCCTGTTGTCGATCTTGTTTCTCGGTTCGGTGCTCATGTTTGGTGGAAAGCTCGTCAGTTGGCTCGTCCCGTTGGTCACGACGCTGGAAGAACATCATGTCAAACTGCTATTTCCCCTGGCCTTGGCATTCCTTTTGGCTTGGATAGCCAGTGCCATCGAATTGGCACCGATCGTGGGCGCCTTCGCGGCTGGTTTAATCTTGAGTGAAGAGCATTTCAAAAAGGTTTCCGGTCAGACAACGATGGAAAGCCTGATCGCTCCCCTGGAACGGATTTTCGCACCGATTTTCTTTGTTCTGATGGGGATGCAGGTCAACCTGCAATCGTTTCTCGATCCGACGACCTTCTGGTTGGCGTTGGCCTTCAGCGCCGTGGCCATCATCGGCAAGCTGGTCTGCGGCCTGCTGGCCGGTCGCGACACCGACCGCTGGTCGGTTGGGCTGGGTATGGTCCCGCGCGGCGAGGTGGGACTGATTTTTGCCAGCATCGGTAAGGGGCTGGGCGTTGTTAGTGGTTCCGTATTTTCTGCTCTGGTCGTGACGGTAATAATCACCACGTTGATTACACCGATCTCCTTGAAGTGGTCGCTGTTTCGCACGTCCGAAGTGGACGAGCAGATGTAAGCCACAGGAAAGAGGACACGATTTCTGATGGTCGACTGGGAATTGGAAACGATGTATGCCTTGCGGGTGGTCATTGCCGCGTTCTTGGGCGGTATGATCGGCTGGGAACGCGAGTGGCATGGTAGGGAGGCTGGCATTCGCACATATGCCTCCGTGGCTCTCGGTTCGTGTGTCTTTGCGCTGATTTCTTCGCATATTCCTGATGCCGAGCCGTCGCGGTTAGCCGCGAACATTGTGACAGGAGTAGGGTTTTTGGGTGCGGGCATCATCCTGCGTGATCGTGGTCGTACCGTGGGGCTGACCACAGCCGCCACGATTTGGGCAACCGCTGCTGTCGGAACCGCAGTGGGCTTTGGTATGTATTTGCTAGCGATTCTTACGGCGTTTATCGTCTTCGGAGTTCTTGCGGCCCACCATCTCCCCGGCTGGAACGCCTTTTCTAGGAACTCCGAAGAGACCAATACAGCAATTACTGGCGCTAATGCGACAGCGACGCCGGACAGCCACAAGACGGAGATTGATTCCTGAGTGACTGAGTGGTGTGTTGCTGGTGGTCCCTGGTGGGCCGCTTTGCCCTTTGATCAATGACATGATGAACATCGTATTGACACTTATTCTTGAAGTGATATCAGATTCGTTGGCGAGCGCATGAAAGACTTGTATGCCCCGACATCACCAAGGCACATCGGAGTGGCTACCTAGAACATGATTGTAACAGAGAAGACAAGCTGGCTGCGAATGATCTTTGCGGTCCACGGAACGACAATGGGCAAAGTGTGGCCGCGAGTTTTTATCGTAACTGCGTTCGCGGGCGTGGTGACTTACGTCTCCAGCGTCGCCGGCGTCCACAAGTATTCGTTGACACCAGCCCCTTTTACCGTTGTCGGTCTAGCCTTGGCGATATTCCTCGGATTTCGCAATAACGCTGCATACGATCGTTACTGGGAAGGGCGTAAGCTATGGGGCAGCATGGTTAACACAACGCGGACGTTTGCGATTCAGGTTCTTACAGTAACCCACGCGGAAGAAGGTGCCGACTTCGCTGAGTTAAAGCAACTACGTGGCAGACTCATTCGGTTAATTCTTGCGTATGTCAATGCCTTGCGACACAAATTGCGCGACACCACTCCCGAAGCGGAGTTGTACGAATATATGGAGGATAAAGCATCTGCTGAGGCCGTGCGGCGGCATGCCAATACTCCAGTTGCAATTGGTCGCCTGATTGCAGAGATGATTGCTGTAGCCGAGCAGCGAGGCTGGCTGAAAACTTTTCATGTGCCCCTGCTCTACAACAATCTGACGGAAATGATTTCAGTTCAGGGTGCATGTGAGCGAATCAAGTCGACTCCCATTCCGTACACGTACAGCGTCCTTACTCACCGCACCACCATGCTGTACTGCCTCGCGTTGCCCTGTGGACTGCATGACACTGTTGGCATCCTCACACCACTGGTCGTGGGCTTTGTTGCGTATGCCTTCTTGGGGCTCGATGCGGTGGGAGATGAGATCGAACAGCCGTTCGGTCTCGACGACAACCATTTACCGCTACACTCGATTACGAGGACGATTGAGATCAACCTTCTTCAACTGGAAGACATTGATTCGAATCCCGTCCCACCGGCACTTCATCCGCAGAAGCACGTACTACATTAGAATATCAATTGCAATACGCTTTTGCTGATTTGGGAGTTGGGCCGAAACAAGCAAGAAAGCGTATCATTGGGCGGTTCGCACTCTCCGCATAGATCACTGTGAGGGCGATTGTTCAAGCGAAGCGTGCTGTCTTTGGTTTTTCCGACAGCGGTTATACTCAGCGGGGCACAGGTAAACTCAATTCGATCGCGCGATAGATGTTCGCTGGCGTTTTCCCGTGGAAAACAGCGGATTTCCCCGGGAAATCCAGCCTATGCTGTGCATAGGGAAGACGCCTGTCATCTTTTGTGCTGCACCGCGCCCTCAAAACCGCTTCCAGCCTTGCTCAGGACGCGGTTCGTGAAACGAGCGCGGAGCGGGGCAGCACAATATGGATTGAGTCAGGAGAGGGGAAACGGCAGACACGCCCGATTGGCGGTCTGCGAGAAAGGACTGATGGTTAGGAAAAGCAGCAGCCGAGCGCCGGTTTCAGCCGACGCTCGGAACATTCATTTGATGTAAAGCCTGCGGGCGGTGAGACCACCCGCAGGCATCTGGATTACGCCGCAGCGGATTCCTTGCGGCTTTGGGCATCAGCCTGCTGCTGACGCATGATCCAGGTGTGTGCCTGGTCGAGCAGCTTGGCTACGGCGAGAAGATCGTCGAAGCCGAAGCTGTCGGTTTCTTTCCAGGCATCATCCTGCTTGTAACTGCGGCTGGGGGTGACGCTGTACCAAGTGCCTTTGTCGCTCTGGTTCTTCCAGATCGTGACTTGCAGTACGCCGATGCGGATTTTGTGTGCTGGTTTTGACATGGGTGTTTCCTTTCTTCGTGTTTGAAGGCCGCGACCATCGCGGCCTGATGGCACGGTGAGCAAAGCCGCCTCAGTCCGGAGCGCAGCGCACCGGGCAAGCGAAAGGCCGAAGGCTTCCTTCAGGAAAGCGGCCTTGGCAGCTTGAGCGGATCGGCGGCGGATTTACACGTGCCTTGAGGCAGGCCGGGGGTGCGGTGTTGTCGAATGAAGGAAAACAATTCAAGAGCAGAAACAGATCAGCGTTCCATGCTGCCGCCCTTGATGAGACCAGCATGCATCAGAGCACGCAGGACAAATCGCTTCGCTTGTTCCTCAGAAGGATTTGCCTGGCCGGCGACAAACCCGTCGTTGGGAACTGGTTCTTTGGGATCGTCATGCCCGAAGTGAGCCATCAACTCCTTTTCAAGTCGATGTCGTGGTCTAGAAAGGAAGCGGCTGTCTTTTGGACCTTCGGTCATGCGCTGGTGCACTTCCCTCAGAGCATAATTATCATCGGCAAGGCACATGAGATACGGGTCTTTGAGGAGCGACTCGATCACCAAGGCACGTTCCGGATTCTTTGTTGGGCCAGTCCTGATCTTGCGAGGTTTTGGTGGCATGAATAGCCCATCCTCTGCCAATTGCATAGCTGCCTCGATATGTCGTGAAATCGTGTCCGGAGACATGGCAAACAGCGAAGGCTGCCGCACAGCGGATTTGAGGTACTCACGGGTGGTGAGTCCATCTGCGGCAAACCGATCCACGACCTGGGTGATATTGGATATCACCGTCTCAGGCGACGAATAGAACAGCGGTGGCAGTCTCAGTGCAGCTTTGAGGTAGTCATGCGTATCCAGTCCATCAGAAGCAAAATGTGCGACAACACCCTTGATGTTTGAGGCGACAAAATCGGACGGGTAGGTAAACAACTGAGTCTTGAGCGCAGCCTTCAGATAGTCACTTGTGTCTAGTCCGTCGTCCGCGAATGTCTCAACAACACCGTTGACATTGCTCGCGATCCGTTCCGGCGCAGCGTAAAAGAGCGCCGGTTCATCAAGGGCGACCTTCAGATATTCACGCCTTGTGAGACCGTCACTCTCAAAACGTGCGACAAGCTCATCTATGTTGCGGGTGACAGTTTGTGGATTCAGGCCGATGATATGCGGCGACTTCAGGACGGCTCCCAGGTACTTTTTGAGAGTGAGTCCATCGGATTCAAAGTGGTCAACGACAGCCTGAGCTTTGGACGCGAAATCGAAGAAACTTGAATCCGTTGTCAGTTGACCTGTGTTCGTTCCGCCATTCGTGTCGAGAAACTTCGCACGGTCGAACAGGGCTGAGATGAATATGGCCTTTTGCGCGTCGGCCAGCGGTAGCTTGTCAACTTCTTGACGAATCCGCGGCAATAATCGCTCTGGAGAATCATCTCCCTTCTGCATCCACAACCCAAGCTTTGGTTAACGACGGTTAACCGTAACACGATCTGGCTGCCAGCGCAACAATCCCCAACTGTCCTGCTCGAATTGCAGAGAGAACGCCGCTTTCCCGGAAATTGGACTTTTTCGGCGCGACCACATTGCACTGACATCGCGATCGCGCGCGGGTGATATTGCGGTTTCCGAGTCGCCGGAAACCCAGAGTGAGTGCGGTGGAGCACAAAAAGGTTAACGAATCATTAACCAATGCTGTGATACCGTAAAATCAGTTATGATTCGTATCACGCAACAAGATAATGCCCGGTCGGCCAAGTCGTATTATGCGAAGGCCGACTATTACAGTGAGGGGCAAGAGATAGTAGGTGCCTGGGGCGGCAAGGGTGCTGCTCGTCTTGGTCTGACCGGGATGGTCGACCAGTTCTCATTCGAGCGCCTCTGCGACAACCTGCATCCTCAGACCGGTAAGCCATTGACGGTACGGACGAGGTCTGAGCGAACGGTGGGCTACGACTTCACCTTCTCGGTGCCGAAGTCGGTCTCACTTCTCTACGCCATGAGCGGCGATCAGGACATTCTGGAAGCCTTTCGCGGTGCGGTTGACGAAACCATGCGGGAGATGGAAGCCGAGATGATGACCCGCGTCCGCCGGGGCCATCAGGATACCAACCGCACAACCGGCAACATGGCCTGGGCGGAGTTCATCCATACCACATCCCGGCCGGTGGACGGTCTTCCAGACCCGCAGTTGCATGCCCACGTCTTTGTCTTCAATACGACGTGGGATCAAAAGGAAAACCGTTGGAAGGCCGGGCAGTTCCGGGAACTGAAACGCGATGCGCCGTATTTCCAGGCGGCGTTCCGCGTCCGGCTGGCCAACAATCTCCAGGACATTGGATTCGGCATTACGCGCAAGCGGGATGATTTCGAGGTCGCCGGGATTCCGGCGGACGTGCTCAAGCGGTTTTCACGGCGTACTGCCGTGATTGAACGCATGGCGGAAGAAAAGGGTATCACCAATCCCGACCGCAAAGCCGAGCTTGGGGCCGAATCTCGCGAGAAGAAGGCCGACACAATGGGATTGCAGGCGCTCCGCAAGGAATGGAATGCTCGCCTTTCTGGCGATGAACGCGGAAACCTGGCGGCGGTCCATCGTCGGGACAAGGAGATTGCGCGGCAGGATCGCGGGGAAAAGCAGGCAGTCGATTACTCTTTAGAACATAGTTTCGTGCGCGAAGCGGTACTTCCTGAGCGAAAGCTGGTTACCGAAGCCCTGAAGCGCGGCCTTGGAACAGTCACCGTTGAAGATACCGCGCGTGAAATGAAAGGCCGCCGACTGGTGCGGAGCGAGATTGGCGGCCGGAAGATGGCGACCACGAAAGAGATGCTCGCCCTGGAATCGAAGCTGATTGAGTTTGCCCGCAAGGGCCGGGGCCGCTGCCGCCCGCTCGGCGACCCGGATCGGGAAGTTTCGCGGGAGTGGTTCAATGATGGGCAGAAGGCAGCGGTTCGCCATGTGCTCGGCACGCGCGACCGGGTGATGATAATTCGCGGTGTCGCCGGTACGGGTAAGACAACCCTGGAACAGGAAATCGGGGAGGCGCTATCCGAAGTGGGCGTTCCCGTCGTGGCGCTGGCTCAGTCGGTCAAAGCCAGCCGGGAAGTGCTGAGAAAAGAAGCGGGGTTTGCCGAAGCTGACACGGTGGCTCGGTTCCTCAAAGACGAAAAGATGCGGGCCGGGGCGAAGAACGGTGTCATTCTCGTGGATGAGGCCAGTCAGCTCGGCACGCGGGATATGCTCCGCGTGTTCGATGCGGCCGAAGATTTAAGCGCTCGTGTGATCCTGGTCGGCGACCGCCGGCAGCATCGAAGTGTTACGGCAGGTGAGCCGCTCAAGCTTTTGCAGGAGTCTGCGGGCCTCAAAGTGGCAGAAGTGACAGAGATTCTGCGGCAGCAGGGTGACTATAAGAAAGCGGCGCAGGCCCTGAGCGAGGGCCGGACGGATGAGGCGTTTGACGAACTCGACAAACTCGGGTGGATCAGGGAGGTTGATGATTCGGAGCGATACCGGCAACTTGCCGGTTCATACTTAGAGGCAGTTTCGGAACGGAAAAAGGGCGGTGCTTTCAAAACCGCCCTTGTCGTATCTCCCACCCACGCGGAGGCGGCACGGATCACGCAGGCCGTCCGCGAAGGTCTCAAGGAGCAGGGAAAGCTCGGCCAGGAACGCATCGTAACGGGCTGGGTTCCAACCCATCTCACCGATGCCCAGAAAGCCGATGCGACGCAGTACGAGCCGGGCGACCTGCTCCAGTTCCATCAGAACGCGCCGGGATTCACAAAAGGATCGCGGCTGGTTGTGGACGACGATAGCAGCGTACCGACGCAGGCGGCGAAGCGGTTTGAGGTCTACCGCCCGACGCAGTTTGCCCTTGCGGCGGGTGATCGTGTCCGTATTACCGCTGGCGGCAAAACCAAAGACGGCAAGCATCGGCTGAGCAACGGCTCTCTGATGACCGTCCAGGGATTCACCGCTCGCGGTGACATTGTGGTGGATCACGGTTGGGTGATTGACCGCGATTTCGGCCATCTGACGCATGGCTATGTGGTCACCAGCCATTCCAGCCAAGGTGTGACGGTGGACAAGGTTTTTGTGGGCATCTCCAGCGAGTCATTGCCGGCAACCGGTCAACGGACGGCGTATGTCGCCGTGACGCGCGGCAGGCAGCAGGCCGTGATTTACACTGATGACCGCGTGGAACTGCTCAAAGCATTCGGCAAACCGGATGATCCGGTCTCGGCGACCGAACTGGTGGAATCGGCGCAGCCGAAGGCGGGCAAAGGCAACCGGATCAAGGACCGGATGGCGTTCATGCGCGGACTCGGCCTGTCCGCATCGCCTGCCGAACACTCGCAAGGTGGAAAGGGCCGGGACTCGGCCTCACGCACGGAGAAAGATCATGCGCGATGAAAAGATGACACCTCAGCGGCGCTTCAGCGTCAATCCGCACCTTTCGGACCACGTGAAACGTGGACCTTTCAGTAACGACGGCGGGGATGACGGCGAAGCCTGTTGCCCGGCGTTTGGTTACCTTCGAGGCATTCATGATCGGTCAACGGCGATTGAGTTCCGATTTCGCAACGGGAACAGCGCGTTTTTCCCGTATGGCTGGATCGGGCCTTGGTGGTACAACCCATCGGAAGGCTTGCTCATCAAGTTCACCGGCGACCTGGTCTACCTGGTACTGATCCGGGGCAGCAATCTCGATACTCCGCTGGCTGAAGGCTCAATCGATCTGCTGCATGCCGGTTTGCACCGGCACCGCGTCGTGTGGATTCGCGAAATGAGCGAAGAAGACATTGCGCAGGTCGGCGAGTCGGGACCGACCATAGATTCGATTCACGTCGTGGAGTTTGAATCCAATGCAGAACTCAAAGAATGGCTCGGCAAAACGGCGAGCGGATTCCTGCATTGAGAAGGGCGCGGCGCAGCCGCGCCGCGATTTTTGAAAACAAACCCGGCCGGCGGCGTCATCCGGCGGCCGGCGGCGTTCTGGCGTGCGGGTACGATCATTCCCGGCAGTCCGGGCATGTGCCGACATAGTTTGCCTGCAACAGGTCGGGGGCAGGTTGAATGCAGGTCCATCCCTCGGCGATTGCCTGCTCTTCGGTGCCGATGTCTGCGCCTGCATCGCAGGATTCGCAGACGAGGCTGAAAACCGGTTCGGGGTGTCCGGCGGTTCGCCGCAGCACACTGGAAATGTAAGCGTTCATCGCCTCGGGCGTGTACTGGTAGGGGTAGAATCCGCCGCTGGCAAGCCAGCGTTTCAGGGCAAGGGCGAGTTCCCTTGCTGTGTCGAAGTCTCCGTCACGCATGGCGTGATACATATCCAGATAGGTCTGGTTCGGGTCCATGTGAAGCCCTCTCGTGTTTGGGACGTTGGTCGAAGAAACCCGCCCGCCGGGCATCGCCAGCGGGCGGGATGGTCAAAGCCGTCAGGATGCGGGTTGCGGTTGCAGGCCGTGCAGGAATTCCACAGCCTTGCTGGCGTGGGATGCGGCAGTGAAAATCGCTCGCTTGTCGTCCTTCAGTACCTTCAGCCATTCAGCGATATAGGCGGCGTGGTCGTCGCGAATTTCCGGTGTGATCTTGAGGTCAGCACATAGGAAAGCCGATCCGAGTTCGGCGACCAGTTCTTCCATCGCGTAGCCTTCATCACCCCAGCGTTTGCGGCCGAATTCACGGTTCAGGCGGGTTTGATGCCGCGTCCA
Organism: Porticoccaceae bacterium; assembly: GCA_002702725.1. Lineage (GTDB taxonomy): Bacteria > Pseudomonadota > Gammaproteobacteria > Pseudomonadales > Porticoccaceae > NAT127. The sequence goes on from PABE01000038.1 coordinate 18,723, forward strand.
GTGCGTCACCTCGTGGGCGAGCGTTGCGGCGTGGGCTTCGGCATTGCGGAAAGTCTCCAGCGGGGGCAACTTCACATAGTCGCCTTCAATCGCGTAGTAAGCCCGATTGCCTCCGGTGCGGATGTCGGCCTTGGTGTTGGCGAAATAGGCTTCCACGTGCTCGATCCGCTCAATGGTTTCGGTCGGCGGTTCGGCCAGCGTGTAATAGTGGTTAGGCAGTCCCTCGCACTGTTCAGCGTTGAAAACGGTGTATTCCTTGAGAAACGGAATCTCCGCCTCGGTGTCGCTGCCGTCTTCGGTCTGCTCCGTCTTCTTGAAGGTGCTGGCGTAGACAACTGGGGAACCGTGTTCGCCCTTCTTGACGTGACCGCCGAGTTGCTTTGCCTGCTGGAAGGTGAGCCAGAACGGGCAGGAATAACCTTGCATCTCTGCCGATGCCCACAGCATCAGGATATTGATTCCCTGATACGGTTGGCCGCTGTGCCGCAAAGGTCGCGTGATGCGTCCGGCGGCGTTCTCTGCGTTCCAAGGCTTGAGCCAAGGCCGCACGCCGCGCTCAAGCTCTGCGACGATGTGGGAAGTAACACGGGTGTAAACGTCGGTGCGGGTAGTGGTGGCGGTTGCCATGATCGTTGGTCCTTTCTGAACTTTGGAAATGTCCCCTTACGCGAAACGCGCTCGCGTTTTCCGGCGGAAGGGGGGCGAAAGCCCGAAAGGAAAGGGGGGAGTGCAGTCAAGGACGACCGGCGTGGAGGGGCACCCGGTCTGCACAAGCGAGGCACGAGCGCGGAAGATTGGGGAGGAAGCCGCGCCGGTCGCGTGGCCCTGATCCTTGACGGCACGGGGGATTCACCCCCTGTTTTTCACACGAGAGGGCGAGAGGGGGCGATAGCCGTCCGGCAGGACCGGAGCGCAGCGAAGCCCGGAAGCACTCGGTCGCCTGGATGGCGGACGTGCCCAGAGAATTGCACGTTTATGGAATAGATTCTGTTTGATGGTGCCCCTGGTCGGACTCGAACCAACACGCCTTGCGGCACTCGATTTTGAGTCGAGCGCGTCTACCAATTCCACCACAGGGGCACAGCACTTTGCGTCGATCGACACCTCACCTTATAGCGGCGAAGGAAGATTTCGCAATTAGTTATTTCAAGGCCCTCGCAGTTCTCACGAGTCTTTGTCTGGAACCGGCTTTGCGGGCTTTGGTGGTTTCTGCTTACGCACATTGACGGCGGCGGCGTCGATGCTCGTCTTGATATGTGACGCGTAGTATTTCTCGATCATCTCAACGCTCGTGCGGCAGTTCTTGGCTATCTGGTAGATGTCCGCGCCTTCCATCAGCCGGAGGCAGATGTACGTGTGCCGTAAGCTGTAGGCCGTTCGGCGGTTGCCTTCCCGGTCGAATTTCAATCCCTCTTCGTCGAGAATGCGGTTGAACATTTCACGGTGGGTTTTCGGGAAGATGGGGTCCGTCGCTTCGGGGTTGTTGCGCTTCTTGAGGCGGCGGAAAGGCATAACCGCACCGGTCATGCTCTTGCAGTAGCCGACGCCTCGCTTGCCACGAACTTCGATTTCGAGGATGGTCTCGCCGGTGGCGTCATCGAGGATGATGGCGACATCGCGATACTGAAGTCTGGCAGCTTCGTCCGGTCTCAAGCCAGTGTTGGCCATGAAAAGGACGTAGTCGTGCAGTTGGGCGCTTTCCCATGCGTACCGGCTGCGAGTGGGCTTCTTGGCGCGTTTTCTCGTCGCCGTGTAAAGTTGTTTGTACTCGTCGGGCGAAAACCATGCCCGATGGGAAATCTTGCGAGATGCCTTGAATGGTTCAGACAGGTCGGGAACCAGCGGGAGCCAGCCATGCCGGTTGGCAGTTTTGAGGACTTGCCGAATGGCGACGATCTCTTGGTGCATCGTGCTTCGAGCCGGCGGCTGGCCGCGTTCGGCTATGGCCTTTTCACGGCGGTGGATGCGGTACTTCTGCACGACGCCCGGCGTGATTTCGCCAACCACCATGTGGCCGAAGAATGGAAGTATGTGGTTCCTGAGGCGCATTTCCTGCAACTCAACGTATAACTCGCTGCGTTGCCCTTCGGTGATGATCTGGTATTCGCGAATGAACTGCTCAGCGGCATAGGCGAAAGTCTTGCCGTGAATCAGTTCGCCACGTTTGAGTTTGCCTCGCAGCTCAAGGTACCAGTCCTCCGCGATGTCCTTTGCGCGTGACAGGCTCTCCTCCCGTGTGCTCATACGGTAGTTTCTGCCGTCGAGAAATGTCGCACATTGCCAGTAGCGGCTGTTCTCCCGCTGGTAAAGGTGGAGTCTCCCTCCCATCAACACGTGGTCTGCCATCCTGACTCTCGAAACGCGCATCCTTCCTTGGAAAAACGCGAAAGTGTGTAACTACTGTGTAAGTGTAGCGCAGGTACAAAATGATGTCGAGAAGATGATGCAAGCGATTGAATATGCAGCGGATTCAGGCCAGCGTGTTTTTTAGACGTAAATGCTTTTGAGTCTAGCGCGGGTAGCAATAACATTCAGTGGAACAACAATAAAATGCAGATAGAAAATGTGTATGTGTAACAACCTGTGTAAAAAACGACCAGTTGTGCTTGTTATGCGCCCTTTGGAGCGCATAACAATGTGAAAACGGTGTAGCTGGTGGTTGCGATGTGGTCAACAAGGAGCAGTTTGGCAGCCGTGGAGACGGAATGCGATGAAGAATGGCGCGACGGATACGACAAGAGTGGTTAGCCAGGACGGCGCTGAGTCGTCGAATCGGGTTGGCGATTAGCCTTGATGCGGTCCGAGTGCGCTCCCTGCGCTTCGGTCGGCACTTCTTCAACCGAGAGAACGCCGAGGCCAGCCAGTTTTCCGTCATTGTACGCTTGGACGAATCGTTCTGCGTCCTCAGCGCTCATTTCAAGCGTAATCTTGGTCTTTGGGGTGGGTGAATCCTGTTCAGACATAGTTCCTCCATGACACTGTGTCTGACATCTTCCCACGAGAAGATTAACAAAAAGTTACACTTAGGCGTGGTAAGAGTCACTTGGGATCGGTTCGGGACTTCGCCCTCCACTTCTTGTAGCAGGCGCGGCGAGTCTCACGTTTGGAGTTTTTTGGAAACAAGAACGTTTTGGCCAAGCCCTCAGGAATCGCATCATAGTCACCGAGAATATGGAGGGAACAAAGCTCCTCGAATGTTCCCTTGGTACCAGCCTCGATAAGCGAACGCAGGTCTTCTTCGGAAATCTGAATTGTCAGATGGAGACTTCCGGATTGCACATCCACAACGCTAATTGCGCCTTTGGCGTCTATCAGCTTTGAAATATGGCGGAGCAAATCTGACAGTCCATCGGCAGTCTTGACTGCCTCGAACGGGATTGAAAGTACGAGTTGAACCTCGAACCGGGGTTCAGTGGAGCCACCATTCGATGGGCTGGGAGTGCCATCATCAATGATGGCAGAAGGCTCGACCTTCAAAGCACCTGCTACAAAAGAGATGGTCGAGATATTGCACGGAAGTCCCTTGAGCATCCGTGTCACTGTCTTTGCATTGACTCCCGCCTTATCTGCAAGGTCATCCTGACTCCAGCCTTTGTTGTGGAGAAGGGTTCGGACTAAATCCGGACGCACTGTGGGCATGACTTCTCGTTTCCATCGGGCGTGTGCCCGTCTAGTTCCTGCGCAGAGTCCCCTTCGTGTCGCCTTCGTTGGAAGGATCATTCCAAAGGTTGCCTCTAAGATTTTTGGTGTAGAGCACGCCTGCCGGAAACCGTCTCCGGAAAACCGGTTCGGAGTGCTGAATTCGATAAATTCACCGAACATTTTCCTGTAAGAGGCACCCAATGGCAACCCTCGTGTCCAAGTCGCTCAACTGGTTCAAGGTCGAGTCCCAAGCCCGGCGATGCTTCGATGAAGCCGAACTGCGGCAGCTCGGCGAGTCGCTGAAGGTCAAGCAACTCCAGCCAGTGCTCGCGCGTCCAGATGGGATGCTGATCGCCGGGGAGCGCCGGCTGCGGGCGGCAAAGATCGTCGGCTTGAAGGAACTGCTGGCCGTCGTCTCGGACGAGCCGATGAGCGAATCCGAGCTTCGCATCTTCCAGCTCACCGAAAATGTCCATCGGGCTGACCTGAAGGACGCCGAGAAGTGGCACGCCTGCGAGGAACTGCTCCGGCTCAATCCGCAATGGTCCAACAAAGACCTAGCATCCCACCTCAAGCTGAGCGAAGGCACGGTCTCGAAATACCTGGCTGCGGGCAAGGCCGTGCCGGAAGTGCAGCAGGCACTGGAGGCGGGCGAGATCGGCATCACCGCCGTCTACGAGATCAGCCGTGCGGCATCCGAGAAGCAGGCGGAACTGCTGGCACTCAAACGGAACGGCACGTCCCGCGATGACCTTGCATCTCATGTGCGTCGGCAGAAGCAGGACGACGCGCCGCAGGTGCGAATGAAGCGCATCCTGTGCCCTCTGGCATCTGGTGTGTCGATCACGGTATCGGGCAATGAGCTTTCGCTGGACGACCTGATCGAGGCGCTTGGCGACGCCCAGAAGGAAGCGCGCAAGGCTCGTGAGCAGGGCCTGGATGCCAAGACCTTCAGCGCTGTGATGAAAGACAAGGCGAAGAAGGGAGGTGCGTGATGGATCGCAACTTCTCTCTTCGCTACGCGGTTCAAACCGGCCTTGGAATCGTGGTCCTAAGTTTTGCGGCTTTGCTTGCCAAGCGTGATGACCCGAATGACCGGCCCCTGGTGATTGCTTGTGGGTTGGGTGCGTTTGTGTGCATGGCGCACGCGGCCTTTCGCAATCTGACCAGCGAACCGGCTCCGCTTGCATCGGCTTCGGCGGATGGTCTTGACCGGATGCTGTTGCGATGGGGGCAGGATGACGCCTTCAGCGTTCGCGACCTGCTTAATGGCGGTGTTGCCATCTTTGGGCGGACGGGTTCGGGAAAGACCTCATCAAGCGGTAAGGCGATGGCGGGGGCTGTTGTCGGTCTACCGCGCAGCGGCGGTCTGATTCTGGCAGCCAAGCCCGGTGAGGACCGCCAGATGTGGGAACGCATCTTTGAGGCGGCAGGCCGCCGGGATGATCTGCTGATCTTCTCGCCGGACAACCCGCTGCGGTTCAACTTCCTTGATTACGAGCTGCAAAGGGGCGGGCACACTCGCGCAATCACAAAGTGCATCACCGTGATTGGGGAGACGCTTCGCTCCAGCGACACGGACAACCGGGAATCGGCAGATTTCTGGCAGAAGGAACAGGAGCGGATGATCTACAACGCGGTCGAGGTGGTGAAGCTCGCCACCGGCCGCATTACGGCCCCCGACCTTCAGCGATTCATTACCGGTGCGGCGATGTCGCCGCAACAGTTCACGTCAGAGGAATGGCTGGCAGGGTTTCATAATCAGTGCCTCAAGGCAGCGTGGGAGAAGCATAAATCATCGCTTGAATCGCATGACTACGAACTGGCCAAGGAATACTGGCTGAACGAATTCGTCTTCATGGCGGACAAAACCCGCTCGTCGATTCTGACTGGCGTGATGGGCATCCTGCACACCTTCAACACCGGGTTGGTGCGTGAACTGGTCAGCGGGGTGAGCAACGTCAGTCCCGACGATCTGTTCGCGGGCAAGTGGGTACTGATCGACATGGCCCCATCGGAATGGGGCGATATTGGCCTTTTCGTGGCAGGTGGCTGGAAGTACCTGACCGAAAAGGCAGTGCTCCGCCGGATCGCGGACGATGCGGCGAATTGCGTCACGATCTGGGCAGACGAAGCGCAGCAGTTCGTCAACAGTTTCGATGCCCACTTCATCGCCCAATGCCGCAGTCATCGCGGCTGCATGATCTACCTCACGCAGTCGCTCCACGCTTACTACGCGGCACTGCCGGGGCAGGCGGGACGCCATCAGGCCGACAGCCTGCTGACGAACTTCCATACGAAGCTGTTTCACGCCCTCGGTGATCTGGAGACAGCCAACTGGGCCAGCGGTCTGATTGGCAAGTCTCTCCAGACTTTCACCGGCGGTTCCATAACGCCGAGCGAGGGCATCTATGACGAGCTGATGGGACAGAGCCGTTACAGCGGCAATTTCTCGCAGCATTTTGAATCGACCCTGCAAAGCAATGCCTTCATGCACGGGCTTCGCACCGGTGGTGCGGCTAACAACTTCGCATGCGACTGCTTCGTGATCCGAAGCGGCGAGCCTTTCTCAAACGGCCAGAACTGGCTGGCGACGAGTTTCGATCAGCGCAGTGCTGGTTAAGCGGAAATTCCATATTCACTTCAAAGCAAAAGGAGACATTCGATGACGAGTCAACAACATGGCGGACCCGGCGACCGCCTGACGATGGCAGGCAGTTTCAACGGGCTGAATGTCCTGGCCAATGCCCATGCACTTACCTGCACGGTCTTTCTGCGCACGGATTTTGGCCGCGAAGGCATCGGGATGTTTGGCCTGATCGGCGGTCTGCTCATCCTCGGATATGGCAGTTTCGCGAACTGCTACCCGATGTTCATTTACTTCCTGCTTTGGATCGCAGCGCTCATTTGCCAGCGCGTGCGGTCATTCAGGAACTGGCGGCGCGGGGCCATGATCCACAGCCGGTACAACGGCTATCCCTTCATCTCCAAGCGCCTGTTTCCGCGAATGTCGGAATTGAACGCTCGGGGGGTGGATGCGTTCCTGTGCCTCGCCATCGGCGGGGTACTCGCTCAGTTCAGCCAGCCGCTCGGCTTTTTCGTGATGGCCGGCTTCCTTTCGATCTTGTTCTCCGAAGCGGTGATGGTCGAAGGGACAAAGCGCCGTCTGCAAACGATGCGGGACGCAGAGATCGAACAGCGATACCTGGCTGAGCAGTACAAGGCGGGCAATTTCTGATCCTTGAGCACTTAAGGGGACTGACTATGTCAGACAGCGACAGCATCTGGCAGCAAATGCTTGCCAAACGAGCCGAATGGGCGGCAGAGCAGCCATCCCTTTCGGCGGAACTCAAAGCAATGGGGCGCGAAGCCATCAAGGACGTGCGAGGCACGATGCACGAGACGTTCTTCGGTCAACCGGAGCACATGTCCGAGATGGGAACGCCGCTCAACCCAACGCCGCAGATGACGACCCAGGATTTGGGCACGGTTTACGGTTCTTACGAGTCCATGCTCGACGCCTACGCGGCGCGTGGCAACGAGCAGCAACAACAAGAGGAGATGGAAAGATGATCGAGAGCTTTGTGAATGATCTGGCGATGGGATTGGCCCTGATCGGCTTTGCCATTTTCGGCGTCGTGTACGTGGTCGGAGTGCTTCTCTACCTGCTCGCGCGGCATTGCCACCGCGACTACAAGAAGCAGGGTGGCGCGAAAGTCGTGATTCCAAAAGTCGTGGGCGGCTCGGCGGCGAAGATCGCCGGCAAGGCTCTGCGAAAGCGTTTCTTCGGATGAACCAAACTGTCTGTGTTTTTCAACCTCACTTTTCCTGAAAGGAGTGTGCCATGTACACACTGCAAAGTTACCAATGCCCGGATTGCAACCACCAGTTTCATCTTGATGAGGACTTGATCGGCGTGCCGTTCGACTGCTCGACATGCGGCACGGAATTGATGATTCCGCCGACAAGCGGCCTTCCGGCAACGGCGCACGTCATGGATGACGACGCACCTGCCGTGCGTCGAAGGCCAGCAACGACACCGGTGGAGATGCGCCTGCCTGGGCAGCTCGGCAGCCTCAAAGCGCAGGTGGATCAACCGACCAGCAACGCGATGGCGACCACCTTCCTCGGCGGTCTTCTCGTTGCGCTCGGGGCGTTTCTGTTCGCCGGTTTCATGGGGAAAGGCAAGTCGAGTTGACGGCCCGACTGCCGCACGTCTTCCCAGCGGGCGGGACTTGCCATCCCGCCCGCTTTCGTCGAAGGAGTCTCCCATGACGCTGGAACAAAGGCTGGAGCGTATCGAGTCGTTGCTTGTCTCGCTCATTCAACGAGAACAGGCGAAGGACTGGTACGGCATTGAAGAGTTTGCGCGACTGGTCGGTCGATCACCGTTTACCTGTCGCGAGTGGTGCAGGCTCGGACGCATTGAAGCCAGCAAGAAGGCCAGTGGCCGTGGTGCATTCACGGCATGGGTGATTTCCCACGCTGAGTTACTTCGTTTCCAGCGGGAAGGGCTTCGGAAGCCTTCCCGCGATTCTTAAACCTAATCAGTCAGGTGGTGGCTTTCCGTCATGGTCCGGCGCAATCAACAAACCGATTGCCAGTTGCGAGGCGATGCATCCGAGTGCATCGTTCCGGCCGGAGCACCGGACTGGATCACGCCAGAGCTGATTGAAGC
>PABE01000039.1 GCA_002702725.1 Porticoccaceae bacterium
AGTGCCACTGGCCACCAGCTTGAATTTACACCTGCCGTTTTGGTCATGATCCCTGGATTCCCGCGCGAGTATACTTATTTAGTAAATAGTAAGTAATAAGATAGATTGGATGCCGATCCCTGTCAATCCTGTGGGCTGGACATGATTCGTCAGTCGGTGGATCATGGTTCACGATTTGCCAAAGGGAATACAGGTTGTGGGTGTTGCCGAACCGGAAAAGCCAGGTCGCCGGCGTCAGCCGGAAGTGGTGCGGGAGCGCGTACTGGGTGCCGCGCTATCTGTCTTCGCAGCCCGTGGCTTCGAAGGCGCGACCTTGCAGCAGGTGGCGAACAGGGCCGGCGTCAGCCTGCCCCTGATTGTCTATCATTTCAAATCCAAGGAAGGCCTTTGGCAATCCGTGATCGAGGACGGGGTCCGCCGGTTCGAGCAGCAACTGCAATCGGTGTTGGCATCTGATGGCGACCTGAGCGCCGGCGAGCAGTTGCGCAAGGTCATTGAAGCGACGGTGCGGGTCAGTGTCCAGATTCCGGAGTTCCACCGCATTTTATCCAATGAAGCGTTTTCGATGTCGGATCGGTTGCGCTGGATGTGTGAGCGATTTGCCAGGCGTCACTTCAACACCATCACGGGCCTTATTGCCCGGGCGCAGGACGAGGGCGGGGTCATTGACTTGGAGCCGGATCGGGTCAGCCGCATTATCGTAGATATGGCGACCATATCCTCCAGTGCCGCCGAGTACGAGCATCTGACCGGCAGGGATCCCTTTTCCACCGCCGAGGTGGAGGCGACCATCAACGCTATCAATAAGGTGGTTTTCAGCGACTGACGGCGGTACTTTCGGTGCGATTGAAACAGCGGTGCTGTTCGAGCCAGATGCGCTGATCCTCCGGCAGTGCCGAGGACTTTTTATCGATCGCGTAAACCGCCAGGGCCTCGGCCAGCCCGAGACAGCGGCCTTGCTGGAACATCGCCTGGCCGTAGGTAAAGGAGCTGCGGCCTATCTTCAGAAAACCTGTCGCCACCTTGATCGTACCCGGGTAAAAGGCCTCCCCGAGCATGACCAGGTGGACATCGACTATATAGACCTTGAGGTCGCTTTCCAGTTGCGCTTCCTTGGGGTAAAGCGTCTGGTTTATCTGTACCCGGGCTTCGTCATACAGCTGGTAGATGGCAACATTGTTGACATGGGCGTTGTAATCCATGTCATTGAAACGGGTAGGAATCTCGTGGATTAACGGGTAGTTGGCGATTTCCAGCCGCCAGGGTTCATGGCGCATGGCAACTCCGACAGTGAATTTGACCGGGATTATCGCTGTTCGGTGGTTTCCGGTACAGGTTTTGCTGGCCGGAGAGTTAACCGCTAATAAAAAAACCCGGCAATTGCCGGGCTTTTTTACCAAGACCGGGGAGGCCCGATCAGAACTCCATTTCCGGTACATTGTCGGGGACAATGAGTTTCCCGCCTGTCTTGCCGACGATTTCATCGACGGAAATGCCCGGTGCCCGCTCCTTGAGAATAAAGGCGCCCTGTTCGTGATCGATTTCCACAAATGCCAGGTCGGTCATGACGCGCTTTATGCAGCCAGCGCCGGTGAGCGGCAGGGAGCACTGCTCAAGAAGTTTGGAATTTCCGTATTTGTCGGCGTGGGTCATCATAACGATGATGTTGGGGGCTGCCGCTACCAGGTCCATGGCGCCGCCCATGCCTTTGACCAGCTTACCGGGGATCATCCACGATGCGATGTTGCCCTTAACGTCCACTTCAAAGGCGCCGAGGACGGTGAAGTCCACATGGCCACCGCGGATCATGGCGAAGGAGTCTGCCGAAGAAAATATGGAGGCTCCGTTAATGGTGGTGACGGTTTCCTTGCCGGCGTTGATCAGGTCGGCGTCGAGCTGTTCTTCCGTGGGGAAGGGGCCCATGCCCAGAAGGCCGTTTTCCGACTGGAACATTACCTCAATGCCTTCGGGTATGTAGTTGGCGACCAGGGTCGGGATGCCGATGCCGAGGTTGACGTAGTAGCCGTCTTTCAATTCACGGGCAACGCGCATGGCCATTTGTTCGCGGGAAAGTGTCATGTCTTTGTCCTCCTTCAGGCGCTGCGCACGGTGCGTTTTTCGATACGTTTTTCAAAGGTACCCTGGATCAGCCGGTCGACGTAGATGCCGGGGGTTTGTACCTGTGTCGGATCCAGTTCGCCGGGTTCGACAATCTCCTCCACCTCCATGACCGTGATCTTGCCGGCCGTGGCAGCCATGGGGTTGAAGTTCTGGGCCGTATGCCGGTAGATGGCGTTGCCGTATCGGTCTGCCTTCCAGGCTTTGACGATGGCAAAATCACCTTTGATCGATTCTTCCAGGATGTACTTGCGACCGTTAAATTCCCGGACTTCCTTGCCTTCGCCAATGGGGGTGCCGTAACCGGTGGCGGTGTAAAACGCAGGTATGCCGGCGCCCGCGGCGCGCATTTTTTCCGCCAGGGTGCCCTGGGGGGTCAGGATTACTTCCAGCTCGCCGGACAACATCTGCTGTTCGAACAGCTTGTTCTCGCCCACGTAGGAGGCAATCATGGTTTTGATCTGCTTGTCCTCCAGCAGAACGCCGAGGCCGAAGCCATCGACGCCGCAATTGTTGGATACGATGGTCAGATCCTTGACGCCCAGTTTCTTGATCTGGTTGATCAGGTTTTCGGGAATGCCGCACAAACCAAAGCCGCCGGCAATGACGGTCATGCCGTCTTCAAGGCCCTGCATGGCCTCCTCATAACTGTGGACTACTTTGTCAAACCCGGACATCAAGTTTTCTCCTGTAGATTGTCGTGTTGGTCGCAGAGATGGTGTTCGATCAGGGTTGCGGGAAGATTGCGGCGGAGCAGCAGTCCCCGTGGCCAGGGGACTTTAATATCCCGCGATAAGGCGTGCTAGTTTGGCGAAGATCGCGCCATTTATCAAATACGTTATCGCATTTTTGCCGCCGAACACAGAAGAGGGCGCTATGCCCTTTTCTGTGTTGCTTCGCATCGGCGACGCGTTACGCCATAAAGCCCTTCAGTGAAAAACCCTCGTCCGCGAGCTTGGCGGGATCGACGGGTACCTTGTCCGTAATCAGGCGGCGACCTAGCATGAACTCTTGCGGCTTGTTGACGGCATCTACCGCCAGCAAGCGGTCACCGAGCAGATAAAACGCCGCAAAACTGCGGCTCCCTTCGATGTCACCGCGGATCACAACGTTGTCGTAACCCTGGTTGAGTCCGGCGATTTGCAATTTGAGATCGAATTGGTCCGACCAGAACCAGGGAAGTGCAGAGTAGGGTTGCAAGTTGCCGCAGATAGTATTGGCGGCAACCGTGGCCTGGTCGAGGGCGTTTTGCACCGACTCAAGGCGCAGTACCCGGTCGTAGATGGGGTTGTAGTGGGAGGTGCAATCACCGGCGGCCAGAATGTCGTGGTCGCTGGTGCGGGCGTATTCGTCGACGACGATGCCGTTATTGACTTCAAGGCCGGCCTTTTCCGCCAGCTCGGTGGCCGGGACGACGCCAACACCGACAATCACCAGATCCGCGGGGTAGCGCTCGCCGTTTTCGCAAAGCACCGCCTCGACATGCTTGTTGCCTTCAAAGGATTTGGCGATGGTGTCGGTGACGATCGTGACACCTTCTTCGCGGTGCACCCGGTCGTAAAAGGCGGAAACCTCGGGCGCAGTGACCCGTTGCAGGACCCTGGGCATGGCTTCCAGAACGGTGACATTCATGCCCAATTTGCGCAGGGAAGCGGCGGTCTCAAGCCCGATATAACCGCCACCGACAATCACGGCATTCTTTTCCTTGCCGACAAAACTCTTGATATGGTGGATGTCGTTGATGTTGCGCAGATACTGGATACCGGCGAGATCAGCGCCAGGGATGTTCAGCTTGCGCACCTTGGCCCCGGTGGTCAGTACCAGCTTGTCATAGGGAATTTGTTGTTCGTTGTCGAGAACGACGTATTTGTCGCTGCGATTGATATCGATGACTGTAATGCCCAGGGCGAATCGGATATGGGCTTTTTCATAGACTGCCGGCTGGCGAATCAGAATGTCGTCAGAGCTTTTTTTCCCGGACAGGAAGTCTTTCGACAGGGGGGGGCGGTGGTAGGGCAGCGAATACTCATTGCCGATCACACCGATAGTACCTTCCCAGCCGCGCTGGCGAAGGGTGGGAGCCACCTGCGCTGCCGCATGGCTGGCGCCGACGATAATACAGCGTTCTTTTTTTGCTTCGTTGGACATCATTTCACCGACTGTTGTTATCAGACCAGGGTTGGGAGGCGATGCACCTCTGGAACGTCGTGCTCCCGTCGAGTGGAATACTAACAGTGAGGACATAAAGCGACAATTTGAACGCCTGCTGTTCACTGTACAGAATTCGAAACCTGTACAAAAAGTATACGAAATCCCCTGTAAAGTCTTTGTTCCTGATCAATCCGGCCCTGTTGTAACCCCCGGTATTATTCGGCTGGCCTGAGCGCTATTGTTTCATTATAGTCAACGGCTATACCCCGGGTTTTCATTTTTGGTCTTGCCGCCTTCCGGGGCAGGTTCTGGCAAGGCATAAAGGCAGGTTAATGATGAGTGATCGGCAAGCCGCGCTGGTAACCGGCGGTGCAATCAGGGTAGGAAGGCATTTTGCGGAAACCCTGGCACAACTCGGCTACGATGTGGCCATCCACTACAACAGTTCGGCCCGGCCGGCGGAAGAAGCCGCCCGGGAGATCCGCAAGCTGGGTGTTGAGTGCGAGATATTTCCCTGTGATTTTTTGTCCGGCAATGATCCCTCGCCATTAATAGAACGGGTCGCCACGCGATTTCCGGGTCTTTCGGTGCTGATAAACTGCGCCTCGATCTACAATGCGGCGCCCACCACGGAAACGTCCCTGGCCATGCTGCAACAGGAGTTTATGGTCAATTTCTTCACGCCGTTCCTGCTCAGTGGTGCTTTCGCCCGGCTGGTGGAACAGGGCAATATCATCAATATTCTCGACAACAAGATTGCCTTCCAGCAGTTTCACTATCAGGCATACCTGCTTGCCAAGAAGGCGCTGGCGGAATTTACCCGCATGGCCGCTATGGAGTTTGCGCCGCGAATCCGTGTTAATGGCATTGCGCCGGGGGTGATCATGCCCGGCACCAGTCGCACTGACGACTATATCGCCTGGCGGGTGCAGGGAATTCCCCTCAAACGTCAGGGTCAGGTGGAGGAACTGGGCAAAGCCCTTCGCTACATTCTCGACAACGAGTACATCACGGGGCAGCATCTTTACGTCGATGGCGGTGAAAGCTTGTTTCATATCGGCCAGAATGCGGAGGTTTATGCTCCCGAGAACTGAGGGCGATCATACTCCTCAAACGGTGCCCGGTAGGCCGGAGCGACCGTTTTGACCGCAGGCGGCGCCAGGGCCCTGCCGGCGGGGGCGGTGCTGGGCCGCCATTTCCGCTATTACGATCTGATCATGGCCGCCTTCGTCGCGGTGCTGTTGTGCTCCAACCTGATTGGCCCGGCAAAAGTCAGTGAGATCCCGCTGCCGTTCACGATTCCGGGAATGGGTGATGGCCTGAGTTTTGGCACCGGCAACCTGTTTTTCCCCATCGGTTATATTTTTGGCGATATTCTCACCGAGGTTTATGGCTACGCCAGGGCGCGCCGGGTAATCTGGATGGGCTTTTTCGCGCTGGTCTTCGCCGCCTTCATGTCCTCGGTGATTCTGGCTTTGCCCCCCGCCGCCAGCGAGCCGTTCAATGCCGTGCTGCAGCCGGCTCTGGAGACCGTCTTCGGCAATACCTACCGTATTGTGATCGGCTCCATGGTGGCCTACTGGGTTGGGGATTTTGTCAATTCCTACGTCATGGCGAAGATGAAGGTTCTGACCGGCGGCCGCCATCTGTGGATGCGCACCATTGGGTCGACGATGGCCGGACAGGGTGTCGATAGCCTGATTTTCTACCCCATAGCCTTTGCCGGCGTCTGGTCAGGGGAAAGTCTGATCAAGGTGATCGCTTTCAACTTCGCGTTCAAAACCCTGTTCGAGGCGTTGATGACACCGTTTACCTACCTGGCGGTCAACGCCCTCAAGCGGCGCGAGGGCGTCGATGTTTATGATGTGGACACCAATTTTACACCGTTCCGGATTCGCGACTGAGCAGACTGGTGCTGGTGGGGAGTACTACAGCTAATGGAAATTGAAGTTCACCAGGGCGACATTACGACCCTCGAGGTCGATGCAGTCGTCAACGCGGCGAACAGCCAGCTTGCCGGTGGTGGCGGTGTTGACGGCGCCATCCATCGCGCCGCTGGTTTTGAACAGTTGCAGGCGGCCTGCCGGGCCATCGGCGGTTGCCCCACGGGTGAAGTGAGAGTGACGCCGGGTTTCGATCTGCCGGCAAAATACATTATTCATGCGGTGGGTCCCGTTTGGCGGGGAGGTGACAAGGGTGAAGAGAAGCTGTTGCGGGCCTGTTATCGCAACGCCCTGGAGGCCGCGGACGCGAGACAATTGTGCTCTGTGGCCTTCCCTGCCATCAGTTGCGGTGTCTACGGCTATCCACTTTCCGAGGCCTGTGAATGTGCGGTGGATGAGGTACTGAAGACCGACTGTGATTATGTCGAAAAGATTGTTTTTTGCTGTTTTTCCGTCGATATGGCGGAATGTTACCGGCGCCAGCTCGGAAACCGAGCGGTGCCCGGCTTTTGAGGTCGAGATAATGTCCCTGTTCAAGTCCCTACCGGACGACGCAATTTTTGTCCGTCGCGATGACGCCCATCACCTGTTGTCCGCCTGGTCCCGCCATTCCTTCGATCTCGAGGATCGAAGCTGGCCATCGGTGGAACACTATTTTCAGGCCATGAAGTTTCATGACCCCGATCTGCGGGAAAAGATACGCCTCGCACCGCACCCCAAACTGGCCCAAAGGACTGCACGCTGGCATTTCTGGAAAGTGCGACGCGATTGGAAAAAAATACAGGTGGTTGTGATGACCCGGGGTATCTATCTCAAGTGCCGTACACATCCCGAAGTGGCCGAGGCTCTGCTGGAAACCGGCGACAAAACCCTGGTGGAGAACAGTCTCTACGATCACTACTGGGGCTGCGGCCGTGATCAGCGCGGGTACAATTACTATGGCAGGGTGTTGATGGACGTGCGGGAAAAGTTGCGCAGCGAGGCTCTGCAAAGCGCCTAGGGCTTCTCCGTCAGCCCCGGGTCATGCCCCTCCCCGGTAGAGTCGCGTCAGGCGAGCGGGCATTCGGGTCAGTAGTTCGTAGGCACTGGTGCCGGCACTGCGTGCGACTTCGTTGACCGACAGGCTCGCCCCCCATAGCTCCACCGGGGCGCCAGGCTGAATGCCTGCCACATCCGTGACGTCCACAGTGATCAGGTCCATTGATACCCTGCCGGCCAGCAATGCCCGGGCCCCCTTGACCAGGACCGGTGTGCCGTTGCCAGCGGTGCGCGGATAACCGTCACCATAACCCACCGGTACCGTGGCGATCAGGCTCCGCCGGCCCGCTTTCCAGGTTTGTCCATAGCCGACGGTTTCCCCCGGGTCCAGCCAGCGCAGGGAGATGACCCGGGATTCAAATTGCATCACGGGCCTCAGGCGGTCGGCCTCGGCATGGGGTCGATCGAAGGGCGATGCGCCGTAGAGCATGAATCCCGGGCGGTTCCAGTCCGCCCGCGCCTCGGGCCAGGCCAACAGGCCCGGAGAGTTGGCCATGCTCAAGGGTGCCCCCACGGGCGCCACAAGGTCGTGGAGACGATCGACCTGGGTGCGGGTGAAGGGGTTGTCCAGTTCGTCGGCGCTCGCGAAATGGCTGCCCACGACCACGGGGGCTGCCACATTGTCACTGGCGAGTAGCCGCTGGTACTGCTCTTTAAACTGGTGCGGGAGCAGTCCCAGGCGGTGCATGCCGGTGTCCACCTTCAGCCAGATCGTGAGTGGTTTTTCAGGTTTGGATTTGACGACGGCGTCCACTTGGCCCGGGTTTTCGAGCATGGGCCAAAAGTTGTGGTGAGCGCACATGGCGATCTCGTCGTCGCTGAACAAACCCTCCAGCAATAAAATCGGACTGGTAATACCGGCCTGCCGAAGAACCAGCGCTTCGTCGCAGCACGATACCGCCAGTGCCGGTGCGGTGTCATCCAGTGCCCGGGCGACTTCCACAGCACCGTGGCCGTAGGCGTTGGCCTTGACCACAGCAACACAACGGGCCGTCGCCCGGGATGCGCGGGAAAGTTCGACAGCCAGACGGTAATTTGCCCTGAGGGCGGCGAGGTCGATATGGGCGAAGCTTGGACGGGTCATGGCATTTCCTGAGACAGCGTCGCCATTGTATGCCATAGGGCCGGCACGGTGCAGGGGGCAGGGTGGGCAGTGGAGAGGGGCCGTATCACCATGCCAGTGCGATGGGCGAGGCAGTTTCGAAGCGCCGTTTGGTCTGCCTTAACAAAGCCAGTGCGCGACCGGGAGTGATGGGAATGAAGCAAACCTCTGCGCCACTCGGGTACTGGGCAAGCCGGTCGCAGTCGAGGGACAGCAGGGTGCCGAGTTTGGGGTAGCCGCCGATGGTCTGGTGATCCCGCATCATGATGATGGGCTGACCATCGGGGGTGATTTGAATGGCGCCGGGTGTTACCGCTTCTGACAGCAACCGGGCAATGCCGTGATCCAGGGGCTCGCCCTCAAGGCGAATACCCATGCGGTCTGACTCCGAAGCGACCCGGTATCGGGCGGCAAAGAATTTTCGGCGCCATGACCTGCCGAGTATTCTGGCCTGGAGGCAGGGAATGACTCGAAGCGCCGCACCGTCGCCAGGGGCGTAGACAGGACGCAGTTCCAGAGGCAGGAAGAAACTGCGATGCCGATGTTCGTTAGCGACCTTCAGCCTGTCCCCCGACAGCAATGGGCGGCCGTCGAGCCCGCCAAGACCCTCGCGAACCACGGTGCTGCTGCTGCCAAACGCGGAAGTAGCGTGGAAACCTCCCGGCACAGCAACATAGAGGCGGCAGCCCTCCCGGGTGTAGCCAATGTCGATCCGGTCGCCCGGTTTTAATGCCAGCAGCTGCCATTGACTGGCCGGCCGCTGGTTGACGGTAATCGGCGCCTGGGGCCCTGTCACTACCAGCTGGACTGAATGGTGGGCAACCATGCGCAACCCGCCGAAGGTGACCTCCAGGGCGGTGAGCCCGGGCGGATTTCCGGCCAGTCGGTTCGCCCAGTCGAAGGACAGGCGGTCCATGGGGCCCGCAGAGGTAATTCCGAGGTGCCACTGGCCCCGGCGCCCCGAGTCCTGGAGCAGGCTTTGTGGGCCCGGTGCGATGACTTCAAGAAATCCCGGCGCAGAGGCCGACGCCGCTGACCTCACAGATGTCCTCCGAGAGAGAGGAACTCATCCCTTGAAATGGCGCGAAAAATCACCCGATCACCCGGCTCCAGGAGGGTGGGAGGTGATTTGTCCGGGTGGAAAAGGTCGACAGGACAGCGGCCTATGATGTTCCAGCCCCCCGGGCTCTGTTGCGGATAGATCGCCGTTTGTTCGCCGGCAATTGCCACCGAGCCGGGGGGTATCTGACGTCGTGGCGAGGCGTGGCGCGGGGCCGCCAGGGCGTTCGGCACCGAGCCCATATAGGCAAATCCCGGCGCAAAGCCCATGGCGTAGACCCGGTATTCCCGGTTGCTGTGGAGCGCGATCACCGCTGTTGTGTCGATGCTGCCATGGGCCGCCACCCGGGGCAGGTCGGGTCCGGTTTCCTCGCCATAGTAAACGGGCAGGTCCAGGCGTCGAATAGAGCCCTTGTCACCTGCCTCGACATCCGCGAGCAGGGCGTTCAGCGTTCGCCGCAGGGTGCCGCGGCCGATGCGCCATGGATCGTACACTACCAGCAGTGATGCGTAGCTAGGTACCAATTCGAGGACACTGTCCCCGAGCGTCGACCGGATGCGACTTGCCGACTGACGGACCCGATCGCCGACGTCGGGGCTGATACGATCACCGAAGTAGACC
Source organism: Porticoccaceae bacterium (assembly GCA_002702725.1). Lineage (GTDB taxonomy): Bacteria > Pseudomonadota > Gammaproteobacteria > Pseudomonadales > Porticoccaceae > NAT127. The sequence continues at coordinate 10,034 of PABE01000039.1, forward strand.
ATGACGGCGTTTTCCCCGGCGGTGACGATACTCACTTCGTCGCGGGGGCCGGCGGGTTTAGGCATGGCGGTGGTGAAGGTTAACTATGCTGCGCAACTCGGCAATCACGGCCACGCCCGCCGGGTTGTCGCCGTGAACACAGAGGCTGTCGGCTGCGATGGGCAGGCGCTTGCCGGAAATGGTGGTCACGGTACCGCTTTCTATCAGCTGTCGCGCCTGATCCAGCATTCGCGAATGATCGTGTACCGCACCGGATTGCCGCCGATCGACCAGCCGGCCAGTGTCGTCGTAGGCGCGGTCGGCAAAGGCTTCGAAAATAATGTCAATGCCGAGAGCCTTCGCTTCCTTCCGGTGACGGTCGGCCTCCCCGGTGGCCAGCATCATCAATGACAGGCCGCCGTCGCACTCGGCCAGCGCCGCCAACACCGCCCGGCGAATATCGGCATTGTTCATCATGTCGTGATAGAGGGCGCCGTGGGGCTTTACATAACTCAGGGCCAGTTCCTGGCTTTTGGCCATGCCGGCGAGTGCCGAGATCTGATAATGCAACAGGGCAACCAGCTCGTTGTGACTGTGGGGAATCGACATACGGCCAAAGTTGGTCCGATCCCCATAGCCCGGGTGGGCGCCTATGGTGACCTGGTGCGTCTTTGCCAGATTCAGGGTGTTGCGCATGGTCATCGGGCTGCCGGCGTGAAAACCACAGGCAATGTTGGCCATATCGATCAACGGCATCACCGTCCGCTCAATGTGTTGCTGAGGATCTTCAATTTCCCCGAGATCGCAATTGAGTAATAGGCTCACAGTAGCTCCTGCGCAATGTCGCCGTGGCCGATAGCCCCCGCTCCCTAAACCCTATTTTAACCCATAGTGGGCACTTCTGGCGTTTCGCCGTTTCTGTCAGTATCAGGGGTGGCGGGCTTGTCGATCACGCTGGTCAATGCACGGCGCTGGATGGCGTCAGGGTAGCCAGTGGAATGCTGATTTCCTCCAGAAGTTTGCCCTGTTCGCTGCGTATCTGCAGGCGGATAAGGGTGGCGTCGGACCCGCCGATGGCCAGTGTGCCGAAATGGTTAACCCGTACCGTAGTTCCCGAAGCGCGCAGTGCATTGGGTTCGGGGCTATCGACAGGGCCCATGGCGGAATTGAGACCGCTGGCTGTCACTTCATAGAGGGGATAACCGATGGCGTCGGACGTCAGCACCGATATTTCGCCCAAATGGCGATCGCCGCTCAGGAGGACAACGCCCGTTGCACCGGTGTCTTTGATCAGGTCGAACAATCGCTGGCGCTCGCGGGGAAAGTTGGCCCATTTCTCATAGCAATGTTGAGTCGGCAGCACCTGGATGCTGGAGACTATCAGGCGCAGATCGGCGGGCTTGCGCAATTCATTTTCCATCCAGCGCCACTGTTCGGGCCCCAACAATGTGGCTTCCCTGTCCGTGTTGGCGACTATGCGGGTATGGGGGCAGGTGGTGTCAACCGTCGCCTTCTTCAGCGGGCTGCGAAAACTTCGGGTATCCAGCAGCAATACCTGAATGTTAAGACCGTCGATTGAAAGGCGTTCACTGCGGTAGACGCCGGGTTGATCGGCATTTCCCGTCGCGGTGCCTTCAAGCTGGAAAAATGACAAAAACGCCCGCTTGGCCGCCAGTTTGTGGGGGTAGTCCCCGCCGCCATCGTTAACACCGTAGTCGTGGTCGTCCCAGGTGGCGAGAATCTGACGATCGTGCAGGGCAGAATCATGGACAAATGCCCGCCATTCAGTGGTCTGTGCCAGATCCCGGTAGGCCTGTGCAATCCGGGCCGGTTCCTGTTGCCTGGCGTAGTCGCCTCTGTCGGTATAGACGTTGTCACCCATCAGGATAACGGCATCGGGTTCAAGGGCGCTGACGGCCCGCCACACGGGCTGGGGTTGCCATTGACGCAGGCAGGAGCCAAAGGCAAGCAGCCCGCCCTGACGATCATCGCCCTGGCTGCTACCGGCGAGCAGGACAAGTGCCAGCAACGCCATCCGGCGGAGGCACGGTATTGTATTCTTCACGGTGACTGGTGGTTCCAAGGTTGATAAAGGTCAGGGTATCAGGACCGTTGGGATAACAGTAGAAATCGAGTTGCCGCGTGCTTCAGCTCCTCGGCCAAACGCCCAGAATCGCGCCAATCATGACCAGGCAACAGATCGGGTAGGCGGCGGTGATAAGGCAATTACTCCAGCCCCTGCCCCGATGTACATTGTTGAGCAGTAGCGTCGGCAACACGATACCGGCGCCGATGACAATCCCCAGTGAGGCCCCCTGAATCAGGCTGAACGTGTTCAGGGAAACCAGGACCAATTCCAGGGTGCCGGCATACAGAAGGTTGCCGATCAGGGTGCCAAGTAGCCAGGTCGGACGCAGCCAGGGCGGCGTGTGACCGCCGTTGCGCGTTTTGAGCCGTGCAGACGTATGCCACAGAATCCCGAGGATGGTCGCGGCGAGGGTACCGACCATAACAGGCCAGAACTGGAAGTTGATCACGGATAATCTCCTTTCCTCTGTTGGGCTTTACAGGGCGCCGAGGATCTTTCACTGGTGGGTCAAAGACGCCGGGGTAGCCACTGAAGTTCCCCTGGACCAGCGGTTTTCTTGATGTCTCTCATCGTTCTTGAAAAAAAACGGTGTTCTGGCGTCTAATGGATCGGATAAGCAATAAAACAGGAGAAAGTCTTGGACCGTCAATTATTTTTCACCCTCGGCGATGTGGTCGCCAACCTGTTTGTCGGTTTCGTCATGGCGGCGGTTGCCTGGTTATTGGTCGGCACGGGCTGGAATATGCTTATCGCTATGGTGGCGATGATGGTCCTGGGTATGGGTTTGGCAGTGTTCCTGTGGTTTCCCATCGGCATTGTTCTCGGCGCCATGGAAGCCATGGTGCCCATGATGCTCACTGGTATGCTGAGCGGTATGGTTGTCGGCATGACCGCTGCCATGTCGTCCCTGTCATTTTCCGATGCAAGCTGGAAGGGGCTGATCAGTGGTTTCGTCTGTTTCGCCTTTGTCTGGGTGATGAACAGTCGCCTGCGCGGGCCGCAGGCTTTATAAAAACGAGGTGCCTTGATGGTCGATATCGCGACACAGCGCAAATGGGACAAGGTGGCACCCACCTTTGATCTGATGGCGGGGCGCGGCGCAGAGATTCGCTGGGCGCCCTGTAAAACCGAGTTGTTCAGCCGCATGGACGGCAGGGTCCTGTTTCTCGCCCTCGGGACGGGGCTGGATATTCCATTGTTTCCCCGTGGCCGGGACATAACCGCGATCGATATCAGTCCGAAAATGCTCGAGCAGGCCAAGCCGCGGGTCGACGCCTATGACGGCAACCTTCGGGCCGAGGTGATGGATGTCCACGAAATGACCTTCGACGATGGCAGTTTCGACCAGATTTTCACCTCCTGCACCTTCTGCTCGGTGCCTCGCCCCGTGGAGGGATTGAAATCCCTTTACCGTGTGCTCAGGCCCGGTGGCGGGCTCTACATGTTCGAGCACACCGGTAGTCGCTACTATCCATTCAAGCCGATGATGAATCTGATGACCCTGCTCACCGAAAAGTTCGGTCCAGCGATGAATCGCACCACGGTGGACAATGTCAGGGCGGCGGGATTCGAGGTGTTGGAGGTTAACAACATCTTTCTCGATGTCGTGAAAACCATCGTGGCCCGGAAGCCGGGCTAATCGCCGGGCAATACCTCCCATTCCGGCTCCTCGAATTCACCGATAACGGTGATCACACACTTTTCTTCGTGTTCGCTCAGGATTTCCCTGACCCGATGGTCCCGGCGGTCGTCTTTGGCATCCCGCGCCTCCTTGGTTTCCCAGCTGGCGATGGCCAGCAGGGTGTCGGGGGCGCCGATCTTCCGGTGGAGGCGGGTACCCCTGGCGCCGGTGGTCTGCTGAATGATCCTGCTCGCTTCGACCCAGTTGGCGGCGTATTCTTCGGCGCTGAAACCCGGGTTCAGTTTGACTTCGAAAATAAACTTCATTGTCTCTGACTCCTCTGCGCGGGGCATTGATCTCCGATTGTGGACCTGCCACCCGGCATTTGCCAGGAGACGCGGATGAGATGGACAGGCCCGATTGAATTTTGTTTTCGACGCTGCGGGTAGGGCAGTTGGCGCCAGGATCTCGGATGCCAGGGCCGGATGAGAACTGATTCTAGAAATATCGCCACACCAGGTAGGCGATGGCGGCGATGCATGTCAGGATGCCGGGCACGGCAATCAGGGTAATGTGCTTCTGGCGATCCATGGCCAGCCGCTGCAGGGCCATGGATTCGTCCAGGCGCTCTTTGGATGACTCAAGTTGACTGCGCGCCAGTTCCCGCTGTTCCCGAAGCAGTGCCACGATCTCTCGCTGATCCGCGCGGATGTCGCGGAGGATGTCGGCCACGTCTGATGGATTCTGTTCGTCCATGTCCGGGCTCTCTCCCATGGTTTAGTCCGGTTCCGGTCGAAGGGGGTGGAGCACCGCCTCCAGACCATTGGTTTTGACCACTAACGCCAGCTGCATCAGTTCTCCCAGTTCTCCCCGTGGGAATCCCCTGTCGGCGAACCACAGGAGGTATTCCTCCGGAAGGTCGGTCAGGTATCGCCCCTGGTACTTGCCAAAGGGCATGGCGGTGTTGGCCAGTTTGAGGATTTTATCCTTGTTCAGCATTAGAGAGGCCCGGCGGTTACATGCGCTCCATCACTTCGATGCCCAGAAGGCCGAGGCCGCGGGCAAGGGTTTCCTCAGCGACCCTCGCCAGGTGCAGTCGGCTGTTGCGGGTTTGTCCATCGACGCCTTCCCTGAGGATAGGGCAGTGCTCGTAGAACGTCATGAACGCGCTGGCAAGATCATACAGGTAGTTGCAGAGCACATGGGGATAGGCATCCGCCGCCACTTGTTCCAGAACATCATCGAATTGCAGCAGCTTCATGGCCAGGGCCTTTTCCCTTGGCTCGTCGAGGATGATCCGGCTTGACACAGCCTCCGGAGATACCCCTGCCCGGCGGAAAATGCTGCGGATACGTGTGTAGGCGTACTGGAGATAGGGCGCGGTATTGCCTTCGAAGCTGAGCATCGCGTCCCAGTTAAAGACATAGTCATTGGTGCGGGTTTTCGACAGGTCCGCGTACTTGATGGCGCCGATGCCCACCTTGCGCGCCACCTCCCGACGCTCGTCGTCGGAGAGCTCGGGATCCTTTTCGGCAATGATGCGATTGGCGCGCTCAATCGCCTCGACCAGCAGGTCGGCAAGCTTGACGGTGCCGCCGCTTCGGGTTTTGAAAGGCTTGCCGTCCTCCCCCATCATGGTGCCGAACGGATGGTGTTCGAGGCTCAGGGTTTCGGGCACAAAGGCGGCCTTTTTCGCCACCGTGAACACCTGCTGCATATGCAGGGACTGGCGGGCATCGATGAAGTAGAGCACCCGGTCGGCCTTGATGACGTTGGCCCGGTAGCGAAGTGCGGCAAGATCCGTGGTCGCATACAGGAATCCACCACCGGATTTCTGGACAATAACCGGACTTGGGTTGCCGTTCCTGTCGGCCAGCTCGTCGAGGAAAACCACCAGCGCGCCCTGATCCTCCACGGCAAGGCCTGCGGCCTTGAGTTCATCCACTACTCGCTGCAGGTCGTCGTTATAGGCACTTTCCGGTCGGATATCGCCGTGGCGCAGGGTGACGTTAAGCAGGCGATAGATTTCCTCGCTGTGGGCGATCGAAATGTCAATGAATTGTTGCCAGAGCGCCCGGCAGTGGCCGTCGCCGGCTTGCAGCTTGACCACGTAGGCGCGGGCCTTGTCGGCAAAGGCGGCATCCTGATCAAAGTGTTTCTTGGCCTGCTGATAGAAGGTCTCAAGGTCCTTGAGTGCCATCTCCGGTTTTTCCCCCTCGCCCAGGTGCTCCTCCAGCTCGGCGATGAGCATGCCGAATTGGGTGCCCCAGTCGCCCATGTGATTTTGACGCACCACGTTGTGACCCAAATGCGTCAATACCCGCACCAGGGCATCACCGATGATGGTGCTGCGCAGGTGTCCGACGTGCATTTCCTTGGCCAGGTTAGGGGAAGAGTAGTCCACGACGATGGTTTGCGGGTCTGGATTCGGTCGTTTGTCGAGGGCGATCTCCCGCGCCTGTATCTCCACTGCCCTGGCGAGAAACTCCGCATTAAGATGAATGTTTATGAAACCGGGGCCGGCGATTTCCACCTTGTCCGCGACTCCGTCCAGGTCGAGGTTGTCGACAATGGCCTGGGCGATTTCACGGGGTGGCCTGCCCATTCTCTTGGCGCTGGCCATGGCGCCATTGGCCTGAAAATCGCCAAAGCCTTCGCGATTGCTGAGGGCAATGGCGGGGCTGCATTCATCGGGAATGCCGGCGGCGCTCATGGCCGCTCGGACTCGGTCGTGGAGCAGGGTGCGGATGGTCATGGAAACTTCACAGTCACTTTCGGGGTGGGGGATTGTAGTCTACCCCGAAGGCAAAGCAAATTTGGCGCGTACCCTGAAAGGCTTTAGGACGATTTTGATGTCGCCTTGCAGGAACTCAAACCAAAGGGTGCGTAAGCCGGGCACCAGCCGATCAGGGCAGTTAGCAACGGAATCAGACCGATGGCTCCCCAATAGCTTTGAAAATAGACTCCCAGGCAGATAATCACGATGCCGGCAAGAGCCCTTATTGCACGATCAATTCCGCCTACGTTGCGCTTCATGGCCATTTCCTCTTTCTCGGGTGTAAGTCAACCGCCCCATAGTCGGTTAACGGCGGCTTGCCGTCAGTGATTCAGGTCAACGATATGTCGATCCGAGCCGGGATTGGCATGACCCACTCGGGCCTTTATCATCGACCCTCTTTATCGCCAGTAATCGTCAAACAATCAGGCCACGACTTATCAACGCGCCAGTACCGGTCATTCTGCCCCGCAAACGCCTTTCGTCCTTCTATTTCTGGTACTACGGGTTGCTAGGGCTGTTACATCCCTTCTGGCCGTTATTTCTCGTTCACAGCCACTTCGATGCCACCGAGATCGGCCAGTTGCTGGCCATACAGATGGGAACGCGCATTGTGTCCCCCAATCTGTGGGGCTGGCTGGCCGACCGCTCCGGTCGTCGGGTCAGTACCATTCGATGGGGTTCAGCCCTTGGCTGCCTGAGTTTTGCCGCAATATTCCTCTCCGAGGGGTTCTGGTCCATGGCGTTGGTCATGGCCCTGTACAGTTTTTTCTGGAATGCCGTGATGCCCCAGTTCGAGGCGCTAACCCTGGACTACCTTCACGGTGAGCCGCAGCGTTACAGCCAGTTGCGGTTGTGGGGATCGGTCGGGTTTATCGCATCCGTCCTGTTGGGCGGCTTCTGGTTCGAGAGTCGTATCCAGGACTTTGCCCTGGCGGGCTGGCTTTTCCTGTTATTTATCTGGTTGTCGTCGTTGACGGTTCCGCCCCTGGATCATCCGCCCCAGCGCGACAGCGGGAGAGGCTTCGCAGTTCATGTGTGGCGAAAACCGGTAGCGACCTTTCTTGTCGTGTCCTTCCTGCTTCAGGTGGCCCATGGCATTTACTATGCCTTTTACAGTCTGCAGCTTGAGCAACAGGGCTACAGCCGGGGAACCATTGGCGCTTTTTGGGCGTTTAGTGTCGTGGCGGAAATCGGTCTTTTCCTGCTGATGCGCCGCTGGATGACCAATTGGACACTGGCCGGGATCCTGATTGTAAGCCTCGCCCTGACGGCAGTCCGCTGGCTGATGATCAGCCACCTGTCTTTTTCCGCGGGCGCATTGATTATCGCCCAGAGCCTGCATGCCTTCAGTTTTGGCGCCTGTCATGCGGTTTCGGTCGAATACCTGCGACGCTTTTTCCCGGCTCACCACCGCGGTCAGGCCCAGGCGCTTTATTCGTCCTTAAGTTTCGGGGCCGGTGGGGCAGTCGGTGCGCTGATGGGCGGTTTGTTATGGCAGGACCTCCAGCGATACACCTTTGACGTGGCAGCGCTGCTGACCTTTTTGGCTATGGTGCTCGCCATTGTTTACCTGCGTGATGATCGGTACGAAACGCGAGTGCCGGTCCAGACGAACGCAGATTGACGATCTTTTGATCGCGATTAAATAATCCGCCTTGTCGCCGCCGCGGCCTCTTGCCATAGTTAAGGGCATTGTTGCCAATGATATGGGGGATGGATGACCGAGAAACAGAATAATGCGCAGTCCGACAGTTTTCGTACGCCCTTAACACCCGATCAGCTGTACCGGGCCTGCGATCCGGCGTCTTTGCCCTTCGAGACCACCGAGGATCTGGATGTCCTCG
>PABE01000040.1 GCA_002702725.1 Porticoccaceae bacterium
CGCTAGGGAACCTCTGCACAGGCAGCTGTGTAGAGGGCCGGATTAATGAATTTGGCTCGGAACATCAGAAATTTGGGCGGAAAACGACCGGCTGAGCGCCCTCGGAGGCCATTTTTGGCCTCTTCCGGGCCATCATCCCGTTCACGAGAGACACCACTCCCGTGGCAACAACTTGCGTCTGAGCATGTACAAGTTGGCCAGCGCAAACGCGGTGTAGAGCCGGGCCGTGTTCTTCGCCAGGCCGCGATAGCGGACCTTGCTGAAGCCCCACAGCCGTTTGACGACATGGAACGCGTGCTCGCCTCGCGCTCGCGCCTTCGAGCGGCATCGGTTGATGTAGCGCTGGTGCTCGGTCAACGGTCGCTGCTTGGTACCGCGACGGTTGACCCGATAGCGGATACCCCGCTCGACGGCCGCCTGCCGATCCGCCTCCTTCCAGTACGCCTGATCGCCAAAGATCTCTCGCTCTTCTCCGTGCAGCAACTCCGGCATCTGACTGATGTCCGCAGCACCCGCATGGGTCGTGGTCAGACTGTGGACGATACCGCGCCGATCCGTGCCGACGTGTGCCTTCATCCCGAAATGCCACTCTTTGCCCTTCTTGCCTTGGCGCATCTCCGGATCGCGCGCCTGCTTGGCGTTCTTCGTCGAAGGTGGCGCGGCAATGACCGTGGCATCGACGATGGTCCCGCTCTTCACCAGCAAATGCCGCTCCTCAAGCAAGCTGCGCACCTCGTTGAAGATCGCCTCGGTCAGATCATGGGCTTCCAGCAGATGGCGGAACCGCAGGATCGTCGACTCGTCCGGAATCTTATCTTCCGCCAGCTCGATCCCGGCGAAGCGTCGCATCGACTCGCTGTCGTACAGCGAATCCTCCGCCTGCGGGTCCGACAGGTTGAACCAGTTCTGCATGAAGTAAACACGCAGCATCCGCTCCAGTGGATGGGGATGCCGACCGGCGCCCGCCTTCGGATAGTGAGGCTCGATCAAGCGCATCAACCGCGGCCAAGGAATCACCGCGTCCATCTCCCTGAGAAACCGCTCGCGGCGCGTCACCTTGCCCTTGCGATCCCACGCCGCCGATGCAAACGTCGTCTGCTTCATCAGTCCCCAATACCTCGACAACCTGGCGAGAAGTATCAATCATCTGCACGTACTTGTGCAGAGGTTCCCTAGCACGCTGGCAGCGACTGGGTATTCTGAGCGTAAGTAGATGACGCCACGGCTGGCGCCCGTCGCCTGACCGGCAATGATCATCCCTTCAATCAGACGGTATGGGTCACCTTCCATCAATATCCTGTCGGCGAAAGTGCCAGAGTCCCCTTCGTCGGCGTTGCACACAATCCACTTCTGATCCCCTGGGGTGTTCGCGACGGTGGACCATTTAATGTGTGCGGGAAAACCTGCACCACCGCGCCCGCGCAGGCCGGACAGCTCGATTTCTTTGATGATGTCCTGTGATGAGAAGGGTGTAGGTTGGAATCCGCCTTGTGCGCGATATTGATCGAGGGACAGTGGGTCAATTAGTCCGCTGTTGGAGAATACGAGTCGAGTCTGATCCCCGATGAGTCGATCGACGAGATCCAAAGGTTCAAGTCCCGCAAATGCTGAATCACCGGTATTTATCGCCTCTGTGGTCACGTTTGCATACAACAAGCGCTCACCGAGCAGGGTTTCGATTTCTATGCATGGTTCGGCCCAAGACAATCCGCGTGAACCAGTACGTACAACCTCGACGTCACGAGCTTCGAGTGCATCTACGATGTCATTCGCACCCAAAGCAATTGCGATTGAATCCATAGAAACGTAGGCGCGAGAAACTTCCGTCATTGCTCAAGCCTTTCGAGGATAGAATTCGCGTCTGAGCAGTGTGCCACCAGTTCGTCGTTAATCATGGCTACCGGACCCCGAGGACACAGTCCTAGGCAGACCACAGGTTCGTGTTCGACATAGTCGGGGGCTTTTGATTGGTTGAGCACCTGGCTCTTCACCATGAAATCCGCGGTTAAGGCACGACTTCCGACGGATTGGCAAGCTTCGCCCTGACAGATACGGACTTTGTGTTTGGCTGGCGGACTTGTGCGTAGGTCTGCATAGAAACTGACGATGCCGCGTACCTCGGCTCGACTAAGGTTAAACACGTCCGCCACGTTAGAGATGTGGTTGTCGTTAATGTAACCAAATTGAGCAACGATGGCTCGTAGAGCACGGATAGGGCCGCCGATCGTATCCTGATAGCTCAGCGCCAGGTCATTCGCAGAAAGGTCGTCATCGGATTCGATCAGCGTGCTCATCTGCTTATCCCCTAGTTCACCTCTACGATGCAGTGGCCAGCTTAGGCTCGGTTTGAACTTCCGAGACATCCGGCAGCCCCGGTCCCCCAGCGGAAGTAGGGTTCAGGCGAACATGCCTTGCTTTGATCATCTTGCTGGTTTCTCTCGAACCATCATGACTCCAGCCCGGTGGTTTGAACATATAGTTCAATCGCTGTCGCAATGAAAGACCCGGTCTCACGACGTCTTTTGCGATACTTGCCCATTCATGAAAGGCAACGCGAACCACATTGAATGTGTGTAGGTTTTTAACAATGCCATATCGACAAGGTTCGTTGTCATCTTCCGGAACGAATGTGCCGAAGAGCTTGTCCCAAATGATGAATGTACCCGCATAGTTGGCATCAAGGTATTTGGGATTGGTGGCGTGATGAACGCGGTGGTGGCTGGGTGTGTTCATGATGGCTTCGTACCAGCGGGGTAATCGCCTAATTGTCTCGGTGTGGAGAAAAAACTGATAGACGAGATTAACACCGGCACAAAACCCTAATAACGCAGGGTGAACGCCGATCAGGACGAGTGGGATGTAGAGCAAGATCAAGCCAGTTAACGCATATGTCCAAGTCTGGCGCAATGCAACGGATGTATTGAAATGTTGGCTTGAGTGATGGACGACATGGCTCGCCCACGCCCATCGCACGGTGTGCTCGATACGGTGTTTGATGTAGTAAATGAGATCATCTGCAACAAACACGATTGCGACGAGCATCCAGCTGAACTCGAAATCGAATACGCGATACTGATAAACGTACATCAGGACAAAGGCATACAAGACGCCTGAAAGTACACGCTCGGTGCCAGCCACAAAGCTCGTGAGAAGATTAAGTCCGGTGTCGCGCATTTCGAATTTTGCATTGCCGTAGACTCGGCCAATCAGAAGCTCGAGCAGCATCACGGCGATGAAGACGGGAACAGCTAGGTGGGTTGGTGCGAGTTCAGGCAGCTGATCCATTGGATGTCACCTTTGGTTGGTTAAAAGCTGTATACCACCGATCTGCAATATCGCGTTCGAGTTTGATCTTCACATTTGGCATCGTGAAGTCATCCATTGTGAGCTTCAGTCCCGTTTCACAGCGCGCAATGTGGCTGATGTCAGGTTGAAGCAGGCGAGTTGTCCACTTATCTCCTGTGACAACGACGAAGCCTATTGATTTGGCTTTGTCTTTCTCTAGCTCTAGCAACGCAACACGACCATCTGTGGAGACGGTGCCGAACACTGGCTCATGCTCAGGAAAGTCGGTGCTGAATCGTTGTGCGGCAAACGACCAGTTCGGGATGGTTTCGGCGCGCCACCAACCGGCAAGCGCGACGGCGCCGACGACGGCAAGAATGCCGATGGGCCCGACCCACTGCAAAACGATTTCGAGACTCACTAGGCAAGATCCTCAAGGATCATTGCGGCACACTTCTCACCGATCATGATGGAGGGTGCATTCGTATTGCCGGATATGACCATCGGCATGATGGAGGCGTCTGCGACCCTTAGTCCTTCAAGGCCATGGACTTTCAAGCGTTCATCGACAACTGCCATGTCATCCTGTCCCATCTTACATGTGCCTACAGGGTGATAGATGGTGTCCGCGCGATTACGAATGTCTTCGCGCAGTATATCGAGATCGTGGGAACCGGATTCGTAAAGCGGTTCTGCTAGCACCTTTTCAAATGCTGGGCCTTCCATAATCTGTTGTGCTTTTAAAACGCCGTTGAGCATCACGTCCATGTCGCGATTGTCTGCCAATATGGCTGGATCGATTTGTGGTGCAGTCAGTGGATTGGCATCCGTGAGCGTTAAATTGCCTCGGCTTTTTGGCCGAAGTACACAGACGTGACAGGTATACCCTGGATAGCGATGAATTTTTCTGCCATGGCTATCCACGATTGATAGGGCAAAGTGTAGTTGTACGTCAGGCGACGGCTCTGATCGGTCGGTATAAAAGAAAGCACCGGACTCGTTGAAGTTCGTTGTGAGCATCCCACGTCTCCGCAGTCGGTACTGCAACGTGTCCCACATGATCTTGATGCCAGATCGGGTATTCGCGCCGATCGCATGATGAGACGTACTCTTGTATAGGAGTGTGTAGTCTGGATGGTCGTGCAGGTTCTCACCGACACCGGCTAACTCGTGTCGAATCTCGATACCGTGCGGGGTTAGTTTGTCCGGTGAACCGATGCCGGAGAGTAGTAACACTTGCGGGCTTTGTAAGGCACCGGCAGATACGATGACTTCGCGGTTGGCTCGAATCGCTTTCCGCTGGCCCTTGATCAGTGCTTGAACGCCGGTCGCACGTTTGCCTGCGATGGTCACTTTCTCAACGTAGGCTTCTTGGATGACGGTCAGGTTTTTGCGACCCAATGCGGGATCGAGATAGGCGTGTGCGGCCGTGCATCGTTCGCCATTTCTCTGCGTCAGTTCGTAGTAGCCCACACCTTCCTGAGACCCTGAGTTAAAATCGTCGTTACGAGGTATCTGTGCTTCTTCGGCTGCTCGAATAAAGATGTCGTTTAGCGGGTTTGGGCTCCTCACTGGTGAGACGGTGAGTGGACCGCCAACACCGTGGTCCTCTGTCTCTCCGGCGACATGGTCTTCAGATTTTTTGAAATAGGGAAACACATCTTGCCACGCCCAGCCCGTATTCCCTAAATCAGCCCAGGCGTCGTAGTCTTCAGGCACACCTCTGATGTAGATCATGCCATTGATGGAGGAGGAACCTCCCAGTGCCTTACCCCGTGGCTGAAAGCCCTGCCGGCCATTCAAGCCTTTTTGTGGGGTGGTCTCGAAATTCCAGTTTTTGAAGCCGCGAGAAATCGTCAGTGCGACGTTGAACGGAACAGTGATGAGGGGAGACGTATGAGAATCACCCGCTTCAAGCAAACACACGCTGTGCTGACCAGATTCTGACAGGCGGCTCGCGATCGTACATCCGGCTGAACCACCCCCGACAACCACGTAGTCGAAACTCAGTGCATTCGAAGGTGTCGTTTCCGCCATTGCATCACAGCCAATTTCCCCAGGATTGGCCATTGTTTGGCAGGCGAGGCGCGATTTGTATGATCGCTATGCCCAATAATTGACATATTCGCTCAAATCCTGTTAGAACGCGGGTGTGAGCGATGGGTGCGCGCTAGCTCGCAAGGCTGAGCGGATTTTTTCCAGCGCGGGCTTCTTCCAGGATCATCGCCGCGCATTTTTCTCCAATCATGATGGAAGGGGCGTTGGTATTTCCTGAAATGACGATCGGCATGATGGAGGCGTCTGCGACTCGCAGACCATCTACACCTTTGACCTTGAGCTGCTCGTCCACAACCGCCATATCGTCTTGTCCCATCTTGCAGGTACCAACTGGATGGTAGATGGTGTCCGCTCGGTTGCGAATGTCCTCAATGAGTGCATCACGATCTTTCAATCCTGAACCATATAGCGGTTCTCCGCGGATCGAATCAAAGGCGGGTCCTTCCATGATCTGCTGGGCCTTCATCACGCCTCTAACCATCGTTTCCATATCATCGTCGTGAGCGAGGATCGCGGGATCGATCTGAGGGTGTGTTTGTGGATCGGCGTTCGTTAACGTCAGGTTGCCCCGACTCTTAGGGCGCAAGACGCAGACGTGACAGGTATAACCATGGTAGCGATGTATTTTTCGGCCGTGGCTATCAACGATGGAAATCGCAAAGTGGAGTTGAATATCCGGAGAGGGCTCAGACCGATCGGTATAAAAGAAGGCCCCAGACTCGTTGAAGTTGGTGGTCAACATGCCACGCCGTCTGAGTTTGTACTGGATGGAATCCCACATGATTTTCAGACCGGAGCGGGTATTCGCACCAATGGCGTCGGATGAACTGGTTTTATAGAGAAGCGCGTAGTCCGGATGATCGTGTAGATTTTCACCGACGCCGGGTAGATCGTGAGCGACTGAAATACCGTGCGGTGTGAGCTTATCCGGAGCCCCAATGCCTGAAAGTAGCAGGACTTGAGGGCTTTGAAGTGCACCGGCGCAGACAATGACTTCCCGAGCGGCGTTGATCCGCTGCGATTTATTGCCAATCGATGCCTGTACGCCGGTTGCTTTCTTACCGGCCAAGATGACGCGTTCTACATATGCGTTTTGGAACACGGTCAGGTTCTTTCTTCCTTCAGCGGGGTCCAAGTACGCGCGTGCTGCCGAGCACCGCTCACCGTTGCGTTGGGTAAGTTCATAGTAACCGGCGCCTTCTTGAGACCCTGTATTGAAGTCAGTGTTTAGGGGGATCTGAGCCTCTTCTGCAGCTCGAATAAAAACGTCATTGAGCGGGTTGGGGCTGCGTACAGGAGAAACCGTGAGCGGACCGCCGACGCCATGTATGTCAGTTTCTCCAGCAACGTGGTCTTCGGCTTTTTTAAAGTAGGGTAGGACCTCATCATAGGACCATCCTTTGTTCCCTAGCGCAGCCCAACTGTCATAGTCTTCTTTGACACCTCGAATGTAGATCATTGCGTTGATTGAAGAAGAGCCGCCAAGCGCCTTTCCGCGAGGTTGAAAACCTTTCCGACCGTTCAGTCCAACTTGCGGTGTGGTCTCGAAATTCCAATTCTTAACGCCCCGGGAAACAGTCACTGCGAGGTTAAAAGGGATGGTGACGAGCGGCGATTTGTGCGTGCCGCCAGCCTCCAACAAGCAGACATTGTATTGTCCAGATTCGGAGAGACGGCTGGCGATGGTACAGCCTGCCGAACCCCCTCCCACGACGACATAATCGAAGCTTTGTTCTGCGGTGTTACTAGCGTTCTCTGTTGCCATCTTTTTCCAAGGCCCAATTACCCAAAATTGCGCCCATTTTTTGGCATGGCATGCACCAATGACATGACATGCCAAGTCAATGATTGACATTATCGTTCAGAGAGTCTGGTTTTCTTAGTGTTGCTCGCGTTCGGCTTTGCGCCATGCACCTGGTGCTATGCCTTCGATTCGCCGGAACGAACGGACAAAGCTCGCCGCTTCGGAATAGCCAAGTTGATCAGCAATTTCGTCGATGTTCCTTGGTGAGC
This sequence comes from Porticoccaceae bacterium, assembly GCA_002702725.1. Taxonomy (GTDB): domain Bacteria; phylum Pseudomonadota; class Gammaproteobacteria; order Pseudomonadales; family Porticoccaceae; genus NAT127. The sequence goes on from PABE01000040.1 coordinate 7,357, forward strand.
CGATCAACATCACACGTGCCAAGGCGTGGAGGGTTTCCGCCCGCACTTCTCGAAATGTCGTGCCTTCCTCTTTGAGCCGTCGTCGCAAAGTGCTGCCCGATATCTTCAGTGATCGAGCGACAGTGTCTTCCGATTGGTTCTTCTTAGGATTAATCAGAATGAGCTCACGTACCTGATTTGCAAATGTGGCCTCCCTTCGTGATTTTATTGCTTTCAGCTCTTCCTCTGAGCGCTGACGGTTCCATGGGTCCGCCAGTTTTAGAGGTTCTCTAAACAAAGATCGCTCGAATGAGATTTTGTATACCTCGGCACCGTACTCAATCCGGGTGTCGAAGAATGAATCGTACAGATCTGAGTCCTGAGGTTTCGGCGTCCTGAGTTGGACCGACAAGGGGGCAATGTTTCGCCCCAGTAGTTCTGATACCCAGACTTTGAGTGAGGCGACGCCGCGAATGGAACAAAAATCTCGACAAGATTCGGGCAGCGTGTGAGGTAGCACAAAAAACTCAACGACGTTACCGCGCGCTTCGGTTGTGACATCGCAAAGCCATAACGAAATTGAGTGGAATTTAGCTGCAATCTCAAGTGCGGAACGGATATCAAAACTTGAGAGCATGGCGTAGCCCAAAGCGCCAAGCGTTGTGATATGCAGTCGACTGGCCGATTCGATGGCGAGAGATAGCGGTGCTTCAATCTCACGGAGGTTTTCAATGGCTCGCAACTCTTGCCAGACCTCAATTTCGGCCTGATGAGAGTAGACGTTGTCGACGTTGAGATCTGTGTCTATCAGAATGGATGTCGGGTTGATGCGTTGCTCGTTGGCGACATCTAACAGAATTCGTAGTGCGGCTGCATCGCGTTTGGCGTTCCTATCTAGCATAAGCGTTCTACATAGATTTTGTCCTGAGCGAACTCCCTTCGATACTGGGTGACGATGACATCCTGAAATCGCCATCTGCGCCTCACTATGGCTGGACCATAGCGAATGGCAGCCCAGTATTCAGCAGATTTCGCTAAATGTGAACGAAAATGTCAACAATACACCGAAAAGGTCATATACGGATATTCAACAAATACAGAGGCTTGTACACGTTTGGCACCAACCACGGAGCGTAGGTATGAAAGCGGCAGTCTTGAGAGAACACAACACCCCCATCGAAATCGAGGACGTAGAGATTTCGAAGCCAGGGCCACGGGAAGTGCTCGTTCGGCCACTCGCAGCGGGGGTTTGCCATACCGACCTCCATTTTCTAGACGGTTCCTGGCCGTTTCCATTGCCCACCATTCTCGGGCATGAAAGTGCAGGCGTAGTTGAGGAGGTGGGTTCTGACGTCACTTACGTCAAGAAAGGCGATCATGTGATCACCTGCTTGTCAGCATTTTGTGGCCACTGCCACCACTGTCTAACGGGTCACCTGTCGTTATGTCAGAGCCCAGAAGTCGCGCGAGACCGTGATGAAGCACCGCGCCTCTTTCAGGGCGATCAGCCGATCAATCAGTACCTAAACCTCTCATCATTCGCTGAACTCATGTTGGTCCACGAACATGCCATTGTGAAAGTTCGCGAGGATATGCCCATGGATCGTGCAGCACTGATTGGGTGTTCTACCACAACAGGTATGGGCGCGGTCTTTCATACGGCGGGCGTTGAGCCGGGATCAACCGTTGCCGTGATTGGCTGTGGGGGTGTAGGACTCGCGGCGGTCAATGGTGCAGCGATTGCCGGTGCGGGCATGATCATTGCGATTGATCGGTTGGACAATAAGCTCGACATGGCACGAAAGGTGGGCGCAACGCACACCATCAATGCGAGTTCCGCTGATTCGGTGAACGAAGTGATCGAGCTTACCAAAGGTGGCGTTGACTACAGCTTTGAGGCGATCGGTTTACCTGCCACGGCAGCACAAGCGTTCAAAATGCTACGTATGGGTGGGATGGCGACGGTGACGGGTATGTTACCGGTGGGATCTAAGCTTGAGCTCGATGGCGCGGATCTGCTGTGGGAGCGAAAGATTCAGGGTTGCATGATGGGCTCAAACCGCTTTCGGATTGATATGCCTCGTTTTGTCGAGTTTTACCTCAATGGGAAGCTCCACTTGGATGACATGATTTCCCGGCACATTAAGTTAGCGGATGTTAACGACGCGTTTGAGGCGATGAAGACCGGTGAGGAAGCACGCCAAGTCATCATGTTCGACTAAGCAAGGCAAACGTGCTGTGAACGTATAGGTCAACTATTCAGCGAAAATGTCCTGTTCGCATCTCCCTTCCGACTGTTACCAATGTACTTTTGGAATCAGAGGGGGTTGGACGTGATTGATCGGGATGAAGCCATAGCGATAGTCACCGCGGAAGGACAGCCTTGGGAAGTGCAAGAAGTTATGGTGCACGGCAAGCCGAGAAAGTGGTTTGTGAATGGGCCACAAACCTTGCGAGAGCTTTACGAACAAAATCTGACCGATGGCGAATTCCTTGTATATGAAGACGAGCGATATACGTTCACCGAGGCCTATCAAAGGGCTTCGAGTTTAGCGCATCATCTTAAAGCTGACTTTGATGTGAAGCCTGGAGACCGAGTTGCCATAGCAATGCGCAACTACCCAGAATGGTCTCTTGCCTTTACAGCGATCACGTCTCTTGGCGCCATCGCCGTCGCGATCAATGCGTGGTGGGAGGCAGACGAGATTAACTACGCCTTGGATCATACCGGCATCTCTCTGGTTCTTGCCGACGAGGAGAGAATTGAGCGTATTCAGCGGATTTCTCCTCCAGTTTCACTACCCATCATTTCCGTTCGATGTCAAAACGACTATCCGAGTGTGGTGCCCATGGATGAACTCCTGAACGGACATGAAGCAATGCCCGAGGCAAACATCGCCACTGATGATGATGCGGTTATATTGTTTACGTCCGGATCGACAGGTCATCCAAAAGGGTCCGTCTCAACGCACCGGAACATTATTGCGGCGCTCCTTTCGTGGGAAACAGACTATGCAGCGATAGCGGCGGCAAAAAAACGGGCTGGCGGACAGCCGGGTGCCCCGGTTAAAAACCAAGGCACGCTTCTAGGGATGCCCCTCTTTCACGTAAACGGGTTGTTGGCTGTGCTGCTGTCTTCCTATCGAACGCAGCGCCGGGTGCTATGCATGTACAAGTGGGACCCAGAAGTGGCGTGTGACGTGATCGAAAAAGAACAGGTGACCGTGGTTGTTGCTACACCCGCGATGACAGGAGACCTCACGGATAAAGCGCGCGAGCTAGGACGGGATTTAGCGAGTTTAAGATCTGTAGGCGGCGGTGGTGCGCCAAGAGCGACTTCACAGGTCGAAGGTATCGATAAGCAGTTTAAAAACGCCACGCCGACCACTGGGTGGGGTATGACCGAAACCAATTCGATCGGTACCGGAATTTATGCTGAAGACTATCTGGAACACCCCCAAAGTTCTGGGCGCGTTTCGGTCATGTTGGAAATTGCCGTGGTAGATACGGAGGACAACTTTCTTCCAGCAAACGAGCGCGGCGAACTATTGGTCCGTGGCACGTCTGTCATTCATGGCTATTGGAATCGACCAGACGCGAATGAAGACTCTTTCATGGGTGATTGGTTTAGAACGGGCGATGTGGCCTACATTGATGAAGATGGATATCTATTCATCGTGGATCGCATCAAGCAGTTGATCATTCGTGGTGGTGAAAACATCGGCTGCGGTGAAGTAGAAGATGCGTTACTTGATCATCCTGACGTCGTCGAGGTAAGCGTGTACGGAGTACCCGATGAACGCCTCGGTGAGAACGTCGGCGCAACGATCTTTTCGAAAAGTGTGTTGGAAGAAAGCGCGCTTCGCGAGTTCTTAGAAGCACGTTTAGCGAAATTCAAGATCCCACACTATGTCAAAACCACAACGGATGCTTTGCCTCGAATTGCTTCAGGAAAAATAGATAAGCGCGTACTTCGTCAAGCGCATCTCGATGAGCTTGGTATTGACGCATAGGAGATCCGGTACTTTGCTGATCGAAAATGTCAAGAATTGCGCTGAGTCGCCCTGTGAAAGGTTGCAGGTCAGCGTAAGAATTCGTTAACGCCTAACAACAGGGGACAAAGATGCCAGAACAGAGAGGTTATTACGGAAAGCCCAGAAAGTTTTATAGCTGGGGCTATGAAGGAGAAGAGATTACACCTGCCGAGGTCAAGAAGATGGCCGAACGTGTGGGCGAAAGACTGGGTATCGACACCCCTGAAGTATTGTCTGACCCCACAATCGATGAACTCGAACTGCCAAAGTCGAGGATTAAGATTCCAGATTCTCTGTCGTACTTTGTAACAGGCGATAAGTGGGATCGTGTCATGCACACCTATGGCAAGAGCTTTAAGGACATGACACGAATCTACAATCGGGACTTTGAAAATCCCCCTGATGTGGTGGCTTATCCTGCAGATGAAAACGAAATTTCGTCGCTGTTTGACTGGTGTGGGGAAAATAACTATGCCGCCATCCCATTCGGCGGCGGATCGAGTGTGACCGATGGCTTCAGCCCGCCTGAGGATGGAGAGTACGCAGGATCTGTATGTATTGACCTTGGGAATATGAACAAGGTTTTAGAAGTCGATCCGGTTTCTCGCACTGCGTTAATTCAAGCCGGCACGCTCGGTCCCTCATTAGAGGACCAGCTCAAGCCACATGGCTTTACGCTGCGACATATTCCTCAGTCGTGGGAGTTTTCTTCTTTGGGTGGCTGGATCGCGACACGGTCTTCGGGTCACTACGCGACCAATCTCACACACATTGATGACATGGTGGAAACGTTACGTGTGGTCACGCCTTCGGGCACGGTGCAGAACCGTCGATTACCGGGTTCAGGCGCCGGACCGGATCCCGATCGTTACTTCATCGGTTCAGAAGGTACATTGGGGATCATCACTGAGGCTTGGATGAAGCTGCAAGGACGCGTGGCGTTTCGCGCAAACGCATCCATCGCGTTCGATACGTTCTATGGCGGAGCGGAAGCGATTCGTCAAATCACGCAAGCGGGTTTGTACCCAGCCAACTGCCGCTATCTCGACGAACAAGATGCGCGTTTCTATGGTGCGGGTGATGGCAAACACTCAATGCTGATGCTTGGCTTCGAATCAGCAGACCACTCGGTGGATGCGTGGTTAGAACGAGCAGTTGAAATTTGCCAGGACCATGGCGGTAAAGTGCAATCAAAGGCTGGATCCAAAGATAATGCACTGGAATCAAGCCGTAGTGGTGCCCAAGGTAACTGGCGAGATCAGTTCCGATATCTACCTCGTCTTATGCACACTCGTGCAGCGATGGGGATTGTTAGCTTCACGTTCGAAACTGCATACACATGGGATAAGTTTGAGGCAGTGGATACTGAGATCCTTAAGCGTATGCGGCAAGCTCAGAAAGACATCATGGGTGGTGGCGTCGTTTGTCGACGATTCTCATTCTTGTATCCTGATGGTCCTGCCCCTTACTACTCTGTCGTCGCCCCCTCCACACTTGATCGAAGCTTGGAAGACTATCAAGCGCTTTCGGATGTGGCTTCAGACGCAATCTCAGAGCTTGGTGCAACCATTACTCACCACCATGCTGTCGGCAGGAGCTTCCGGCCTTGGTTTGATAAGGAAGTTGATCCAATTGTTAGGAATATGATGGCAGCCGCTAAGAATGAGGTAGATCCTAACTGGATCATGAATCCTGGCTTGCTGTTGGATCGACCCGCGCACTTCAAGATCGTTGGCTAGTTAGAAAAGGTCTCCTGCCGTGATTGATCTCTACTTCTGGCCAACACCCAATGGATACAAAGCGTCCATTATGTTGGCCGAAGTAGGCCTGCTAGGGAATGTGGTGCCTGTAGACATCACGGCGGGAGATCAATTCAAATCAGAGTACCTAGCGATTAGCCCCAACAACAAGGTTCCGGCGATCGTGGATCATGAAGGGCCCGGTGGCAAGCCCATCGCGATGTTTGAGTCCGGTGCCATCCTCATCTATTTGGCGGAAAAAACTGGCCAACTGTTGTCGCATGACCCTGTCGTTCGGCTAGAAACGCTGCAATGGCTAATGTTTCAAATGGGTGGGCTAGGTCCGATGCTGGGGCAGGCACATCACTTCAGGGAATACGCACCAGAGCCAATCGACTATGCAATTCAGCGATACACTGACGAGGCTGCGCGCCTGTATCAAGTGCTTGAAAAGCGGCTTGGGACAGTCGAGTACTTGGCGGGTGAGTACTCGATCGCTGATGTGGCTACGTTTCCTTGGATTCGGACGAGGAAGCTACATGGTCAAGACTTGGCTGAATATCCAAACGTTAATCGTTGGTATCAGGCAATCAAGGTGCGTTCCTCAGTATCCGAAGGCTTGTCGGTTCTCGCTGAGAGCAAGCAGTGGAAAGCTCAACCGGGCACACCCGAATGGGAATCCATGTTTTCTAGCGGCAAGCAATGATAGAGCGGGCATCGGATGAAACTTTCCCCAACAGATGCTGCGTTTATCTACATGGAGACCGCCAGTACTCCACAACACCTCGCTAACGTATGTGTAGTGGATGGACATTTCACTGCAGAAGATATGCGTCTTCGACTGGAACAGCGCGCGCACTTACTTCCTGCATTTAGGCGAAAGCTGCTTTTTGTACCCTTCAACCTGGATCACCCTCGATGGGTGGACGATCCCGACTTCGACTATGCGAATCATATTCGTGAGCATAGATTACCGGAAGGTAGTTCCCTCCAGGATGCGCTGGATTTTGCGTCTGAACTCAACGAACCACTCCTAGATCGGGCTCGGCCGTTGTGGCGGATTGAAGTCATACACGGACTCAAAGATGTGACTATCTTGCTCCACTCTGCGCACCACTGCTTGCTCGATGGTGCTTCCGCAGTCGAAATCGCGATGACGTTATTCGATTTCTCGGCTGAACCGGAGGATATTCCTGACGCACAAGTTCTTGAGGTTGAGGATGCCCCCAGTGCTGCCCAGCTCTTGAGCGAAAGCATGGCCGCATACTACAAAGTATGGTCCGAACCACCTCAACTTCCAGATGCTGACACGCAAGCTGAGCTGACCAAAGCCAGTCAGATAATGTCGGAGTTTGTCTCCAAACCGGCAATAACGCCTTCATTTAACATGACGCCAGTCGGGCCAAAGAGAAAACTCCGTTTTGCCGAATTCGAGTTTTCGGATATCAGAAAACTCCGGGAACTGGGTGGCACTGTTAATGATATTGCGCTGGCCATCGTGACCGAAGCCGTCGCGCGTTATTTGAAGTCGATTGGTGAACAGGTGGATGGGCAACACTTTCGATTAATGTGCCCAGTCAATGTTCGTACCGAAGATGAAAAAGGCAGTTTGGGGAATCGTATCTCTGCCGTGTATCCATATCTTCCAGCGTCTCCGATGGGCGCATTAAAGCGACTCGATACCGTAATCGCCGAGATGCTGAATCAAAAAGACAAAGGTAACGCCCAAGCGCTCGCGCTGGTCGGTGAGATGATGGGTGGCCTTTCTCCGGTGGCCTTTGCGGCATCACAGCTTGTTGGAACTCAGTTTGATTGGTCGTCATTTGCAGCTGCAAATCCGTCTCCAGTGCAGCAGCCGGTAACAGGATTCCAGCAACCGAATTTTGGTATTAACTTTGTTTGTACTAACGTGCCTGGTGTCCAAGTGCCTCAGTTCGTAGAGGGGTGTGAAATTCGGCAGCAAGTACCTTTAATGGTCTTGAGCGGAAATCTGGGATTGGCGGTCACGATTACTACCTACAATCAGAGTTTGTACATTGGGTACAACTACGACCCCAGAATAGTCGCTAATGGAGAATCATTGGTTGAGCATACGTATGAGATCGCCGGTGAGTTACGCGAGGCGCTCAAAGAAGACGAAATGGTTGGTATATGACGAGGAGAATCATGTGAGCAGTGTTGGTCTTTCCGAAGGGGTAAAAAATGATATAGCCGAAGCGATCCGTGTGCATTCTCCGATTCCTGAGATAAACATCCAACTCGATCTAGCCGAAGCCTATCGAGTACAACATGAGATCACAGCTTTGCGTTCACCCGAGGGAACCGATGGCATCAAAGCTGGCGTGACGGCTAAAGCTGCACAAGAATATTTTGGACTTGAGCACGCGCTGATTGCGAGCTTATATGCCAGCTCTCAGCATGATGCCGCTGCCAGTCTCCCGTATGTTCCCGGTCGAAAATTGGAGTGCGAGTTGGCCGTCAGGCGAATAGGGAAAATAACGGGTCTTTTCTCGTGTTGCCAGGCGTATGGCAGGAGTTGGCGTAGCGGGCGGCGCTGGGCCAG
>PABE01000041.1 GCA_002702725.1 Porticoccaceae bacterium
CACCACCCCGGGCGCCAACACCGCGCTATCCAGGGGCGCAAGCATTGCCCATGAGCCAAAAATACCAAAGGTAACGAAGAGAATGATGAGGCCGGCTCGTAGCGGTTTGCGGTCAGAAATTTCCAGCTCGGTCTTCTGCTCGGTCTCTGCGGGCAACTCGGATTGAAACGCGGTCACAGTCTATTCCTTGGTACTGGCTGGCGAGGTAGTCGCGGAAAGGTTCACCACCGCGGATTGCTGCTTGCCCGCTTGCTGCTGGGCGGCGGGCTTGGCGTTGCGCAAGTGTTCGAGAATCTTGTCCCGGGTGTCGTAGGCGGCGATCTGACCGTCCGCCAGCACCATGATACGGTCTACAAGGCTGAGGATATTCGGCCTGTGTGTAATCAGGACTGTGGTGCAGCCTCTCTGCTTGAGCCCACGGATCGCCTGGCCGAGTGCCAGCTCTCCCTGATCGTCCAGATTGGAGTTTGGCTCATCAAGCACCACCAACACAGGGTCATTGTAGAGAGCACGCGCCAAACCAACGCGTTGCCGCTGGCCGCCTGACAGGACGCCGCCACTTTGTCCGATCACCGTATCGTAACCATTAGGAAGCCGCAGGATCATCTCATGCACCCCCGCCGCTTGCGCCGCCGCGACCACTTTTTCAGGATCCACATCGCCAAAACGGGCGATATTCTCGCTTACGGTGCCATCAAACAGCTCGATATCCTGGGGCAGGTAGCCCAGGTACGGGCCCAGCTCATCCCGGTTATAACTACCGATCTCGGCACCGTCGAGACGAATTTTGCCCGCCATTGGCGGCCATATGCCCAACAGGCCGCGAGCTAGGGTGGATTTACCAGCTGCACTGGGGCCAATAACACCCACCACATCACCCGGCTGAATGGCAAAGGTTGCACCCTTGATCACCGGATTTTTACCCGTGGGTGGACCTATCATGGCCTGCTCCATGCGCACAGCGCCTTTCGGGGGCGGCAGTGTCATGCGCTCTTTCTCGGGCGGTAATTGATCGAGAAGCTGGTTGAGCCGCTGGTACTGGGTGCGGGCGGTCACGAATCCCTTCCAGGAGCCGATCAATGTGTCGATAGGCGCAAGGGCCCGCCCCAGGAGAATGGAACCGGCGATCATCAGTCCCGGCGTGATTTCCTGATGGATCACCAGCCAGGCGCCCATACCCAGGGCAAGGGACTGAACCACCAGGCGAAACACCTTGGACACTGACGTAATCGCGCCAGACTGATCGCTGGCGGCACTTTGCCAGTAAAGCGCCTTCTGGTTGCGCTCGCGCCATCGGGCCCGAATGTTGTCCAGCATTCCCATCGACTGGATAACTTCCGCATTACGGAGGTTTGTGGAGACAACGTTTTGGGCCAGTTGCTGTTCCTGGGCCGCCTCGGAAAACAAGCCTGCGGTGGTCTTTTCATTCACCACCGCGATGACGACCAGGACGATCGCGGCAAACAGTCCCACCAGGCCAAAAACGGGGTGAAACATGTACATCACCGCCAGATAGAGGGGCAACCACGGGGCGTCAAAGAAAGCAAAAAAGCCGTTCCCCGTCATAAACATGCGCAACCCGTTCAGATCCTGCAAGGGCTGGGCGGAAGAAACGGCACCACCGGAGTAGAGGGACTGTTTGAAACTGACATCGTGGAGCTTGTCACCCATCAGGCTGTCGAGTCTGGAGCTGATCCGCACCAGCATCCGCGAGCGCACCCACTCCAACCCCCCCATGGTGGAGAGCAGGAATACCATGATCAAGGTCAGCATCAACAACGTCAGCGTGTTGCCACTGGTGACCACCCGGTCATACACCTGGAGCATGTAGAAAGGGGGCACCAGCATCAACAGGTTGATAAAAAAGCTGAATACGCCGGCAGCGATGAAAGATTTTTTGCAGAGCCGCAAGGCCGCCTGCAGGTCATTTTGGTTGATGGTGTTCACCCGGTTTTCCAAAAATAGCTGACAAGGACGGGAAGAGTCTCGCCCACTAACCTGTAAATAGGCACGGATATTAGCAAATCAAGGCCTCGAAGTCGCCCCTTGCACTAATACTCAGCAGAAATGAGATGCAGTAGACACTTTTCGCATTTACATCCAGGGATATCACCGTAAAAAAACAGCAGTACTCTGTCTCTAATGCAAAGGCCCCTTGTTGTCACCTGCCCCACCCCCATCGCGGGCCTCCGCGACCCAGCGGGGCCAGATGTCCAACGGCCAGCCCGCTTTTCGGTATTGACCAAACAGAATCTGCAGCATTCGCCGGGCTTCGTGGGGCCTGAGCGAGAGCGTGGCGGAAACCCCGTCCGGCAGCGGCAGGCGGACATTCACGGAACGGGGGCTGGTGCGAATCTTGAGTGTCTTGATGAGCATCGGTGGCTCGGTGCTGGCAGAGGCTTCCACCGAAGGCGGTTTCGTCCGTGTGTGCATTGCGGCTTGCTGGTAATAGCTTTGCACCACAGATTTATCTGAAGATGCTGCCGACGCCACGTCCGCGGTGTTCTTATCCAGGTATTCCACAAATGCGTTGACCAGCTGTCCGCACATTCGTTGCGTCAGCCAGAAAATCCGCACATCACCATCCCGAACCTGCGCCCGCATGCTCATGCGATCTTCCACCGCCACATAGCGGAGGGTGACTTTTTCAAGTAGCAGGTTTTCAGGTTCAGGCATAAGAGCGAAGGCTCAGGTAGGAGAGAAAGGGGCGGGCGCCAGGCTACCGGGGAAACCCGCCGCGACAAGGTGTCAGCCGCCCAGCTCCTTCTTCAATAGTTCCGCATAACCGGCACGTGCGGTCCGGTAAACAGCAAGGCGGTTCTGCAAATCATTGATCTCTGCATCAACGAAACGCATATTGGCAATTTGGGCCTTGGCATTATCGCTGAGGTCTTTGATCAGATATTCGTTCCCGTCGATGGTAACGGAAGGTTCTTCGGATTTCTCGGTGGCCATGGACTTTCCTCGGTTGAAAATGGACTAAGTGGCAATTTAGCGGCGGCTATTCTAAACGCCGGCGAAGGGATTCACAAACCCGTCTATCCGCGAGCCTAAACCCTTAACTGGAACTGGCGACGCCGCCACATCCAATACTTCCCGCTCAACCGCAACCTTGCCGGCGACTGACCTGGCCCTGTGGTATGCTGGCTCGCCCCAACTACGTTTCGCTACTACGAATGCCGAAACCCCATCTCGCCCACATCACGAATTCGGCCTTCTGGCGCCCCGGCAATGGTATGTGGGCCCGAACGCGAGCCCTGATAAGTTACCTCTCCGCCCAGATACCGACCACCATCGTCTATCTCGGTAGTCTGTCCAGCGCTGATCGGCAGGCGCTAGACACTCTCTCGACAAGATGCCGGGTGATGGCCACTGGTCGAGAGCCAAGAAGCCGTGAGGAGATGACTATCCGGGTCCGAACCCTGCTGACAAGGGTGTCACCAACTGCCTGCCTGATCGAGAACCTGGACAATGCCTATTTGTTGGACGCGCTACCGGCGGGAGCGATACGGATTCTAGACTGCCAGGATCTGCTCAGCCAGCGCACCGCCTCCATGGCGAAGCTCGGACTGGAACCGGATCGCGCCATGGACGAGGCCACAGAGCGAGCCGTCATTGAGCGCTTTGACCTGGTAGCCGCCATTCAACAGGAAGACTTTAAACGAATCAACGGCTGGAATGGCCATGCCAAGGCTATTCTTGCTCCGCATCCAGGGCGTTGCCAACCCATGGTGCTTCGCCCGAATGTCACCAGAATCGGCATGGTGGCCAGCAACTTCCATCCCAACGTGGATGGCCTCAATCACTTCATGCAAAAAGTTTGGCCACACCTGACAACAAAGGATTTGCAATTACATCTCTATGGCAACATTGCCGCGGGATTCAGGGCCATCCGCTTCAGGAACATCCACTTTCATGGCATCAAGCCTTCACTACAGGGGTGCTACCGACAACTCGATATCGTCATCAACCCTGTACGTTACGGATCAGGCCTCAAGATCAAGTCCGTGGAAGCCCTGGCACATGGCCTGCCTCTGGTCACCACACGGGAGGGAGCACGTGGCCTCGTCCATCTGGATGGCAAAGCGCTGGCCATCGCCGACACTGACACGGACTTCGCCAAGGCAATCGACTCACTGACCAATGACAGGGCAAGCCGAGGGGCCATGGCTTCGGAGGGACTTGCGTACGTAGCGCAGCAGCTCAACCCCGCAGCATGCTTCGCCGAACTAACCGAGCAGATTCTGGGCGAGTAGAAAAATATCCACTCGGGATTCATGTATTACAGCACCGAAAAAAATCTCTCCAGCCGCTCCATCAGCAACGGACCGCTCAGTGACGCGCGGCGTTCCGGATCGAAGGTGAGCCGGCCACCGGCAGCCAGCCCCCGTGACGCCTCCAAAGCTATCGCAATGTCCTCTTCCCGGGTCAGGATCACCCCCGCGCCCTGATCAGCAATTCGCCGCGCCAAGAGCGCCTGCTCCTGACGCAATGGAATCATTAGCTGCGGCACACCCCCCATCAGGCACTGGGCACAGGTTACGTGGCTAGCCATGTTGATAACCAGGTCCGCGTGCTCGATTACGAGCGCCATATCCGCGGGACTATCGAGGAAATGTATTGCCGGGAAACGGGCCCGGGTATCGTCCCCAATGTCACGGCTGTAGATTACCGCCGAATAGGCTTCGCCGGACAATTCTGACAACAGCTTCTCGAGATGAGGAAAAGCCGACAGATAGGCGAAGACTCTGCAAGCGCCCCGCTTAGGCCAGCGCATAATCTCGCCTGCCAGTTGCGGGGGAATGCCAAGGTAGTCGCCAACATTCCGGGAGCCACCGTGATCCAGCTCAGGCAATGTCAGTAGCAACTGCTGATCAGCCTGGGTAATGATCTCTCGAACGTCGGCGAGCGGACGCATGCCGCGTTGCTCGAGCTGACCGTTGACCAGGGCCAATAGACGCTGCTCACCATCCCGCAACTGGCGGGCGTTGGCGGGGTTTTTCACCACACCAGGGAACAGACCGAGGTAAGGGAGATCAGTGCGAGGCACCAGGAAGCCACTGCCCACGATCCACTTCTGCCAGGCTTGCCCCAGGCTGGCGATCATCGCCGACGGCGCGAAATCATAGATCACCAAATCTGGCCTGACCGCGTCGAAGATACTGTTCCAGGCGCGGCAGAGGATGTCCAGTTCGAAGGGCGACTCGAACCGCTGAAGAACCAGTTGTGAATAGGACATTAACCGGGGATAGCGGCGCCGGGGCTGGCGATGGAAATAAGGCGCCTGAAAGAGCGTCATAGGCAAACCAGAAAGCACAGCATCGATATTCTGCAACTCCTTGGCCGCCAGGGTCACTTGATGCCCCGCACCGCAGGCCGCCTCGACGAAGGGGCGCAGATTAGCCAGGTGGCCGAGGGCCGACCCCATTTCCCAAACGCACAGCACCCTGGCCATGACTATCTACCCCCCCCTGCCAGAGGAAATAACGTCAGTCCTCACCGGGCAACCAGCTCTTCGATCAAAGCCTTGTGCGCCGGCAGGCAACGACGGGTCAAGTCGTAGTGCTCGACAATAAAATCCCGGGCTGCCGCGCCGACCACCCGGCGGAGTTCCGAGTGGGCCAACAACTCATCGGCCCGCGCCGCGAGACCCTCCGGGTCGTGAAAATCAAACAGGAAGCCGTTGTTGCCCTCCTCAATAATCTCGGTCACCGGTGGTGTGGCGGAAGCCAGCACCGGCGCACCGCAACTCATGGCCTCCAGCATTGACCAGGACAATACGAACGGCGACGTGAGGTAGACGTGCAGGGAGGTGATGCGAAACAGATCTAGGAGGCGGGCATAGGGCACTTTGCCGAGGAACAATACCCGGTCGAGATCGAGATCACCTCCTACTTCCTCGAGCATCACCTCCCGCCAGGTCTTACCCGAGCGATGACCCGAGCCATAGCTGATTTCGTCGCCCCCGACGATAAGAGTGATTGCCCTGGGCCGGCGCCGCTGCAACAGTGGCAGCGCCCGCATGAACACATGAAAACCCCGGTTCGGCTCAAGGTTGCGCACCGAGTAAGTAATTACCTCGTCCCTTTCGTCGAGGGACAGGGGCCCTGTCCGGCCTTCCAGCGTAACACGGGTCCCGGTGGACGGCGCGACCACGGCGGTGTCGATGCCGTCGTGAATAATACGGATTTTCGACCGGAATTCCTCGGGGAACGTGCTCCACTGCCAGCGGGTGGGACACACTCCGGCGTCGGCCATCTCCAGGGTCAGCAGGTTTAGACCGTTGCGGGAGCGGTAGTGCATCCGACCGCCAATACTCACCGGAAATTCCGGATCGAAATCGACTATGGGGCCATCCGGACGGGCGTAATACTCGAAATAGCTGAGGAATCGGGCTCGCGGAAACACCTCCTTGAGGTACAGGGAATCGCCCCAGCCAGGGTGGGAACAGATCACATCGGGATCAAGTCCGCGTTGGCGCTGACGAATTGCCAGGGCCGCCACCCTCTGGGCCCGGGTGAGCTGACGTTCGTATTCCGCACCAGGATTTCGCCGCTCAGTGGACGGCGGCATCTCGTACCCCAGCAGGCGCACCCCTTCCCTGGGAACATAGGGCCCCTGGCGCAACACATTCGCTTTTTCACCGATGGCCCAGGTCTGCCAGGCCGGATCGGCGCCAAAATGCCGGGCCAGGTAGCGGTACTGGCCGGGAAAATTCTGATGGACAAAAAGGATCTGCATAGATTATCGAAATGCCTTCAGCCGGTCGACCGTGACAACCAGGGTTTGTGAAATGCCGGGCGCCACGCAGCCGAGACCATAGCACAACCGTTCTCGAGTTCGCCCCCCCGCCAGAAGACAGCTCTGGTTACTATAAATGTACTGATGAGCGGCGGCTCCGGCTTTATCGGCTTCGCAGTCCTCAGTCATATCCTTGTAATAACCAGTGGCGCGCCCTCGCTCACCGAGCTCAGCAACGCAACTGCGACAACCGGCGCTCGTTTTCCTCACTCTCAAATTCACTGCGCGGATGTCGGCCGACCTGACGATAAGGCGGAATTTAATGGTCGCCCGGGCCACCCGATTTCCGACAACCGGCCACCACCAATATCACACAAGGCGAATGACCCCGAGCTTGAGCAACCAACCCAGTTTGCGGGTGTAGTGGCGCGGCCTATTCGGCCCGAGCGCGCCGCCAATCTGGCTGACGGTTGCGGGACCCGCCGCAAGTATATTGAGCAACGCCTCGACCTCTTCACTGGAAGGCAGCACATAGGCGGCGAACTCCACCATCCTGAGAGTCCGCAGCTGTTCGACCCGAGCGCAGGCAGAGCCTGCATCCTGGAAAGCGAGTGCAAGAGTCGTATTGTGATCCAGCGTCGTTGTGGGATATGCCGCGAACCCGTCAAACGGGTCCATCCTGGCGGGCCATAGCACCGGACGGTGCGCGTCGGCGCCCGCTTCCTGTCGCAGCGCCCGTTGCATCTTCCACAGCGCCTCATACTGGGGAATGATTACAGACCAGTCGTAAACCTCGCGTGCCCGCTGGCGGCCCGCGACACCCAGCTCGCGTCGCAACGCGGGGGATGCAAAAAGCCGGGAGAACACCCTTGCCGTCGCCTCCACGTCAACGGCGATCACCGAACAGGTGTGGCCGCAATACATATCGTATGTGTCCATACCGAAGGCATGGCGAAGGGCTAAATCACCGCCGTGGCCCCGTGACGGCATCGCAGTCGGTATGCGGAAGCCATCGACGCCGTCCCGCACCGTATCCCGATAGCCGTCCCAATCGCTCACCACCACCGGTAAACCCGCCGCCATACCCTCGATGGGCACGATCCCGAAGGTTTCCTGGATATTGTCCGCCAGGGAGCAAAGCACATCCGCTGCCGCCCAGGCCCGCTGTCGCTCCTCTGCCACTCTGCCATCCAGGGTAATTACCCGCACAGAGGGGCAGGCCATCGCGGCACCGTCGCGAAAAGCCTGGGCAATGGGCTCATTGCCGTGCCAGCCGCACTCCACCAGCAGTACATTCTCCCCCGCCGGTAACGATGACGCGGCTCGCTCCAACGCCTGGTACATGGCAAGGGGATGAGCCTTGGCGTGGAACGACAATCTACCCATGAAAAGCACCACATGGGTGCCCGGGCCCGCACCCAGTCGTTCGCGGGCAAGCAATTTCTCCTGTTCGCTGAACTGGAAATCATCCACGTGAATACCCAGGGGAATCACCGGCAACTGTGGTCGCGGGATGCGCGCCGCTCCCATTCGCTCCCGCAAGTATTGCTCCTGGCTGGCGAGCACCCGCTCGACATTGTCCTTTACGGCGGTGCTGGTACAGATTACCGCGTCCCAGGGCTGCACCGGCGCCATCAATAATTCGGCGATGGAATCCATGGCACCGGCGCTCGATGTGGTATGGGTTATCCCGCAAAGGCTCCAGCCTGCGTGGCCAAAGGCAGCGCGCTCCCACGCGTGCTGGCCAATTCCCGGTCCCGGATAATAGACCATTCCCACCTGTCGCAGGTGCGCGCGATTGGCTCGGTCCACCACGCTAACCGGCTCGTTGCGTCCCTCGGCGCGAACCGCCTCGGCGAACAACTTGCCAAATCCCCGCCGTGGCACCTGCGCCCAGAAACGCTCTGTCTGACTGTGACGCAGGAAACCGCGCAGGAAGGATTCGCCCGCAGCGTTGCGACCCATAAGCTTCGGACCGCGGGTACTGTAACCTTCAGGGTGGAAATAGATGGCGGCTGTCACAGGCATCTCCGGGATAGACAGGTCATTCAGCGATTGGTAAGGCGCTTCACCCATGCGAGCTGACGGGGAAGACAAACTCTGGCAAGGTCATAGTTGGCACGGGCGAATTCACGGGCATTGCGGCCCAGGCGATGCCGCTCCGCGGCATCGCCCAGCAGGGCGGTCACCCTCTCCGCGACCGCACCCGGATCAAAGAAATTAACCAGATGACCGGTTTCGTCAGGACGGATGGCTTCATGAAGGGGAGCAGTGTCACTGCCGACGATGGCGCATCCCGCACTCATGGCTTCCAGCAGACTCCAGCTCAGAACAAACGGGTAGGTAAGGTAAACGTGCACCGTGGAGACCTGCAGCAAGGTGACGAACTGGTCATGGGGGATCTTTCCCACGAAGTGTACACGTCGCCAGTCGGCATCGCTGATGGCCGGGCGCACTTCTGCGACAAACAGGTCCTTCCAACTGGTCCCGTCCGGGGCCATGGCTCCGTAGCCCTTGCCATCTCCCCCCACCAGAATCACCCGGGCACGGGGATTGTCACGCAAAATCGCCGGTAGCGCCCGCATGAATATATGGTAACCCCGGGTAGGCTCCATGTTGCGGTTGACAAAGGTCACCACCGGCTCATCCCGTGACAGGGACAGACGCTCCCCGATCCTGAGCCGTGCGCTGTCATCCGGACTCACCCTGTCGGTATCGATGCCGTCATGAATGACCTCGATACTGGCCCGAAACGGCTGGGGGAAAGTGTCAGCCTGCCAGTGGGTTGGGGAGATCCCGGCGTCGGCGATCTCGAAATGCATCTGGTTGTTAACGTTCTTTAACTTGAGCCTGCAGGCTTCGCCAGGGTCGCGTACGGGGAACTCAGGATCAAAACCCACGTCCGCGCCCCGGGCGTGGTAATAGAATTCGCAGTAGATCCCCAGTCGGGCAGTCGGCCAGACTTCCTTGATAAACAGACTCTCCCCCCATCCCGGGTGGGCGATGATGACGTCGGGCCGGAACCCGGCTTCGCGAAGTTTGAGTGCGGCGTGAAAACAGGCCTCGGCGCGGATAACCTTGCTCTCCACATCCAGCACCCAGGGATGAATGTCTCTGGTTGTTCCTCTGGATAAACCATAGCGAATGATGCGCACACCCTTCCACGTACCCGACCGCCCCTTCTGCAAGGTGAGTGCCGCCACCCGTACCCCGGGTAGCGCTGCCAGGGCTGGCGCAAGATGCACGAATTGTCCCGGAAAATTCTGGTGTATAAACAATATGTTCATGGCATCGTCGAGTGGGCTGATTGTGAGCCGGATAACGTTATCACGTCGCTATCGAAAGACTCCCGGACCGATGGGCCCGGGGCACGCGGACACGCGGCCCGGACTAGCGCCAGAAGTCGCTGGCGCGCAGCCATTGCGAGTGGGTGTCCGTTACCGTCGACAAGCTCGTCGTCATCAATCACCAGGGTGTCAATTCGGTCCACCGGAAGCCCTGATGTCAACAACTCGTCATTATGGAGGACAAGAATAATCCGGTCGACCCGCCGGTTGAGCAACAAACTGCGGCAGCGGCCGTAAAGGCCCTCCCCCGGTACCGGAATCTGCCCGCCCTGGGAGTCGAGAGTCAGACAATAACTGCTCAGGTAACATTTGGCGCCCGCGCCGACTAGCCGGGCCTGATGTTCCCGCGCCGAATGCAGCGCCGCGCTCCCGCCAACGTGGACATCAATAGGAATCCTGCCCCCGGCGGGCAACAAACCGCGGAGATACGCCGGCAAATAGCTTTTTGATATCTCCCCGCCCCCGAGTACCGGTGAAAAGTTAACCTCATTGATGATGGCGCCGGTTTCTGTCCAGGATCGGCCGATATCCGTCGAAATGATATCGATACCGGCGACCTCCAGATGGAACAACTCCGCCGCCCGCAACGCCACCTCGATATTGTCGGCGTGGACGGCTGCACTCACATCCACATCGTATCCACCATCTACGGTGGACTCGATGGCCCGCAAGGGGACCAACTGCCCGGGCAGAGGAATTGCGGTCATGGCGAAACCGGCCCGGCTCGCGGCGGCAATCGCCAACTCGTCCAAGGGGTACCGCTCCCCCCTCTTCCATGGCGGTTTTGCCTGCTCCTCCCGATTAGCCGCCTCAATCAACTGGATCACACTGTGGCGGCCATCGCCCACTACACACCTGGCCAGCCGCTTGACGCCATACAGCAATCGCCCGCTGGCAACGAACAGGCGATGGCAAACGCCCGGCACCTGCCTTTCTACTATCACCTGCTTGCTGCGGGATGCCCTGAACGCTCTGTCGCAAGCACCGGCAAGCTGCTGCTCCTGGCGTACACCCACAGTAACCCCCTCACCGCGATCACTATCGGCGGGCTTGACCACCACCGGCCAACCCAATTCCCGGGCCGCTGCCAGCGCTGCATCTTCGCCACTGACCACCTGGTGCACCGGGGCCGGGAGACCTGCCATGCGAAGTAACGAGGCGGTCCACACTTTATTCTGGGCGAGGCGGGAGCCCAGGCCGGCGTCGCCGTCGCTGGTGCTCCTGTCGACTTTACGGGATCGGCTCCCCCAGCCAAGCTGGTAAATTCCGCCACCCACATGGAGGAAGGGCACCCCAAGGCGGTGCGCAGCCGCCAATAGTGGAATTGTGGACTTGCCGGCGCGGACCCGTCGTGACAGCGGGATGATGACCTTGCGAAACGCCAAATCGTGCAAGCTTTGGGTCTGTGCGTCGGAAAAGCCCACGCGCATCAGTTGCTCGACAATCTTTATACCCTGCCCGTAGGCAATCCGAAGACAATCGGGATCGAGTACATCGAGGTCCGGAACCGCCAGATGCACGATTCGGGAGCCGGGTTCCGCGGAGTGTTCGATACCGGCAATGTATCCCGCCTCAAAAACCGGGATTCCCGCGGCTTGCAGGAATTCGCTACCCAGCAAAAGACCCCGCCAGACCAGTTCGCCCAGCCATGTCGCCTCCCTAACTTCCCTCAGCGATTTCCCACACACAAGCGGCACCGATTCGAGGTTGAATACCCGGGCCAGCACCCCATCGAGCCACGGGAGATTACCCTCGGGCAATCGCTCGACAGCGACCGCCATGCTGCGAAACGGTTGACCCTGGAAGGGTATTGACGGCGGCATGCTCACTTGGATCCGCCGCCATTAGTGGCAAATGACTGCGCAGAATACATCTTCATCGGGGATCGGGGAGTACCGTCCAAACCACAGCAGGAAAGAACGAAGCCCTCCTCCCGGGCATCAGCTATCAGAGGTGCGAAGCAGCAAATTCGCATTGATTTCCTCAAGGGTCCGGCCTCGGGTATCAACACCCGACAGGAACAGCAGCAAGGTAAAGCCAAGGATCGGCGCCATAATGATAATCGCCGAGATGCTCAAATCACTGAACACCCCAAGCATACTGAGCAGCGCACCGACAATCCCGCCCGCCTTGGAACTGGACGCAACAAGACCGGTGCCGGTACCCCGTATTTGCACCGGGTAAATTTCCGCCGCGTAGGGAATGAGCATGGCAACCACGCCACTGGCGCTGATCAGCAACAATGCCGTCGCCAGCATGACCGCATGGGGCGAATGAACACCGAGCAGGTTCATGGCGGAGAACACTGCCAGACTGGCCGCGGTGAGCAGGTTGAACAAAACAAGACTCTTGATACTGCTCCACTTGTGATACAGCCAGATAACCGCCAGGGTGCCTGGCAATGCGATCAGCCCTGATCGCGCCAGCAATCCGTTTGCGGCTTCCGCGCTCATCCCGGTTTCTCGCAGGTTATTGGGCAGCCAAAGCAGAAAACCGAAGTTCACCAGGCCCCAGGAGAGCCCCACCCCCAGCAGTCCAATGGTTATGGGAGCATATGCGCCTCCAAACACGTCGCGAAACGCCGTCGAGGTGTATTTAGCGGGACGCGACGTAACAGCGGGCACCGCGTCCCGGGTAAAACGGCTGCGGTAGTAGCGATATACCGCCAGCGCCTGATCACCCAAACCAAGGCTCTGGAGAAAGCGGGGTGACTCGGGGATATAGCGATTAAGGAAAATGAGTACCAGTCCGGTTGGCAGTCCCAGCAACCACAGGATGCGCCAGCTGAAAACGGGCTCCAGCAACGCCGCGGAGCCGGAGGCAAGCAGATAACCGGCGGCGGTGCCAAGCCCACCCAGGGCGACAAGGAGCCAGCC
>PABE01000042.1 GCA_002702725.1 Porticoccaceae bacterium
CGATGAACGTTGGCATTGTGGAGCCGGTAGTAATCGCTGATAGCCTCGATCATGGCCGCGGGCTTCTGGGTCGTGGCGGCGTTGTCCAGGTAGACCAGTGGGTGGCCGTTTACCTGCCGCGACAGAATGGGAAAGTCCGCACGCACCCTGTCGACATCGAATCCGCCCGCCGTCAAAGGCTGCGCCTGGGATTGATTGTGCCGGGTCATAGCAGGTGCCTCGCCAGATTCGGATCACGGGCAAACAACGACGCCAACCGGGGCCGCAGGTACTGTCTCACAGGCTCAGACCCCGCGCGATTAAGCAGCTCGTTGATAAAGCCGAAATTCAGCAATACCCGGGCCTCCTGCTCGGAGACTCCCCTGGTGCGCAGGTAATGGAGCTGACTGGCGTCGAGCTGAGCCACCGTCGCTCCGTGGGAGCACTGGACATCGTCGGCGTAAATCTCCAGTTCCGGCTTGGTATCCACTTCCGCCTGATTGCTGGTGAGCAGGTTGCGGTTGGTAAGATGTGCCTGGGTTTTCTGGGCGCCCGGATGTATATGGATGCGACCGTTAAACACCGCACGGGCCTGGTCGGCGACGATACCGCGAAATGTCTCTTCGCTGCTGGTGTGAGGGACTTCGTGCTCAAGAACCGTGTGATAATCGACATGCTCCCGGTTGCGGGGCAGATAGACGCCGTTAAGCTCGCAATGACTCCCTTCCCCCCGGTGGCGCACGGCCAGATCAATCCGCTTGAGGCGACCACCCAGGGCCATATGAAAACCGTTCAGGCGGGCATTCCGGTCCAGGCTGGCGCAAACATTGCCAACATGCAGTGCGCCGGCCTCTTCAAGGTGCAGCCGGTAGTGATCGAGGCGGGCATCGGCGCCTATCACCAGCTCGGTGACACCGTTGCAAAATGCGTTCTGAGCATCGTCTGTACTGGTGAAATGTTCGATTACCGTCGCCTCGCTGCCCTGCTCCATAAGCACCAACAGCCGTTGTGCAAAGCCAAAATTCTCGCCCTGCGCCGTTGTCAGCCAGACTAACTGCAGTGGTTTTTCGATCCGGACATTTTCCGCGACCCGGAGAAACAGCCCCTCGCTGAGCCAGGAATCGTTAAGCGCCGTGAACAACCGGCCTTCCGGGTTGGCGAGGGAGTCGAGATGCTCGCCAATCAGGGCTGCCTCGGCCTCACTGGCCCGTGAAAATGGCACCAGGGACACCCCTTCCGGCATCGCGTCGGAAGACGAAAGGCTTTCGCTGAACTGGCCGTTGACGAATACCATGCACAGCGCATCGAGGTCGGGAACCTCAAAATGAGTGGCAAGTGGCTCCACACTCGCCCTGAGCGGCTCGGGGGCGGCGGCATAGCCACCATCCTGAAGAGGGCGCAAACTGGTGTACTTCCAGTCTTCGGTGCGAATGGTGGGCAGGGTCTTGCCTGCGCCCGCGGTTCGCCCCTGGCGGTTGAGCGCTGTCAGCCAGCCGGGCGCGCCGGAGAGTTCACGACCCAGGGCGTTTACAACGAAATCGTTCATCAGGCGACCTCGTCTTCGAGCCAGCCGTAACCTTTTTCTTCCAGCTCCAGGGCCAGCGACTTGTCCCCGGACTTGACGATACGGCCACCGGACAGGACATGGACAAAATCGGGCTCAATAAAGTTCAGCAGGCGCTGATAGTGTGTCACCAGAATAAACGAGCGGTCGGACGCACGCATGGCGTTGACGCCCTTGGCCACCACTTGCAGGGCGTCGATATCGAGACCCGAGTCGGTTTCATCCAGGATCGCCAGGCGCGGCTCCAGTAAAAGCATCTGCAAGATTTCGTTTCGCTTCTTTTCGCCGCCGGAGAAGCCCTCGTTGACCCCGCGCTTCAGAAATGCCTGGTCCAGCTCCACGGTTTTGCTCGCCTCCCGGGCGGCTTTCAGGAAGCTGACCGAATCCAATGGCTCCAGGCCGCGGTGTTCACGGACCGCATCGACGGACGCCTTGAGAAATTCCATATTGCTGACCCCCGGAATCTCCACCGGATACTGAAACGCAAGGAAGAGTCCCTCCCGGGCGCGATCTTCCGTTTCCATGGCGAGGAGATCCTTGCCCAGAAAATGGACATGCCCGTCGGTGACCTGATAGCCCTCCCGCCCGGCGAGCACGTGGCCGAGGGTACTCTTGCCGGAACCATTGGGCCCCATAATGGCATGAACCTCCCCCGGATTGACCTGAAGGTTCAGACCCTTGAGGATCGCCTTGTCTTCCGCTTCGATACGGGCCTGCAGATTTTCAATCGACAACATGAATAAATACTCTTTTCACAAATAACCGGAGGCGACGACGCCCCCCTGGACTGGCCGGACGACGATCAGCCGACCGCCCCTTCAAGACTGATTTCAAGTAGCTTGCCCGCTTCCACGGCGAACTCCATGGGCAACTCCTTGAACACTTCCTTGCAAAAGCCGTTAACAATCATCGATACCGCTTTTTCGGTATCGATCCCCCGTTGACGGCACAGATACAGCTGGTCATCACTGACCTTGGACGTCGATGCCTCGTGCTCGATAACGCCGGTGGGATGCTTGCTTTCTATGTAGGGGAAGGTATGGGCGCCGCACTGATCGCCGATAAGCAGAGAATCGCACTGGGTATAATTTCGGGCACCCTCTGCGCCGGCCCCGATATGAACCAGCCCCCGGTAAGCATTTGAACTCCTGCCGGCGGAAATCCCCTTGGAGATAATCGTTGAGCGGGTATTGCGGCCCTGGTGAATCATCTTCGTCCCGGTGTCCGCCTGCTGGTAATTGTTGGTTAGCGCCACCGAGTAGAACTCACCGATACTGTTATCGCCACGCAGGATGCAACTCGGGTATTTCCAGGTAACCGCCGAGCCGGTTTCCACCTGCGTCCAGGAAATGCGCGCATTGGTATGGGCCAGCCCCCGCTTGGTCACGAAGTTATAAATACCGCCCTTGCCCTCCTCATCGCCCGGATACCAGTTCTGCACCGTCGAGTATTTGATGGTGGCGTTGTCCAGGGCAACCAGCTCCACCACCGCAGCGTGCAACTGATTTTCATCGCGCATCGGGGCGGTACAGCCTTCCAGGTAGCTGACATGGCTGCCCTCGTCGGCAATGATCAGGGTGCGTTCAAACTGGCCGGTCTTGGATTCGTTGATACGGAAATAGGTCGACAATTCCATCGGGCAGCGGACCCCCTTCGGGATGTAGACGAAGGATCCATCACTGAACACCGCACTGTTCAGGGCGGCGAAATAGTTGTCCCGCTGGGGTACGACACTGCCCAGGTACTTTTTGACCAGGTCGGGATATTCGTGCACCGCCTCGGAGATGGAGCAGAAGATAACGCCCTCTTCCTTCAGTTTCTCCCGGAATGTGGTCGCCACTGACACGGAATCAAAGACCGCATCCACCGCCACACCGGCGAGCATTTCCTGCTCGTGGAGGGGAATCCCCAGCTTCTCGTAGGTACGCAGCAGTTCCGGGTCTACCTCGTCCAGGCTTTTCGGCCGGTCGGCAAAGCTTTTCGGTGCCGAATAGTAAGAGAGCGCCTGATAATCCATCTTGGGATAGTGAACGTGGGCCCATTCCGGCTCAACCATGGTGAGCCACGCCCGGTAGGCGTTGAGGCGCCACTCCAGCATCCACTCAGGTTCGTTTTTCTTGGCTGAAATGAACGCAATGACCTCTTCATTGAGGCCAGGGGGCAGGGTATCGGACTCAATCTCGGTGTAAAAACCCGCTGAGTATTCCTTTTTGATCAATCCTGCAATGTGTTCTTGAGACATAGTCTACGACCTGATTCAGTGTGTAGAACCGCCGTTGAAACCTCTAAAGTAAAGGGTTTCCGGCTCGGCTCAGTACCGGCCATTATCGAATAACCTAGCAAAACAGTCAACTTTTATCCCGGAAGCGAAAACCGGCGTCATCGCCCCCCTCGGGACACGGACAAACCCTGCAGGCGCTCGACTGCCTGCACGATCTGGGCACCGGCGAATTCTATCTGTTCTTGATCCGTAAAGCGCCCCAGACTGAATCGAATGGCACTGTGAGCCATCTCGACATCAAGACCCAGCGCCAGAAGGACATGGGACGGCTCGAAACTCGCTGAAGAGCAGGCAGACCCTGAGGAGACTGCAAGATCCTTGAGGGCAATCATCAGGGACTCGCCCTCGACATCGGCAAAACTGACGTTGAGATTGCCGCTCAGACGGCGATCCGGATGGCCGTTCAACCGGATACCGGGCAAGCCGCGGATACGCTCCCACAGTCGGTGGCGCAGCCCGAGGACCCGGCAATTTTCCGTTTCCATCGTCTCGCCAGCCAGGGCAAACGCCTCGCCCATACCGACGACTTGATGTACCGGCAGCGTCCCCGAACGCATGCCCCGCTCATGCCCGCCGCCATGCATTTGCGCCTCCACGGGCACCCGGGGACGACGCCGTACATAGAGCGCACCAACGCCCTTGGGACCGTAAATTTTATGACCGCTAAACGACATCAGGTCAACGGGCAGAGACTGCAAATCGAGGGCCACTTTCCCGGCGCTCTGGGCGGCGTCAACATGAAAATAAACGCCTCTCTCCCGGCACACCGCGCCGATGGCCTCGATATCGTTGATGACGCCGATTTCATTGTTGGCATGCATGACCGAGACCAGCACGGTGTCATCCCGCAGCGCGTCTGACACCGCCTCGGGCGAGGTAATGCCATCGGAGCCCGGCAATACATAGGTCACCTCAAAGCCTTCCCGCTCCAGCTGCCGGCAGCTGTCGAGCACCGCCTTGTGCTCAATAGCCGAGGTCACAAGATGCCGGCCCCGGGCCTGACAGGCATGGGCGACACCTTTGACGGCGAGATTGTCGGATTCGGTGGCGCCGGATGTCCAGACGATCTCCCGCGGGTCGGCATTGATCAGCGCAGCCACTTGCCCCCTGGCCTCCTCTACCGCCGCCTCCGCTTGCCAGCCGTAGCTGTGGGACCGTGACGCGGGGTTGCCAAAAACCCCATCCATGGTGAGGAAGCGGGTCATTTTTTCCGCAACACGAGGATCGACCGGTGTGGTGGCCGCATAGTCGAGATAGATGGGCAGTTTCATCAAACAGTCGACGCCGTATTCGACTCAGGCACTGCCCGATCGTGTGATGACCTCGTCGCCGTCATCGGCGTCGGCAAGGTGCTGAGCGGCCGTCTGGCGCTGGCTGACCAGCATGACCTGCTCGCTGGAGGTCAGCTCGGCGAGGGAAATATCGCTCAGAAAACCGTGAATCTTGTGGCTCAGCTGATCCCATAGATGATGGGTAAGGCATACCTCGCCCCCCTGACAGTTGCCCTTGCCGCCACAATGGGTGGCGTCGACGCTTTCGTTCACCGCATCGATAATTTCCGCCACATTGATCTCGCTGCCCGGCCGGCTCAAGCGGTAACCACCACCGGGCCCGCGAACACTGGCGACCAGCTTGTTCTGACGCAGCTTGGCGAACAATTGCTCCAGATAGGACAGGGAAATTTCCTGGCGCTGGGAGATATCGGCCAGACTGATGGGTTTAGATTGCCCGTGTAGTGCCAAATCGAGCATGGCCGTCACCGCATAGCGGCCCCGGGTGGTCAATCGCATGACTGTAATCCTGTATTTTCGGGCGACAGGGAATTATTCAATATCCGACTTTTTTAGTCAAGTATAAAACCCTACAAACTCAGTCAGATTTACCCTTTTCCCCGGCAAGCCGGAAGGCGACATTCTGGATGGCGGTCAGTACGCCACGCAGAATAGACAGCTCCATCTCATCAAGGCGAATCCGACTGTAAAGGCGCCGGAGCCGGGCCATGGTCTGGCGGGGATTGTCGCGGTCGTGGAACCCGATATCCACGAGCGCCTGCTCAAGATGCTGAAAGTAAAGCTCGATATCCTCTACCCGGGCGGGCGGCATATCCCACTCCTGAAGGGGGATCTTGCCCTGCTCTACCTGCAGCATCGCCATGCGCACCTCGTAGGTGATCACCTGAACGGCGGCGGCGAGGTTCAATGAGCTGTATTCCGGGTTGGCAGGAATATGGACATGGTATGTACATTTTTGCAGCTCTTCGTTGGTCAGCCCGCGGTCTTCGCGGCCAAAGACCAGCGCCACCGGATGGTGTGCGGATTCAGCAACGACCCGCTCGCCACACTCCCTCGGATCCAGCAACGGCCAGGGAATGCGGCGATCCCGGGCACTGGTGCCGATAACCAGGCCACAGCCGACGATGGCCTCATCCAGGGTGTCAACCACCACGGCATTGTCGAGAACGTCCGCGGCATTGGCCGCCCGCCAAAGCGCACGATCGGCGGGAAACTCCCGCGGCGAAACCAGGTACAGGCTGGACAACCCCATGTTCTTGATGGCCCGCGCCGCGCCGCCAATATTGCCAGGGTGGGTGGTATCGACGAGCACGACACGAATAGAGCTGGTCATTTAGCGGTTCCGACTGAATTCAGGGGGGCGGGAATTCTACCAAGAGCCCGGCGCAATTCCCAACCGTCCCGTTACCACCGCAGGCGGTGACTCTGGTACAATCGCCGGCCTTCTCCAAGCTCTTTTAAATTGTTATGGAACCGATGGTAAATATCGCGCTGCGGGCCGCCCGCAGTGCTGGTGACAAAATTGTCCGCGCCATGGAGCGCACCGACCTGATTCGGATCGACGAGAAAGGCCGCAACGATTTTGTCACTGACATAGACAAAGCCTCCGAGCAGGAAATTATCAGCCAGCTGCTCAAGGCCTACCCCGATCACCGCATCCTCGGCGAAGAGTCCGGCTACCTGGGCAATCCCGACAGTGACTACACCTGGATCATAGACCCCCTGGACGGCACGACGAATTTCATCCGCGGCATTCCCCATTTTGCCGTGTCCATCGGTTGCCTTTACAAGGGTCGTCCCGAACACGGTGTCGTTTTCGATCCGATCAAGCAGGAAGAATTCACCGCCAGCCGGGGCCGCGGCGCCATGCTCAACGGCCGCCGAATCCGGGTCACCGGGCGCACCACCCTGCAGGGGTCGCTGTTTGCCACCGGCGTTCCATTCAACATGCCGTCCATAGCCCACATGGAAGCCTATCTGGAAAGTTTTCGCACCCTCGCCGAACAATCCTCCGGTATTCGACGTCTCGGTGTCGCCTCCCTCGACCTCGCCTACCTGGCGGCGGGTCGCTTCGACGCGTTCTGGGAAATGCACCTCAAACCCTGGGACATCGCTGCGGGTGTACTGCTGGTTAAAGAAGCCGGGGGCATGATCAGCGACTTCCAGGGAGGCAATGACTATATGGATAATGGGCATATCGTCGCCTCAACGCCAAAGCTGTTCAAACCCACGCTGCAAATTGTCCAAAAACACCTGGGGCATGTGAAGTGAGGCGGACCACCGATTACCGCCGTTGACATCGCAACGGACTTGGTCATAGAACTGTCAAACAGCTGAGCTAGGGTTCACCGCAACGTCGCGGAGAACCCTATGCTCAATATCGAAGCCTTTGTCCAGGATCGTTACCCGGATTTCTGGCACAAACGTCCCATCCTGGCCAGGCCCCTGGTCAAAATTCTCCGCCTGCTTTGTCACGAGAAGGAGTTTCAGCAGTTCGCCCAAGCCTATCCCCACCTGCGCGGATTCGATTTCGTCGAGCAGGTACTGAATTACTTCCAGTTCAGCTATACCACCCGCGACAACGAACGCGAACGTATCCCGACCCGTGGCAAAGTGGTCATTATTGCCAATCACCCGATCGGCTCCCTCGATGGGCTTGCGCTGGTCAAGCTGATCCGAGAAATTCGACCCGATGTCAAAGTCGTCGCCAACGATATTCTTGGCGCTGTAGACCCTTTGAAGCCACTCCTGTTGCCGGTGGACAACATGGGTGGCAATACCCCTCGCAAAAACCTGGAAGCCATTCAGCAGCATCTTAAAAGTGATGGCGCGTTGATCATTTTCCCCGCCGGCGAGGTTTCGAGACTGTGCGCCAAAGGCGTGCGGGACGGAAAATGGCAGCCGGGATTTCTGCGCATCGCCGCCACCTGTGCCGCGCCGATCGTGCCCCTGTTCGTGGACGGTCGCAACTCCGGCTTTTTCTACGCCCTGTCTTTTCTCGCCCGCCCGGTCTCCACACTATGGCTGGTGCGGGAGATGTTCAAACATGCGCGAAACTGTGTCGATATCCGCATCGGCCAGCCGATCAGCTACGACAGTTATCAGCGGGTCAACGTTCCCATTCGCGAAAAGGCGCAACTCTTCCGGCGACATGTCTACCGCATCGGCCAGGACAAGGAGCCCGTGCTCAGCACGGAAGCCGCCATCGCCCGGCCGGAGGACCCACTGCAATTGCGGGAAGAAATTCGACTGTGCGAGCACCTCGGGGAAACCGCCGACGGCAAACACATCTATCTGTATCGCTATCAACCCGACTCCACTATCCTGCGCGAAATCGGCCGCCTTCGGGAACTGACCTTTCGCGCCGTCGGCGAAGGCACAGGACAACGGCGCGACATTGATCGCTACGACCCACATTACTTTCAGCTGATTCTGTGGGACGATCAGACCCTGGAAATCGCCGGCGCCTATCGTTTCTGCGACGCCGCCCAAAGTGCTGAACAGCTCGGCGAAGGGCGTCTGTACTCAACCACCCTGTTCCATTTTGAAGCTCCCATACACCCCTATCTGACACAGGGTCTTGAGCTGGGACGCAGTTTTGTCCAGCCGAAATACTGGGGCAAGCGCAGCCTCGACTATCTGTGGTTCGGCATCGGCGCTTTCCTGCGCAGGAACCCCCAATACCGTTACCTTTTCGGCCCGGTCTCGATCAGTAACAGCTACCCCAAAAAGGCGATGGAAATGCTGGTTTACTTCTATTCCACCCATTTCCCGAGCCGGGAGCTGCTGGCCCAGGCCCGCCAGGCGTACACCATCTCGCCCCACCGTCAATCGGAACTCGCCGAACTGTTTCCCGGGGTGGACTACAAAGCAGAGTTTTCGCAGCTGAAAAACATGCTGTCCCATATGGATCTGTCGGTACCGACGCTGTACAAACAGTACCCGGAAATCTGTGACGGGGATGGCGTGCAATTTGCCGCTTTCAACATTGATCCGGCGTTCGGCCATTGTGTGGACGGTCTGATCATCGTC
>PABE01000043.1 GCA_002702725.1 Porticoccaceae bacterium
GCCGCCAGCCGGCGCCTCCCACGATACGCCTACCAGCAAGCTGTACCTGATTCATCCTGCCCATGGGCATGTCATGTTGACCATACCTGTGGCCGGCTGGGCGCATCATGAGGCGGTGACGCCGGATGGGCGTTATGTGATTTCCACTCACGCGTCACGGGGCGACATCAGCGTACTGGATATGAACAGCAATCAGATCGTGCGACGTATCGCCACGGGGCCGGGTCCGAACTATACCCTCGTGACCCGGGACGGGGCCCGTGCCTATGTCAGCAACAGCGGCAACGGCACCATTACCGAGATCGACCTGAAGGCATGGGAGCCCCTGCGCAACCTCGAGGCGGGACCGGCCCCTGAGCACATGGTGTTTTCGCCTGAGGAAGACACCATCCATGTGACCAATCCACGCGCGGGCACCGTCTC
Organism: Porticoccaceae bacterium; assembly: GCA_002702725.1. Classification (GTDB taxonomy): domain Bacteria; phylum Pseudomonadota; class Gammaproteobacteria; order Pseudomonadales; family Porticoccaceae; genus NAT127. The sequence goes on from PABE01000043.1 coordinate 424, forward strand.
GACAGTGGCCATTGACAGTGGCAAGGTGATCAAGACCTACGAGGTCGGCCCCAGCGTGCATGGGCTCGATATCGGCGATGATGGCAAGACCCTGTTTGTAAGCAGCAAGCAGGCCGAGACCCTGACCGCGATCGATACCGCAACCGGTGACAAGCGCTCAGTGTCTCTGACGCCCGCACCCTATCATCTGAATACCATTCCCGGCACGGGCCAGTTGTATATGTCGAGCCGTAAGCAGCCGGTGATATGGGTCGTTGATCAGAAATCGTTGAAGGTTGTGGCAACCATCGATCTACCGGCAGGCGAGGGGCATCAGATGGCAGTGGTTTCCGGACAGTGATTATCGCGATATGTACTTTAAAGGCAGGAGGTAACTCATGAACCATCCTTATTTTCACAAACTCATGGGCGCGGCCCTGCTGTTGGCCATTGTTTCCAGCGCTCAGGCAGCCCAGGACAGAACATTAACCGATGAACAGTGGCGAGAGCGCATGCAGCAACACTGGCAGCAGGTCATAAGCGAAGAAGACGTCCGTAAACGTAAGGCGCTGCTGCGAGAACACGAGGACCTGATGGAGAAGGCCACAGAATCGATGGGCATGGACCAGAAGATGGGTGGGCATATGGGGAAGAACGGCCACCATGATGAACTCATGAACCGCATCGATATGCATCGCCACATGATGGATATGATGCGCTGAACCCGGCCTCTCGTTGATAAATAACAGGAGTCTTTGCAATGTCCAAACAAAATTTACGCGCCATTACCCTGTTCGCCCCCCTTGGGCTCGCTGTGCTGTTATCGCCTGGACTCACAGCCGCCGAGGAAGACGGCAACCGCTGGGAGGTGGAATCTTCGAGCTACCGGGCCTATCTCGGTGTCGTGCCGGCCAGTCTGATCAATAGAAAGCCGGTGCTGGTCGATGGCGACAAGGATCTGCATGGCGGTGCGGAGAATCGACATGCGGACTCTCAACACGTGATGGTTGCGATTTACCGCAAGGCGGGCAACGCCCGGGTGACCAATGCCACCGTCATCGCGGAGGTAGAGTCGGGACGGTTGCTCGGCGGTTCTGAACAGGAAAAGCCGCTGGAGCGGATGGCGACCACCGGCGGTGTGACCTATGGCAATTATTTTGCCATGCCGGAGAGCGGCGAATATGAAATCGAGATCAGCGTGTATGAGCCCGATCGTGAGGGCAAGGAAGAGTTGACGCTGCGCTACATCCGTCCTTGAGCCCGATTCCTGCGCGACGCGACTGTGCAGTTGCCGAGGGCGGCTGCTGCCGCCCGTTGCACTGTCGGGCCCGGATACGGTATCGCCAACGCTGTGGCGGGTGTGCCTGAGTCCCTTGGATGGAGCACTCCGTTCTCAATGGCGTGATCATTCTGCTCACCGCCTCCGTTGTCGGACTGGCTGCATTCGAACGCCTGAAACTGCCAGCCCTGTTAGCGTACTTGCTGGTTGGGGTGACGGTTGGCCCGCACGGCCTGGCCTGGCTGCCGCACACCGAGGATCTGCACTTTCTGGCCGAGTTCGGTGTGGTGCTGCTGTTGTTCACTATCGGCCTGGAATTCTCAGTGCCGCAACTATGGACTCTGCGCAAGTCCGTCTTCGGCCTGGGCGGGGCCCAGGTCACCGCGACCGCAGCCGCCGGGGGGTTGCTGGCCTGGGGGGGCGGCGTGAGCCCGGCCGGGGCCTTCGTCCTGGGCGGGGCGCTGGCCCTGTCCTCGACTGCGGTGGTCACCCGGGAATTGAGCCGTCGGGGGGAACTCAGGCAGCCGCACGGACGACTCGCGATCTCCGTGCTGATCTTTCAGGATCTGGCAGTGGTGCCTTTCCTGATCCTGATTCCGGTACTGGGCGGAGACACGCAGGGCGGGGCCTGGCTGGCTGCCGGCAAAGCCCTGCTCCAGGGGGGTGTCGTAATTGCGCTGATGCTGGCAGTGGGACGCTGGCTACTGCGGCCGCTGTTTCACCGCATCGTGGCCTACGGTTCCGAGGAGCTGTTCACCTTGTCGGCATTGCTGTTCTCGCTCGCGGCCGCCTGGGTGACCGAGTACGCCGGCCTGTCACTGGCTCTGGGTGCCTTTCTGGCCGGCGCCATGCTTGCGGAGACGGAATACCGTCAGCAGTTGCAGGCGCAGATCCGCCCGTTCCGCGATGTCCTGCTTGGGTTGTTTTTCGTGGTCATCGGCATGATGCTGGATCTGCAGGCAGTCGCGCGCTGGTTGCCATGGGTGGCGCTGGCACTGGTGATTCTGTTGACCTTCAAGACGCTGACCACGACCCTGCTTGGTCGGTTGCTGGGCGTGCCAAGGCGTACGGCCATGCATACAGGGATCCTGTTGTCCCAGGGCGGCGAATTCGGTCTGCTACTGGCAACGCTCGGTGCCGCGGAGGGGATGCTGTCCGATGCCATCCTGCAGGTGATACTTGCCACCATTATCCTCAGCATTGCATTGACACCATTGCTGACGCAGTGGGCAGGGCCCTTGTCGCGCCGCTTCTGTTTGCCGCCCGCAGCCCCGGGGCCAGGGCGCTGAAACAATATGCGCAACGCTGTCTGTTCTGAACTTGCAGCAAGTTTGCTATGGCGGCTGTTGAATCGTCCAGACCAGGGTTGGTGTGCACAGCTCCGATCCTGCTGGGTTGATTTTACGCATCGTGGACCCGGAGCCTATCCGATCTTCAGGTGAAACCGTGATGAAAGAGATTGATAAGGCAGAAATGCTGCGAGGGGCCGAGCTGTTCAGCCCGCTTTCCGAGCGGAGCATTGAACAACTGGTTGCCGGTTCGCAGCTCAGTTCATACGGCCCGGACTCACACATCGCCTGCGCGGGTGAGTACAGCAGAGGCATCCTGCTGATCCGGTCGGGCCTGGTCAAGCTGTCGATCTATTCGCAGCACGGCCAGGAGAAGGTCATCGCGATGCTCGGCGAAGGGAAGACGTTCGGCCAGGCAGAAATTTTATCCTGTCGCCCTCTTCTCTATGATGCCCGTTCGATTTCCCGGGTGGAGTTGTTGACCGTCGGGTGCGACACGGTGCACAAGGTCAGTCGTATCGATGCCCGTTTCGGTCTGGCGCTGGCCCAATGTCTGAGCCATCAGTTCGATGCCTTGGTGAGGGATATCAAGTATGCCAGCGGGTACAGCGTGTTGCAGCGGGTGGCCTCGTTCCTGCTTTATCGAGCTGCAGAACAGACCGGCACCGAGGCCCTGGTCGAATTGCCGTTTACGAAATCGGTGCTGGCGTCAAGGCTCGGGATGGCGCCGGAGTCCTTCTCGAGAGCCTTGCGCCGTCTCCAGGACAGGAAGCTGGTGACGGCCAAGGCGCGATGGATAAGGGTTCATGATATGGAGGCGCTGTCCAACGTGCTCTCCCATTCACCTCGGGGCGACATCTCGATGAGGCGCTCTTCCGGAAACGCCCCTGATACGGTATCCGCCGCGAGGCGCCACCAGGTTTTCGCTGATGGCGGCTGAAACCATCCGAATGGCGCCCTGACTGGCGTTTTCTAGAACAGATCGATCCCCAGCTTGTGGTGGTGGATGGACGGAAGGGCGATTGCAGCCGCCTTTCATATCAGGATATCAGTATTGATCTTCCTGTCTGTTGACTTGGGCGTAGATCCGGGTGCCACCGTCCTCCTCCAGGACCAGGACATCATAGGGCATGAACTTGTCGCCGACTTCCATCCCGGGGCTGCCTACCGGCATCGCGGGTACGGTTAGCCCCCTGGCATTTTCCGGTGGATCGGAAAGGAACCGGGCGACGATCCTGGCCGGTATATGGCCTTCGAATATATAACCCGACTGTTCATCTACCGCGGTATGGCAGGAACGGTAGGCGGGCCGGATGTCATGTTCGCGTTTGACCTCGCCCAGATCCGCCACATCGACCGGGGTGACGGCGAAGCCGTTTGCCTCCAGGTGATCTATCCACTTGCCGCAGCAACCGCAGGTGGGGCTCTTGTGCACTATCAGCCGTTCCAGTTGTTCCGCCGCCAGGGCGGGGGGCAGAACGAGTACGGCTGTCACGGCAAGAGTGGCAAAGATTCTTGTAGTCAGCATGTTTCTCCTCATCAATCAGACAGCTCTTTTCTGTCGTTAAGGGTATCCTGATTCTCCCGAGGGCTAGTGGTCCATGCGGGAAGTCCGGTAATGCTCAGCCGGTCCACAAGCCGGTTTGGCAAGGCGCGCGAACGCAGGACTGGCCGTCGCCAATTCAAGTGAGCGCAACACCGCCAAACCGGCTTGTGGGCCGGCCCGCAGGGAGCCTCGCAAATAGGCCAATCCCGCGTTGCACTTCTTGGAAAGGGCGCGCCATTCCCTGCGAAGTGCGCCTTGTCCTGGCCCATTTGCGAGGCTCTGAGCGTTACCCAACTTCCCGCATGGACCACTAGTACAACCGACTCTCAAGCCCCTAAGATGATCCGCAGCCGCATCACTGCGTCAGGCTAGTCCAGGGTAGCGTGTTTTAGCCTCGATTCTTCATTGAGATAGAGTGCAGCCCGAGCGAGATCCGCCATGGCCTGCACAGGCTCGCCTATGCCTGATATATCTTTGATTTCCGTATCCAGCTTTTGTTCCGGACCTTTGAGGGAGGCGCCGTTGAATTGATCCAGAAACCATGGGGTAATTACATCACGTCCATGCCTGGAGTGATACGCGAGAACATGTATCGCCTGGATTTTATTATCACGAATAATGATGCCAAGTTTCGCAGGGGCGTCGGCTATGTGTTCTTCAAGTATCCAGATGGATCGCTGCCCGTCCCTCCAATAGGGAACACGTATGCGTGGCGATGAATGGCCGGTGATTTCCTCGTATTTCTTGGCCATATCGCCGATCATCCAGATAATCCGCGAATCAGGCACATGGCCTGCAAATGCCTCCTGCAGGAAATCGTCCGGTTGCTGGAACACACTGCGTTGCAGGCCATGGGACATGGCTGGTGGCATGGCGAGCAGCAGCGCCATAGAGACAACATATTGAAATTTAATGTGAAATGCCATTGTGGTTTCCGTTTTTTCTTACTCCCGAGAGGGGGAGTGTAACAAACCGGGATCAAATGTAAACGAAAACCATTCGTAATAACGAAATCGGCAGTTTCGCAATCTGCCCTTTACCGCCAGTATGGCTGGGTGCCGGGGCCGGACCCGGCGTCGGCTCGTGGACGGCAGAAGTGCGGACCGGCTAGCGGTTTTCGTGTCGGTCGAGCGACTCGATAATGGGGCAACCCGCGTCTGATGTCCGGCAGAGATTGAGCAGGAGCTGAAGCTCATTACGCAGGGTCCTGATGTCTTTAAGGCGTGCCTCGATCTCCTCCAGCTTCATGGAAGTCAATTCCCGTACGTTGTTGCGGGCGCGTTGCGGGGCCTCTCGCATTGTGAGCAAACTTGCGATTTCGGCGAGGCTGAAGTTCATTTTCTGTGCTCGCTGGATGAAGCGCAGTCGCGAGATGTCCTTGTCGGTGTAGATACGTATGCCGGAAGCGGTGCGGGCGATCGAGGGCAGCAGGCCGATTTTCTCGTAGTAGCGCAATGTGTCGGCGGAAAGGCCGGTCAGGCGGGTTACGTCGCCGATCCGGTATTCCGGGCGCTTATCGTCAGCCTTCCTGCGCACTGTATGGTCCCTGGCTGATGATGAAGATGAAGAAACATTCATGACGGAGTACCCCTCATCAGGTTTCTATCGCGAGTCGGCGATCCAGCTCGGCGCGCAATGCATGCATCGGCGGCAGCCCGGTGAAAATGAGCTCACCGTCGATGGCGATGGCGGGAGTGGATAACACGCCGAGATCAACGGCATAATCCAGTTCTTCAAGCACGTTGATCGCCCGCCAATGAATCCGGTCGCAGCCCACCTGCTCTGCAATTTCACGCAATAGCGTTTTGGCTCGGCCGCATACTCTGCAACCCGGGGAGGTGAACACTTCAACCATGGTGGTCATGCCGGACCCCGTCAGTCATGTGGGGGAGTCATGCATACATTTTCAGCTGATCTATAACCTGAAGCCAACTCCAGGTCAAGCGCCCGGAGTATGTGGTACATGGGCTTCATGTATCCAGCCAGAGGCGTAGCGGCAGGGCGAGGTAGGCGGCGAAGAAGCCGATGCCCCAGATCACCACCGAGGTCCAGTAGATGCGGCGGTTCCAGGTTTGGGTTCGGTTGCACAGATGCCCGAGTTCCGGATCGGTAGGGCAGACCTGTCCGGGCCGGTAGAGCAACCAACCGGAAACGCCCAACATGGCACCTGAGAAGGCGAACACCCAGATCTTGTGCTGACTCAGCACGATCAGAAACGGAAACGTGCTGGTAAGCGACACTACGGCCGCACCCAACCCCAGCGTCACCAGGGTGATCGGCAGGGCGCAACAGATCAGGGTTCCCGTGGAAGTGAACAGCGTCAGCCAGCTGACGCCGCGCTCGCGCCGGTAGGAGTCCGTCCCACTCATAGCGTCTTTTTCTCCATGCTGCGGAAAGTGAAACCCGCGTCTTTGAAGAGCTGCTTCATCTGCGCTTCGGTGAACTCCACCCCCTCGCGCACGTTCACCGTGACCAGACCCTTTTCCAGATCGACATCGATCTTCTCCACGCCATCGATTTGTTTCAGCTTCTTCTCGATGCCATAGGCGCAGTAGGGACAGGCCAGCCCGTCCACACGCATGACGTATTGCGTGCCCGCGGCAAGCGTCGCCAGACTCCAGAGCAACAGCAGCGGTACGATTAAATAACGTTTCATCACATCACCTTTTGGTTTTATCCAGGTCCATCATTCGACTTACAGATGCCATTCGAGCGTCAGCTTGGCGCGATAGTCGGTTTCCTCCTGATTGCCATCCAGATCACTGGCAATGGGGATCTGCACCCCGGCCTTGACCGCAAAGTTGCGCTTGGTCCAGAAGATGCCCGGCGACAGGAACCATTCGGTGCCACCGGTGTTGGCCAGCTCCATACCGTTCAACTCGGCGCGCCTGCCGTATTCGCCGTTCAATTCCAACAGCCACACGGTATCGGGTTCATAGTAGCTGGGAGGCGTAGGCCGCCAGCCGCCGACCAGATCGAACAGAATCTTGTCGCCGCGATGCAGGCCAGCCTCATTCTCGCCATTGCGGCGGTAGCGGAGGCTTGCCCAGCGGTACCACTTGATGCTCTCGTAGCCGTATGTCAGACCCAGGATCGTGTCGGTGGTGCCGGTCCCGAGCGCTGGCGTGGCGTTGTCGTTACCGGTGTCGGTCTTGACCTTGAGCAGCACAGCGGCGCTTTCCTGGGCGCCGAGGGTGTCTTGGCGCCAGAAGCGGTACTTGGTAAACAGGCCGATATCACCCCTGCCCCTAGCGCTTGACGAGTCTTCCTGCACCCGGGCGTAGGGCAGCTCGATGCCCGCCGCCCAATCTCCAGTCAATCCATAAGTAAACTCCGCGGCGGCCGCATCCTCGCGATCGCTTCCGGCCTTGTCACGCTCGGCCTCCAGATGCACCTCGACGCCCCCCTTGTACAGGACGTGTGGCCCCAAGCCGAAAATTGGGTCGTGCGCCCAGGCGGTACCGCTGAGAAGCACGGTCATCATGGTGGCGCCGCGGTGCGACCACTTGGCCGCCTTCGCGACGGGTCTGCATTTCCTCATATTCCTCTCCAGGCATATCCACTCAACATTTGGCAATCTGGAGCCACCTCCAGGTTTCACATGCCGGGAAAATTAGACTTGAAAGAAGCCTACAGCCTGGAGCCAACTCCAGGTCAAGCGTTAATTGTGGCCCTTTCTGTCCGTCCGGAATTGTCCACCAGGTGCTTGACTCCGTACTTGGGTACGGCGTTTATGCTTTGAGCCAAGGTGGAATGATTGAGGAGAAACCCATGGCGGAACATGCCGCGAGCAAAAACAGCTCCCTGATTCTGGCGGCGCTGGCGGCCATCGGTGCGTCCTTGTGCTGTGTCGGTCCTTTCGTCCTGCTGATGCTCGGCATCGGCGGCGCCTGGATCGCCAATCTCAGCGCGCTGGAGCCCTACAGGCCCATTTTCATCGCCGTGACGCTGCTGTTCCTAGGGCTGGCATTCCGAAAACTCTACCTCGTACCCGAGGTGTGCGAGGCGGGTAAGCCCTGTGCCAACCCGGTTACGCGTCGCAATCAGCGCATCATCTTCTGGATCGTCACCGTGATCCTGGCCGCGCTTGTCGCCTTCCCCTGGTACGGCCCGAGCTTGCTGGGCTGATTGATTATCCATCGACAAAGGAGACCGCATCCATGTTTCGCAACATTCTGCTGGCCGCCTTGCTCGGCCTGTCCGGATTCACCCTGGCACTGTCCACCAACGTGGCGGCGGCCGCTGAACAGGCGCAGACCCGGACCGTGACCCTCGATGTGGAGAACATGACCTGCAACATGTGCCCTATCACCATGCGCAAGGCCCTGGAGAAGGTGCCCGGGGTGATCGAGGCCGAGGCGAAATACGAAGGCGACGGCGTGGGCTGGGCGAAAGTCACGTTCGATCCCGACAAGACCGACGTCGAGGCGCTGACC
>PABE01000044.1 GCA_002702725.1 Porticoccaceae bacterium
CGCGCCCACGGGCTGTATTTTGCGCGCCGGAGCGTCTTGGTGGTGATGGATAAGGCCAGCGCCGGTTGGCAGATTCATACCTCACGGGCCGATGTGGACGCGTTCTTCACTGCGCACCGGCAGTACCAGGGGGCGGATCCGGAACAGGTCCCCTACTCGTTTCGCTATATCAAGCCGGGAACCCTCGCCGTGCCGTTCAGGGATATCGACCGGAAGTTGTGGTCCGTACAGCTGATCTTTCCCTCTGGCACCAAATCGTTTTTCAGGGGCAGCCGAAAGCAGGCCACTTTCCACCTACTCGGAACCGCGCCACGCGCCTCAAAACGGCGAAAAACAGTATGGATGGCTGAAGGCTACGCCACGGCTGCCACCGTGCACGAGCTGACCCAATGCCCAACGGTAATGGCCATCGACGCGGGCAATTTGTTGCCCGTTGCCAAGGCAGTCAGAAAGCTCTGGCCAGCCGTCGATATCGCCTTCGCCGCAGACAATGACGCAGACAAGCCCGGGAATCCTGGCGTCACCGCAGCAACAGCCGCCGCTCAGGCCGTCGGCGGCTATGTAGTAGTGCCCAAAATCGGAGAATAGTACATGAACAAGCCTGACATTAAGGCCGACATTAACGACGTAAAGCGAACGCTTGGGCCAGAGGCAGCGAAGAAGCAGCTGGCGGAAGGTGTCCGCAAAGGTCGCCAAAGAAACGCGAAACATAGCGCCGACACTGGAGCCGGACAGGCAGGAAAACCTTCTGCTCGCCCTGAAAATGGCAAGGTGCATAAGGTCGATGAAAATGGATTCCATTACTGGGACCCTAAGCGCGAGCGGATGGTTTGGGCCGGCAACATAATCGAACGGACGATGCTGCTATGCGACGAATCTGGAAAGGGTTACTCGGTCCTTTACACATTTGTTGACCTGAACGGGAAAACAAAAACCTGCATTGTCCCCCTCACCCAATTTGCCACAGACGGCGCCAGCGGTGTTGTCAGGCTGCTGTTGGATAAGGGTTACAACCTGCGGAACGCCGGCCATCACCGCGACGCAAAAAGCCAGCTCATGCAATTCATCACCGATGACCTAGCGAATTTGCCCAAGGGAATATCTGCAACCAAGGCTGGCTACATAAACAATCGGCAAGCCTTCGCTCTCGGAGGAAAAGAGGCTCTGGTTATAAATCGGTCCGATACATCGGTCGTCTGTGATATGGAGAGCGGTAGTTTTCCAAAACTCAGCATGGCAGGCGATAAAGACGACTGGAAAAACCATGTTTCCAAAAACCTGGTAAATAATCCGCTGCCGATATTCGCCGTATCGTCGGCGCTGTGTGGCCCGTTGCTGAGGATTGCTGGCGAAAGCCCTTTTTCGATCAATTTCTATGGCCCGAGCTCGAAGGGCAAAACCACCCTGCTTAAGTTGGCGCTGTCTACTCTTGGCCTTTATGTCGACATGCTTCACTCGTGGGACGCCACATCCGTGGGTTTTCAAGCGCTCCTAAAAACCTTCTGCGACCTTTTTCTGTGCATTGATGAACTTGGGAGTGCCGACCCTAAAAGTTTTCAAACAATGGTGTACACAATAGGCAATCCCGTAGGCCGTGCCCGCGGGAAAGTCGATGCCAGCCTGCAAGAGGGCGAGAGATATTCAACTGTTGTGCTTTCCACCTCGGAAAAGCCGTCATCGGATTTTATGCCCGAAGGCGAATACCGGGCTGGCCATGCTGTACGAATGATCGACATTCCCGTGGATACCGGCCCCCATGGGGCTTTCCATGATCTGCATGGACACGAGGACGCCGCTGATTTTTCCAATCACCTGCTGACAAATTGCGCCCGGTATTACGGCACGGCCATGCCGGCGTTCATTGAAATGTTGCTGAATATGCCAGAGCACGAGCTTGTTAGCACCGTGGACCAGATGCGTAGCAACATTCGATCCCAGCTGATTGACCGTGATGTAAGCGGCCAGGTGCGCCGGACTGCCGATAAGTTCGCACTGGTCGCGGTGGCCGGCGAGCTTGCCACTGTGTCGGGCCTGACGGGCTGGGAATACGGGAACGCCACCCTGGCCGCCAAACACTGCCTTGATTTGTGGTTAAACCATCGGGGCGGCACCGGGGATTTTGAAGACCGCCAAGCGCTAGATCACGTCCGCACGATGCTGACCCGTTACGGCGAAATCAACTTCTCGAGGTGGGACAGAGAAGATCCCAGCATCGATGAACACAGCCCCCGCACAGGGAACCGATGGGGGTTCCGAAAAACGATTGAAGAGAAAGATTGCGCTTTCGGAAACACAACGGAAAACCACTTTTACATGACCCGTGATGGTTTCCGAGACATGTGTGACGGGCATGACACAAAGCGAGTAGCACGCCTGCTATACGAGAAAGGCGCTCTCGAAACCGACCGCGAAGCAGGGCGTCTTACCAAGAAGGTTCGGTTGCCAGGCGCCGGGAAAAAGCCCGTCAATTGCTACGTCATCAACTATGCCGCCCTGGTGGCTGATGACGATCACGAAATAGAAGACCAAGACCGGAGCTGACAGTGGCCGGTCCCCTCGAGCTAAGCCAGGCCATTGATAAAAGCGGCAGAATTCCCGCTGAGGCTGAGGCGTGGCTGGTCGAGGGTTTCAAGCGGTATAAGCAAGGAATTCCCCTTGAAGAAGCCCTCGGGCTGACGTCTGCCGGGAGGCGGGCAGCGCGGGATGAAGCCTATCGCAAAGCGGCTGCCCTGCTCGTTAGCGATGGGAAAATAAGCACCTGGGATGCTGCTGGCCAGATTGCCCGCAAGGTCAAAACCCTTCGATGTGTCGTAGAAATACGCGGCGACGATGCTCTGACTCATATCATCAAGGAATCACTGGCCAGCGGTGCACGCCCCGTCACCACGGCCCGTGGCATTTACAACATCATTTGTTGAGTTTTTCCGCTGAACAGAATTCCGATTTTTTTCAGTGCTGTGTCGGTAGTCTCAAACTCAAGCGATCAATGGTTAATCAAGGACTCACTATGAATGCCGACCTGAAGCAAATTTATACAGACGCCATCTTGGTACGCGCCGGAGTGTTAGACCGACATCACGCGAACCCTGGTGCTATGGACGCAGTCTTTAGCAAAAATGTTTTGCGGGGCCTAATCGAAGCATCTGGCGGTTTGACCACTGGTGATGTTGACGATAATGGCGCTGGTTACACAGTCGTGAAGCGGTCATTTGTCGCCAACAATAAGCTGGCGAAGTTGGCAAGTCCGTTTCAAGTGAAAGACTACAATGCCGTCGACGGTCGCATTCAGAACCTTGAAATTGAACTAGCCGAGAAGCAAGAGGGAGGCGAAGTCCCGCTCGGCACCCGGCTGGAGGAACACCTCGGGTTGCCCGCACAACTGCGAATTTATGGGGCGCGAGTAATTGCATCCAGAGAAATGGTCGTCAACGACAATATCCCCGCGCTCAATGATGCCTGGGCGATGGCGGGCCGGGCCGCCGCCAGACTTACCAACCGGCTTATCTGCGGTGTGCTTGAGGACAACGCAAACCTGGCCGATGGCCAACCGATTTTTGATTCTGCCTTTGGCAATGACCTTTCTGCCGCCCTCACTGAGGCTTCCGTTGCTGCGGCTATGGCCGCACTGCGCGCCCAGGAAGCTGCAACCGGCGTGGCGTGTGATCTCGCTGCGGCTTTTGCCTTGGTGCCGCCTACCGATGAGTTGGGCGCCAGGAAGATTGTCAAGGAATGCGGCCTCAATATTGAGGTGCTGTCTTCGGCGTTTGTCACTGAAGGCACCTATTACCTGTTGGCAGACCCGAAAGAAAGCCCCGTGCTCGGCCTTATGAAACCAATGGGAAATGATCCCCTCACGGTAAACGCCCGCGCTTCAAGGGGCGGGGGTCTTGAGTGGCATATCTTTTATGATGTCGCGGTCACCGCCTTGGGCCGTGTTGGCGCAGTGAGGGTGGTCAATGCCTAATTACAAATCCGCCTCTGCAACTCTGACCAAGGCCGAGGCTGCCCTCGCCTCTGCAATCGAACGCGTGGAAGCCGCCGGCGAGTCGGCATCGCAAAACGACTACCAAGTGTTAGCCAAGGCAGAGGCCGCCGCCAGCGCCGCCTGGGAAGACTGCGAACAAGCCCGCCGCGCCTACTGGCGTGAGAGAGCGCTGGAGCTGGAGCAAAAGTTACACGAAACCGCCCTGCCGATTCTCGCCGAAATCCGGCTCTGTGCAATCAATGCCTGGCAACAGGGTGAGCTCGATAACCCGCTCAAGGTCTGCCAACGGATGCTGGGCAAGGGTCTGCCGGATGTGTCAATTAAATCCCCGGTGCCCCAGGGCTTAGAGCGTTCCGAGCTAATTGAGAAAGCCGAGGAGATGCTTTGGTAGACAAGGAATCAAGCGTCTGGGTTGGCCTTCAGGCGCACCGGGCCCGTCTGGTGGATTCTCCGTTCACAGGGCAGCGGGCGAGACACCTCCGGGCGCGTTTTTTGGGCACAGCGCGCGACGGTGTCACCTCATTTTCCCCTTCTCTAATCCGTTCAGAGCATACAGATGGATATCAATAGCGAGGCCAAGCAACAGGAGTTTGCAACGTTGGTTGGCATTACCCGACAGGCTACCGCCAAGCATATCGAAATGGGAACACTCTCACCGGGTGACAGTTACCGCGAGTGGATTCTGGCCTATTGCAGCCGACTACGAACAGAGGCAGCGGGCCGCAGTGCATCGGAGCACAGAAACAGGCGCGACGCGGCGCTGGCGTGGGAAGCCGAGATGAACGCCACGATGAAAGCCCGGGAAATTATGAAACAGGACGGCGAGCTGCTGGACTATGAACATGTCCTGACAGCCATGCTCAACTGGACGGAGATAGTGAAATCGGCCATGGCCCGGTCAATCAACGGTGTCGTCAAGGCTATCGAAAGCCAGTACGGCATAACCGTTGACCGGGGCCTTGCGACTAAATACCTCGAACAAGCCTTAACGATCATCTCTGAGGGCATTGAATTTACTGCCACACCCCGCGCTGGAAGCCTCTCCGCACCCGAGAACCCTGAAACAAACTCCAAACAGGAGCCGTGATTTATGGCCACCGCTGAATCTGTCATTGAATTGATTTTTAGAGGTGTCGACCAGACCGGCGCCGCTGTTGATAGTGTGCTTGGCAATACCAAAAAGTTTGCCTCTGGGGTTGAGGGTGCAACCCAGCCTATTGCCGATCTTACGGCGAGCGCAGTCAAGGCTGAGGCTGCCATTATTGGCTTGGGCGTGGCTTTTGTCGGTTCGGCTATCTACCAGGCAGCGCAGTTTCAAAGCGCTGCGCTCGATCTTCAGAAGGTTCTTAGCGACACAGAACCCCTTGAAGCCTATGAATCGTTGGCGCTGGACATTTCGGACGCGTATGGAATCGCGGCTACCGACGTTTTGCAGTCGATGGCGAATTTCAAACAAGCAGGTTTTACTGCAGAAGAAGCTAGCCAGCTGACCAAGAATGGGCTTGATCTGGTTATTGCCGGCGGCCTTGAGGCGTCCCAATCCTCAGACTTGCTAGTGGCTGCAATTAAGGGCTTTGGGCTTGAAGCCGGCGACGCCGCGGGTGTTATTGATCTCCTTAACGGAGTCTCGAATGAGTACGCCACCAATCTTGGTGAGCTTCTGGTTGGTTTCTCTCGGGTAAGCCCTGTTGCCAGAGCCGCAGGTCTTTCGCTTGAAGAGACGGTCGGTATTCTTACCCCGGGCATTGAGGTTTTCCGGTCGGGGTCTGAGGTGGCCAACGCGCTGCGTACTTCTCTGTTACGTCTGCAGGATGATTCTGCCCCGGTTCAGGAGGCCCTGGCGGCCATTGGTGTTTCTCAACGTGATACCAACGGCGAACTGCGTAGCGCGCGAGACATCTATTTCGATGTAGCCGAAGCCTTTGAAAACCTCGACGGAAACCAGAAAACCTATCTCGCGTCGCAACTTGTAGGTCTGGACCAGTCTGCCAAATTTATTGCAATTACCGAGGGGCTGGATAAAACCCTGCGCATTTCCGGTAACAGCTTCGAATATCTGGGCAGTGCAGCGAAAGAGGTGGAGATTCGGTTATCAGCAGCAGAGGTGGTTGCCTCCCGTGTTGCGGTTGCATTTGAGAATATGCAAAGCCGGATTGGGAAGCCGCTCCTGGATGAATTCAACGGCCTGGCGGAAGCTTTAGTCGCGATTTTTAGAACTTTGTCGGATGAAGCCGAAGGCGGAGCGCTCGCCCCCCTTGTGGAGTATGTTGAACAGAGTATGGGTGACCTTGAAGAGGTGTTCAGGCGAATCGCTCAAAATTTGCCCGCCGCCCTCAAGGAAGCCGATCTCTCCGGGTTTACCGATGGCCTGGATGAAGTCAAAGATGCGCTCAGCCTGCTATTCGATGAGGTGGATCTCACAACTGCGGAAGGCCTGAAAACAGCCATTGAAGCCGCCGGTATCGCGTTTAAAAGTTTGTCACTGTTCACCGCCGGAGTAATCGAATCATTCAAGCCTTTGCTTGATTGGCTGGTAGAGGTGTCAAAAGGCATTAAGTCCCTGGACGAAGAAACCATCAAATCCGCGGGCAACTTTGGCGGTCTTGCCACACAGATCAATATCGTGGCAGGCGCCGCGACCGCAATACTGCCCACACTGGAGGGGCTGCTGGCCATATTGACTATACGACAAGGTATCGGCCTGGTGGGTGCGCTTGGCGGCGCTTCTGCATCTGCAGGTGGGCTCGCACGCGCTCTGGGCGCAACCGGGCTTGCCGCTGCGGTCGGTTATGGGTCGTACAAGCTGGCGTCAGAATTCCGCCCTGCCCTCATGGAAGTGTTGACAGGGTTGGGCCTGACAGAAGATCGTCTCGCCAGCTTCATAGACTTCATGTTTGGAGCCGGAGAGCAGTCGTCCAATACAGCATCGGCAATCGAACCTATTCCCGGCCTGCTAAACAATAGCGCAGATGCCCTCGCAGATATGACAGACGGGTTAGCCGCTGTTGCGGCAAGCGGGGAGTCCGCGAGTGGATCATTCGATTGGCTGAGTAATCAGTCGGTAGTTGATGGAATATTGGAACGGACCCGTGCTTTGGATAGCTTGTTGGTGCCGATTGAAAACCTAACGAGAGCCAGCAGCCAACAAGAAGCCGCTATCAACAGCCTGCTGGTACCCACGGAAATGCTTACCCGCACCACCGAGGACTGGAGCAACGTCACCACCGGCATTGTGCCCGTTTACGATGAGGTAACAGGCGCCCTGGCCGGTTATGAGATGGGCGTGATTGCCGCCGGCGGCGCCAACGAACGCTACAACGCGGCGATTATGGACAGCATTAATAACATCAATGTGCTGGGGACCAATACGGATGCCGCCGCCAAGGCCACCCAGCGGCTGGCGGAGATCGAGGCGGAGTACGCCGGCAAATATGCCCTAGCAGCGCTGGCCAGCAATACCGACATTCAGGTTGCCAATATCGAAGCCGGCGCCGAGCGTGCTGTGGCGGCCTATGAATCAATCAACGTGGCGATACAGTCCACCGGCGAATTGATCGGCGATGTGCTGGGCCTGTTGGCCAGCCCCGACACGGACCTGGCCGCCCGCTTTGACATTGAGCGCCAGTTAAACCTTGAGAACGATCGCCGGAGTGAAGCGTTGGCACTGCAGAAAGAACTAACAGAAGCGCAAATACGCGAGCTTAACGCCCGTGCGGCGGCGATTAACGGCGGCGATGCGCTGATTACGGTCAACGGCGACGGCTTAGCTCCACACCTCGAAGCCATGATGTGGGAAGTGCTGAAACAAACGCAGCTACGGACGAACGCTGAAGGGTTCGCCCTCTTGCTGGGGACGTGACATGGACGATTCGGTTATTCCACTGGGTAAAAAACCGTGCCGGTGCTGTGGCGATGTCATCACCGATGACAACCGGAGTCCGGACGAGGGTTTAAGTCCAGTTTATATCGGTCGGTGCCGGCAGTGCGTGGTGCTGTTTCAATTTCTGGTGATTGGACATGTGAACCGCGGTGAACCGCTGACCGCCGAGTGTATTTGGGGTGAGGTGTGGGTGAATAGGCTTGTTGAAAAGGCGCCCTCCGCAGAGATGAAAGCGCACTACAAAAACATTATCAGCGATGCGATCAAGCAGACAACGTTGGAATTTAGAAGGAAAACCATTCGGTTGGTGAAAGATGATGGCTGATCCAAATAAGTTTAAGCCGCGAATTTGCCGGATTACTCAGAAAAAAGCCTACGCAACTGCGAGAGCGGCCAGGCCGGTGAAGATTCACCCTAGAGGCTCCAAAATTGGCCATAAATCGCGTGGTAAATTCGCGGCCCCGTCACCTGATTTTTAGTCCTCCTCAGATAAACACAGGGTTTCTATCTCCCCTGTTCCGAAGATGAAGTGATCAAAGACAGCGATACCCACTAAACGCATAGCGTCGTCCAGCTTTTTGTTTAGAAGGTAATCGGCATCGCTCGGTGTAGCGTCGCCCACCCGGCGTTTTTGCGCAAAAATGACTGCGCCAGCATTCAATCTTAATGCTTCCTTGGTCGCTTCTCGAACATAAATACTGGCGTCTCTCGATCTCTCGGACAACAATATTTTGTGATCGATCAGTTCGTACCGGTCACTAAGAAATGCCGCCCAAAAATGCTCCCCTTCCTGGCGTTCTAGGGCAGCGTAAGCGAGCTTCGAAGCTGCTTGCCGATTGCTGATTATGCTTTCAGCGTGGTGTTCAGCGGGTTGAGCTTGATTCATAACGCCCAAACCCGTCTCGTTTGATGGCGCGCCCCCAATAAGGTCTAGCGATATGTTGGTATTTTCGATCAGCTTTATCGACAGCGTTCTTGCAGCCTCAATTAGGTGAGCCCGCCTTAGCTCCTCTGGAGTCTCTCCTCTTCCGATTGAATCGATCGATTCAGTAATGGCCTTTATTTGCAGTGCGATGGACAGTGTTTCGTGATTTACGTTGTGCAGGTGTTGGTATTTCATGCCAGCCCCCCTACCGTTGCGCCATCTTCTAGCGCGTATGAGGCCGCCTGTTCAGGGGTTATAGCTTCCCCTTTGCCTCGATTTTTCTTGATAAAGTCGATCAGGGTGCGCGTTAGCCCGATCATTTCTTCCTGCTCGCCTGGGGGGAGTTCTTCGAAAAACTGGCGTGCGTCTTCAATAAGCGCTTCTTTCTCTGTCATGTTGATCACCCGGTTGGTAGTAGCTGATTAGTCAGAAAGGCCACAACGGCATCTCTATAGGCCAATATGGACCATGGTGACATAACCTGTCAATAGATTCCGTCTCATTTGTTGGCCAAAATGGCCCGTGGATGTATGATTCTGGCTTATAAAAGGCGAAAGACGGGTGCTTGTGAACATTATTAGTGGCGCGCAATGCAGGATGGCGAGGGGCCTGCTCAATTGGTCCATTATGGAACTGGCAAGAAACGCGGGTGTTGGCCACTCCACGATCAAGCGTATTGAAAAGGTAAACGGTGTCCTGCCTGAAGCCCAGGTCTCAACATTGAAGGCCATCCACCGCGCTTTCACCCGGACGGGCGTTGTACGGTTTGAAGGAACCACAGGCGTTCTCTATATCCCACCACGGAGCGAAGTTCCGGAATAAGGCAAACCAGGCCCCCTTCCCCGCATTCGTTCCCCCCCGGCCCCCTAGATTAAAAATAAATCCGCGCGGGTTTTAAGATGAGAAGCCCTGACCGTATCCCGGAAGGCCCGACCAGGGATTACCAAGAGTTTCCCCGATTGGGTACACCCGGGGCCCCTACTTTGTTCCCGATATAGGCACCGTGGGAACATAGCAAAAATCAAAACGGGAACAGAAAAAAGACCAATAATCATAGTGTTGTGATGTGTGTTCCCATGTTCCCACTGTTCCCGGCGTTTTTTGGGAATATCCAGATAGAAGCATAATTATGGGTTACATCTCATAGGCGGGGGCCCCTTTGTCCATGGAGCAATGGCGTCGGTTTTGCGTCATTCCTTCTGCCCAGGCAACAGTCAGTCTTTGCAAGTTATCTGCTCATGAACGGAGTGCGTGTCGACAGGCGGCCAGGCTTTCTCTTTGGCCTGGCAACCAGGCGCGACAAGACAGCGCCAGATACAGCATTCGCCCTGGTTCGCCTCGAGCTCCAAGGTACTCCCCAGCCATCCGCCACACGGGGACGCGGACCGTAACCGTCCGGTAATCACACCTTGTCAGCGGGCGTCCAGTTATGCGGCAGTAACTCATGCAGCCGGGACTGGCGGATCGTTGGCA
>PABE01000045.1 GCA_002702725.1 Porticoccaceae bacterium
CCTCCGGGAGGGATTGATGATAACGGCTTGTGACCGTTATCACCCCTTCGGGGCTGCGTCGCCTGCGGCTCCTTGTCCAAAACGCTGTCGCGTTTTGTCGAACCCTCGATAGGGGATTAGCCTATACTCCCTTAGCAGGGGAGCGCCTTGCTTCGTCGCGTCGCTCCTCGTCCCTTCGGGATCAACCTTCGGTTGCCCAAAGTGCTGCGCACCTTGTCAGCCGCTCGGCCACCTCACCAACACCCGGTTTTCAAAGGATGAAAAGTAAAATGCCGCCCCATGAACGAGGGCGGCATAATACCATAACGAGAGGAAATTCAAAGGGGTTCAGGCGGTTTTACTGGTTGCCCTCGCCCTTCTCCTGCTGTATTCGCTGGTAAATTTCTTCCCGATGAACCGAGACATCCTTGGGTGCATTTACCCCCAGTCTGACCTGATTCCCTTTAACGCCCAACACGGTAATGGTGATGTCGTCACCGACTACCAGTGTCTCTCCCACACGTCTAGTCAAGATCAACATAGTTTTTAGCTCCTACACTGCTTGCGCATCTGCGCGTCCTAATAGGCACTGGTTGTTTTTGTTGTGCCTACCCTTTTGCGCCAGAACAACATCGAACGGACCGATGGGTTAATAAAGCAACACCCCTCATAACCGATCACATATAAGGCACTGTTTATAAATTACTCTACCCGGGGCGATTCTTCCAGTTCGAACGCCGCATGGAGTGTCCTGACGGCGAGTTCCAGGTACTTTTCCTCGATCACGACGGTGATCTTGATCTCGGATGTGGAGATCATCTGGATATTGATGTTTTCGTCGGCCAGGGCTTTGAACATCTTGGCGGCAACACCGGCGTGGGAACGCATGCCGACACCGACGATGGCCAGCTTGGCGATGCGGTCATCGGTAACGGTGCTCTTGGCGCCCAGCTCCTGGGCCACTTTGGCGAGTATATCCGCGGCCTTTTTCATGTCGTTGCGGTGGACGGTGAACGACAGCGAGGTGGAGCCATCTTCAGAGAAGTTCTGGACGATCACGTCCACCTCGATATTGGCTTCGCTGATGGGGCCGAGAATCCGGTAGGCGATACCCGGATGATCGGGAATGTTGAGGATGGTCACCTTCGCTTCGTCACGGTTGAAGGCAATCCCGGAAACTACAGGCTTTTCCATATCATCGTCTTCCTCAAGAGTAATCAGCGTACCTTCGCCGTCCTGGAAACTGGACAGCACCCGCAGTGGAACCTTGTATTTACCGGCGAATTCGACGGATCGAATCTGCAGCACCTTGGAGCCCTGGCTGGCCATTTCCAGCATTTCCTCGAAGGTGATTTTGTCCAGCCGGCGGGCGTGGGGTTCAACCCGGGGGTCGGTGGTATAGACGCCATCGACATCGGTGTAGATCTGACATTCATCCGCCTTGAGCGCCGCGGCCAGGGCGACGGCGGTGGTATCGGAGCCACCGCGCCCGAGCGTGGTGATATTGCCCTCGGGGTCGACACCCTGGAAACCGGCGACAACGACCACGCGGCCGGCATCGAGATCGGCGCGCATGCGGTGGTTGTCGATATCCTGAATGCGCGCCTTGCTGTAGGCATCGTCGGTGAGAATTTTCACCTGGGCGCCGGTATAGGACCGGGCATCGCAGCCGCGCTTTTGCAGGGCGATGGCGAGCAGCGCGATGGTGACCTGCTCCCCGGTGGAGACCAGTACGTCCATCTCGCGGTTGCTGGGGGTGTCGGTAATGTCTTTGGCCAGGGCGATGAGGCGGTTTGTTTCGCCGCTCATGGCGGAGACGACGACAACAATGTCGTGGCCGGCGTCGCGGAAGCCCTTCACCTTGTCGGCAACCGCCTCGATGCGTTCGATGGTGCCGACGGAAGTCCCGCCGTATTTTTGGACGATAAGGCTCATGGCGATTTCACTTCTCCACAGTGGCTGGCCAGGGCGTGGTCAAACGGCGCGCATTAAACACTAAAATCTTTTCACCGCGAAGCAAAATTATTCGCCCAACTGACCGCTCACCCAGGAATATACGCCGTCCAGCACCTGGGGCAATTTTTCCGGATGGGCGCCGCCGCCCTGGGCCATGTCGGGACGACCGCCCCCCTTGCCACCAAGTTCGCCGGCGGCGTATTTCATCAGGTCCCCGGCCTTGATGCGCTGGCACAGGTTTTTGGTGACACCGGCGGTCAGGCTGACCTTGTCGCCGTCCACCGCGGCCAGCAGCACCACGCCCTGTTCAAGCCGGGATTTAACCTGATCTACCAGATCGCGCAGGGTTTTGGCATCGGCGCCTTCCACCTGGGTGGAGAGCACCTTCACGCCGCCAATGTCGCGGGCGCCGCTGAGGATATCGCTGCCGGCGGAGCTGGCCAGTTTCATCTTCAGTGCTTCAATCTCCCGGTTCATCTGGCGGTTCTGCTCCAGCAATTGCCGGGCTTTTTCCTCCACCTGTGCGGGAGAGGTTTTAAGGGCCATCGCCAGCCGGTCGAGGGTGTCTTCAACGGTATCGAACTGGGCCAGTGCGTTGGCGCCGGTCACCGCCTCGATACGGCGCACGCCGGAGGCGATGCCCGCCTCGGAAACAATCCGCAACAGGCCGATATCGCCGGTGCGCTGCACGTGGGTGCCGCCGCAAAGTTCGACGGAGAAGCCCTCGCCCATGGTCAGAACCCGCACCTCGTCGCCGTACTTCTCGCCGAATAACGCCATGGCGCCCCTGGACCGGGCCTCGTCCATGGACAGCAACTCGGTTTGCACCGGGCTGTTGCGGCGGATCTGGTCATTGACCAGCGCTTCGATTTCCCGTAGCTGTTCGGGGCGAACCGCCTCGGGGTGGGAAAAGTCAAAACGCAGCCGCTGGGAATTGACCAGGGAGCCCTGCTGGGTTACGTGGTCGCCCAGCACCTGACGCAGGGCCGCGTGCAGCAAATGGGTCGCGGAGTGGTTGAGCGCCGTCGCCTGGCGAACGCTGTCATCGACCCGGGCGTCGACCGCATCGCCACGATTGATGGTGCCTTCCAGCACCTGGCCGATGTGCAGGTGCGCGGCGCCCTGTTTGCGGCAATCGCCCACTTCAAAGCGACCGCCAGCGGCTGTCAAAAAGCCGGTATCGCCCACCTGGCCACCGGATTCGGCATAGAACGGCGTCCGGTCCAACACCACGACCGCAGGCTGACCGGCCTCCGCCCTGTCCACCGGTTTGCCATCGACAAACAGATCGGCAATGCGCCCCTCACCGGCGGTAGACCCGTAGCCGGTGAACTCCGTTTCGCCGCTGACCTGAACGCCGGCGGTGTAGTCGACACCGAACTGGCTGGCGGCCCGGGCGCGGGCTTTCTGTTCCGCCATGCAGGCTTCGTAACCGGCCATGTCCAGCTCATAGCCCCGTTCCCGGGCAATGTCATTGGTCAGGTCGGTGGGAAAGCCGTAGGTATCGTAAAGCTGAAACACCATGTCGCCGGGAATGGTCTTGCCGTCCAGCCGCGCCAGGCCGTCATCGAGCACCGCCATGCCATTGGCCAGGGTCTTGGCGAATTGTTCTTCCTCGGCGCGGATAACTTTTTCGATCCGGGCCTGCTTCTGGGCAAGTTCGGGATAGGCCTCGCCCATCTCGGCAACCAGGGGCGCCACCAGGGTGTGAAAGAAAATACCCTCGGCGCCCAGTTTGTGGCCGTGCCGCAGGGCCCGGCGCATAATCCGCCGCAGCACGTAACCGCGCCCCTCGTTGGACGGAAGTACACCGTCCATGATCAGAAATGCCGTGGCGCGGATGTGATCCGCCAGCACCTTGAGGGAGGCGTGGTCGAGATCGTCGGCGCCTGTTGCCTGCGCCGCCGCCTTGATCAGGGCCTGGAAAAGATCGATCTCGTAGTTGCTGTGCACGTGCTGAAGCACCGCCGCAATGCGTTCGAGACCCATACCGGTGTCGACACTGGGCTTGGGCAGGGGATGCATGACACCGCTGCTGTCCCGGTTGAACTGCATGAAGACGTTGTTCCAGATTTCGATATAGCGGTCGCCGTCTTCCTCGGGAGACCCCGGCGGGCCGCCCCAGATGTCCGGGCCGTGGTCGTAGAATATTTCCGTGCAAGGACCGCAGGGCCCGGTATCGCCCATCATCCAGAAATTATCCGAGGCATAACGGGCGCCCTTGTTGTCGCCAATGCGCACCAGGCGGTCCGCGGGGATGCCGATTTCCCCGTGCCAGATATCGTAGGCCTCCTGATCATCCGCATAGACGGTGACCCAGAGCTTTTCCGACGGCAGGTTGAGCCATTGGGCCGAGGTCAGAAATTCCCAGGCAAAATGAATGGCGTCGCGCTTGAAGTAATCGCCAAAACTGAAATTGCCCAGCATCTCGAAAAAGGTGTGGTGGCGGGCGGTATAGCCGACGTTTTCCAGATCGTTGTGTTTGCCACCGGCGCGCACGCAGCGTTGCGAGGAGGCGGCGCGGGTGTAGTCGCGCTGCTCTTCGCCCAGGAAGGTTTCCTTGAACTGCACCATGCCGGCATTGGTGAACAGCAGGGTCGGATCATTGCCGGGCACCAGGCTACTGCTGGGCACAATGGTGTGGCCCTTGGAGGCAAAAAAATCCAGAAATGCCTGGCGAATTTGTGCGCTTTTCATTCAGTTAATCCTGTGGGGCGCATCGCTGTGCGCGCGTATATTCCGGCGCCGGCCGGTGTTAAGGGAATTCAATGGCGGTCAGAAACCGAGGCTGCCCTCGGCCATTTTCATATTGCCAAGGATGTGCAGGTGCAGGTGAAAGACGGTCTGCCCCGCCCCTTCACCGTTGTTGACGATAAGCCGAAAGGCGTCGCCGATACCGGCGGCCTCGGCCACCTTGCCCGCCACCAGCATGAGGTGCCCGAGCAGCGCCTGATCCTCTTCCGAGGCATCGCTGAGACGGGGAATCTCCTGCTTGGGGATCAACAGCAGGTGGGTGGGTGCCTTCGGGGCAATGTCCTTGATGACAAAGCACAGGTCGTCCTCGTAGAGGATATCAGAGGGTATCTCTCCATCCAGAATCCGGCTGAAAATGGACTTCTCACTCATGGCAAACTCCTGCTCCCGTGCGCTGTGTCGCTGCCCGCCATCAGGTGGGGTACTTGCCGCCGAGCTTTTCGTCGGCGGTCAACACCCGGGCCTCGCTTTCCAGCATGACGGGTATACCGTCGCGGATCGGATAGGCCAGGCCGCTGGCCTTGCATACCAGTTCCTGGCGCTCGCGATCATACTCGAGAGGTGCCTTGGTGACAGGGCACACCAAGATGCTCAGCAGCTGTTTATCCATGGCTCGCACGTCTGACGTTAAAAGACCGACAAGTGTAAAAGAAAGCGGCTGTTAACTCCACGTCTGCGCCCTTTTGAACACAGTGGGTCAGGCGGCGCCAGGGGATGTGGTTGCAGTGAGAGGCCCGGGTAACAGGCGGTCAATTCGAACCGGACGCAGCACCGGATTAGCTATGTGGGCTTCAGCCCTGCTCCAGCCGGTCCAGGGCCGCGCTGACGGTATCGCCCGAAAAGCCCCGCTGTTGAAGGAATCGCCCCCGGCGTGCCTTGTCCTTGAAGCCGTCGGGCGGCACGGTGCCGAATCGTTTGCAAAGCGCATAGAATGCCAGCTCAAACCAGTCCGCATCCAGTTCATCCAGGGCTGATTCAATCAGCCCTTTGTCAACGCCACGGGCCTGCAGGTCAAAACGTATACGCACGGGCCCGTAACCGCGCCGCACCCGCGAACGGGCATAGGCCTCGGCAAACCGGGCATCGCTTTGCAGGCCCTGGGCGCCCAGCTCGTCGAGAACGGTCTCCAGATGGCTGATATCGTCATCGGCCCGACGGCTCAGTTTGTCCCGCAATTCCTGCCGGCTGTGCTCCCGCCGCGCCAGGGCATCCATGGCCCTGTGACGCAGGGTTTTCTGAGGCGGAGACTTCTGATGTTTCCGTTCGCTCATTGCCGGGAATCGTCCCCCAGGCGAAGATCGGGCGCTTCGGGAGAACTGACCGCCTGAGTCGCCGGGGGCGGGTCCGGCGCATGGCTGTCGGCGGGGGCCTGCTCCACCAGCCCCAGCCAGGAACCCACCTTGCGGACAATGCGCTTGGCCACCCGCCACAACTTGGGCAACAGCCAGATCACCAGCGCCAGGAAGACCACCATCAGAATCAGGAACAGCAGCGGATGGTTGAGCATGGTCCACAGGCCGGCCAGCACCAGGATGTCTTCGCTGATCGACGCGGCCCAGTTGCTGAACGGCTCCGGCGAGGTGTTGATCACCAACCGGCCGGATGCCTTGGTCAGGTGGCTCGCCGTCGCCATTGTGCCGCCGAGGAGGCCCGCGGCGACTTCCAGGGCCGGCGTGACATCGCCAACGGCGCCCGCCGCCAGCATGGCGCCGGCCGGAATGCGAATAAACGTGTGCAGTGAGTCCCAGCCGGTGTCGGCCCCAGGGGTTTTGTCGACGAAAAACTCGACCACGTACATGATGCCCGCCGCCGCGATCACCAGGGGGTCCTGAACCACCTGCAGCCCCTCCGGCAACGCGACATTGCCGGTGGCGCCGGCGAGCCCGAGCACGAACACAGCCGCATAGAGGTTGATACCGCTGGCCCAACCGACGCCCATGGTTAGGGCCAGGGTAGCGATGAGTGCCTGATAGGTTTCCATGTTTCTCCTCGCTGTGTATGCCGGTCTTGGGCAGTGGTGACAGCTTATGGTGCCACGGTCGCGACGACCTTGCACGGGCGGGTGCCTAACTCTGGCCAGTGGCCATGCAATGGGCCCTGACTCTTGACATTATAAGGGGCGCGAATCGCAAGCGGTTGTTGATAGTGATTCTTGATTGGCACACAATGTCAGCCGCGAATTACCCCGCCCCCCCGGGGGCCCGATTATCCACTGGAGCGCCCCATGATATTTCCCGCCGCCCTGAGCCAACTGACCCGCGCCGTTGCGATTGTGCTGTGTTGCGCCCTGCTGCCGAGCACCCTCCACGCCGAGGAAGAAGTGGTTGTCTACTCCGCCCGCAACGAGCAGCTGATCAAGCCCCTGTTCGATGCCTACGAGACGGCCAGCGGCGTGCGCGTCCGATTTCTCACCGACAAGGAAGGCCCCCTGCTCGCCCGCCTCAAGGCGGAGGGCGTCAACACCCCCGCCGACCTGCTCCTGACCGTGGACGCCGGCAATCTCTGGCAGGCTGCCCGTTCCGGTCTGTTGCAACCTGTCGATTCAACACTGCTTCAGGAACGCATTCCCGACCATCTGCGAGACCCTGACAACCTCTGGGTGGGCCTGTCCGTCCGGGCCCGGACGGTGGTCTACAACCCCGACAGGGTCGACCCCGCCGAGCTGTCCACCTACGCCGCCCTCGCCGACCCCCAGTGGCGCGGGCGACTGTGTCTGCGCACCTCCAACAAGGTGTACAACCAGTCCCTGGTGGCCATGCTGATCGCCGAACAGGGTGAGCAGGAGGCGGAGCGCATCGTGCGCGGCTGGGTCGAGAACCTCGCCACCCCGCCGTTCGCCGACGACACCGCTGCCCTCAAGGCGGTGGCTGCGGGCCAGTGCGACCTGACCCTGGTGAACACCTATTACCTGGGTCGCCTGTTGAAGGAGGACCCGGCCCTGCCCCTCAAGATCTTCTGGCCCAACCAGGGGATGGAGGACAGCGGCGTGCATGTCAATATCTCCGGCGGCGGTATCACCCGCCACGCCAAACATCCAGAGGCCGCCCGCAGGCTGCTGGAGTGGCTGGCCTCCGACGAGGCCCAGGCGGCGTTCGCCGGGGAGAATCTCGAATACCCCGCCAATCCCGGGGTAGCGGTGGCGCCCCTGGTGGCGAGCTGGGGTGAGTTTCGCCAAAGCCCCCTCAACGTGGCGTTCGCCGGTGCCCATCAGGCGGCAGCGGTCAAGCTGATGGATCGCGCCGGTTACCGCTGAGTGACACAGGCGGAAACCCTGCCCATCGCCGCCCCCCGCGAGGCGCGGCCCCTCTGGCCCCGCCTCGCCATCGGCGCCCTTGCCGCCCTGGTGCTGCTGCCCCTGGGGGTGATTTTCGCGTCCTTTACCGACCCCCAGGGGGCGGTGTGGGCACACTTTGGCGAGTTCGTGCTGCCGCGCCTGCTGCTCAATACTTTGTGGCTGCTGCTGGGTGTGGGACTCGGCACGGCGCTGCTCGGTGTCTCCCTGGCGTGGCTGACGGCGGCGTGCGAATTTCCCGGGCGCCGCTGGCTCACCTGGGGACTACTGTTGCCCCTGGCGGTGCCCGGCTACGTGCTCGGCTTTGTGATGATCGGCCTGCTGGATTTCACCGGTCCGCTGCAAACCACCCTGAGGGATCTGTTTGGCACCGCGCCGGAAATCCCCATCCGCTCCCGGGGCGGAGTGATCGCGGTGATGGCCCTGACCCTCTACCCCTACGTCTACCTGGTGGCCCGCAACGCCTTCCAGACCCAGGGGCGGCGCGCCCTGGAGGCGGCACAGACCCTGGGGTTCAGCCGCGCGCGGGGATTCTTCCGGGTGGCTCTACCCATGGCCCGCCCCTGGATTGCCGGCGGCCTCGCCCTGGTACTGATGGAAACCCTGGCGGATTTCGGCACCGTAGCGGTGTTCAATTACGACACCTTTACCACCGCCATCTACCGGGCCTGGTTTGGCATGTTCAACCTCAGTGCCGCGTCACAGCTCGCCTCCCTGCTGGTGGTGCTGGTGTTCAGCGCCCTCGCCCTGGAACAACGTTCGCGGCGCGGCCAGCGTTTCACCCCCGGGGGACGCGCCGACCAGGGGGAACGGATCGCCCTCGGCCCCGTCGCCCGCTGGCTGGCGACCCTGTGGTGCGGTCTGGTATTCGCGGTGGCGGTGGCGGTACCTCTGGCGCAGCTGCTCGCCTGGGCCTGGCAGAGCCGGGGGGACCTCGACATCCGTTACCTGGGTTTTCTACACCATTCCCTTATCCTCGCCGGCAGCGGCGCGGTCGGCGTGGTGATGCTGGGCCTGCTGCTTGCCTATTCCCTGCGGGCCCGGCCCGGGCGGCTGGCCAGCATCGCCGGACGCTTTTCGACCCTCGGCTACGCCCTACCCGGCACGGTGCTGGCGGTGGGCTTTTATCTGCCCATGAGCGCCATCGACAACGGCTGGATTGCCTTGGGCAGTCGACTTGGCCAAACCTGGGAGCCACTGCTGGGCGGTACCCTGGTGGCGATGTTGCTGGCCTATGGAGTGCGCTTCCTGGCGGTGGGTTTCCACCCCATCGAAGCGGCCCTGCACCGGGTGACCACCAGCATGGACGAGGCCGCCCGCAACCTCGGCAGCAGTGGTCGCGACCTGCTGACCCGGGTCCATCTACCCCTGTTGCGGGGTGGTATTGCCACCGCCGCCGTACTGGTGTTCGTCGACATCATGAAGGAGATGCCCATCACCCTGATGACCCGCCCGTTCGGCTGGGACACCCTGGCTGTGCGCATCTTCGAAATGACGTCGGAGGGGGAGTGGCAGCGCGCCGCCCTGCCCGCCATCACCCTGGTGGTCGCCGGACTGATCCCGGTGCTGTTGTTCATGCGCGGCGGTGAAATGGAGCGTCGGGATGCAGCTTGAACTGTCGAACATCGCCGTGGGATTCGGCCAGTCCCTGGTGATCGACGACCTGACCCTGGCACTGGAACCCGGAGAGATCGGATGCCTGCTCGGAGCCTCGGGTTGCGGCAAGACCACAGCACTGCGAGCCATTGCCGGCTTTGAGCCCCTGGCCCGGGGCCAGATCGTGGTGGGCGACCGTCAACTCAGCCGCCGCGGCTGGACCCTGCCTCCGCAGGAGCGCCGAGTGGGCATGGTGTTCCAGGATTACGCCCTGTTCCCCCACCTGTCTGCCGCCGAAAACATTGCCTTTGGGCTGCGCGGCCTGGGGGCCGCCCGTAGACGCCATCGTGTGGCCGAAATGCTCGACCTGGTGGGACTCGACACCCTGGCCCACCACTATCCACACCAACTGTCAGGCGGGCAGCAACAGCGGGTGGCCGTGGCCAGGGCCCTGGCGCCCGACCCCGCGCTGCTGTTGATGGACGAACCCTTCTCCAACCTCGATGTGGAGTTGCGGGAGCGACTGTCCCTGGAGGTGCGTGACATCCTCAAGGCCGCCGGGACCACCGCCCTGATCGTCACCCATGACCAGCACGAGGCATTTGCCCTGGCGGACAGGGTGGGCCTCATGCACAGCGGCCGCATCGAGCAGTGGGACAGCCCCTACAACCTCTACCATCGCCCCGTCAGCCGCCGGGTGGCGCGCTTTATCGGCCAGGGGGTGCTGTTGCCCGGGGTGGTACAGGACAACCACCACATCCGTATCACCCTCGGCTGCCTGCCGCCAGTCTCCCCACTGCCCGTCGGCACCAGGGTGGACGTGCTGCTGCGTCCGGACGATATCGTCCACGACGACGGCAGCCCCCTGAAGGCAGCGGTGCGTGCCAAGACCTTCCGCGGCGCCAGTATTCTCTATACCCTGGAGTTGCCCTGCGGCGCCCGTCTGCTGGCGTTGGTGCCCTCCCACCACAACCACGCTATCGGTGAAGCCATCGGCATCCACCTGGAGGCGAAGCATGTGATCGCTTTTCCGTCAGACAGTTGACCCGACAGGATGCCGCTTCACCTCTAGGCTCTCAGAGCTGCGTGAAACCTCTTCGACAGCCTCAGCCAGGGTCGGGGAAAACGACAGCAATCCATCAACGGGCTTCACGCCAGCCCGCGCCAGTGTCCTGAGTGGCTGGAACTGAAGATCGGCAACCACTATCCGGCAATTGTCCCGCTGGCATTTGGCAATCAGTTTGGTGAACGCGGATAATCCTCCCGCATCCATAATGGATACACCTTCCATGTTCAGCACAATGCCTTTTTTGTTGTGGATCAAACCTGCCAGCTCACCAAAAATCCGGTCGGCAGCGGCAAAAAACAGCGGGCCGCTGATTTTGAAAACACACCAGTCCGGGGGTAATTCCATCCCGACCAGACGGCGATTGTCAGAAATATCATGAACCCTGGTCATCTCCGCCACCTCCTTCATAAACAGCACAGCGGCGAGCAGGATGCCGGTGGTAATCGCAATCACCATATCGAACATCACCGTCAGGGAGAAACAGGTGAAGAATACCCACAGATCACCGCGCGGAGCGGTTTTGAGCAAGTGTACGGCCTTGGGCGCCTCACTCATGTTCCAGGCCACCATCACCAGCAGTGCGGCCATCGCCGCCATGGGCAGGTAAGACAGCAGCGGCGCCAGAACCACCAGCCCCAGCAGGACCACCAAAGCATGAATCATCGCTGCCACCGGGGATTGTGCCCCGGCCTTGAAATTGGCGGCGGAGCGGGCAATGGCAGCAGTGGCGGTAATGCCACCAAAAAACGGCGCGACGATATTGCCAATCCCCTGCCCCAGCAATTCACTGTTGGCGCTGTGACGCTTGCCGGACATCCCGTCCAGCACCACGGCGCAGAGCAGCGATTCAATGGCGCCGAGCATGGCGATGGCAAAGGCTGCGGGCAGCAGATCCCGCACCAGCTGCCAGCTGACGGTGAAGGCTTGACCTGCGGGTCCGGGTTGCAGCCAGGGCCATTCAAAAGTGGGCAAAACAGGGGGAATACCACTGCCGCTGGAGCCATCAGCCAACAGATAGCTGAAGCGCGAACCAATGGTATCGATGTGCAAGCCCGCGCCATTGAGCCACAAGGCTGCCAGCGCTCCCGCCACCACGGCGGGCAAATGGGGTGGCACAGGAGTTTTCAGCCGTGGCCACAGCAACAAGACAGTGAAAGTGATTGCGGCCACGGCCAGACTTGGCCAGGCAAGCTCCGGCAGCGCCCCGGCCAGCACCTGGATCTTTTCAATAAAGTGTTCGGGCATGGTGGCAACGGGCAGCCCCAGCAAATCCTTGACCTGCAAAGTAGCAATCACCACCGCGATACCTGCAGTAAATCCCAGGGTGACGGATTCAGGAATATATTCGATAAACCTGCCCAAGCGCAGTGACGCCAGGGTTACCAGCAAGACTCCTGCCATTACTGATGCCAGCAGTAAACCCGCCACTCCATAGCGCTCTGCAATGGGATAGAGGATCACCACAAAGGCTGCAGTGGGTCCGGAGACACTGAAGCGGGAACCACCGCAAAGTGCGATGACAAACCCGCCTATGATGGCGCTGTAAAGCCCGAATTGCGGCGCCACGCCACTGGCAATGGCGAGCGCCATTGCCAGGGGGATGGCGATAATGCCGACGGTAATGCCAGCCAGCAGATCGCGAGCAAATCGCCTCCTGCCGTAGGGCTCTTTCATGCAGCTTTCCCGCAGTGCATGGCCAATGCGCAGGGAAAACAGGTGGGCGCGATGCGGCATTTCTACCCCCGTGGTGCAAGAACAACAATCTGGACAGCATTATCACACACATTCTGTAAGTATTTAAAAAACATTTTATGTTAATCTGATTACCATTGACGGTACATTTTGGCGGCCTATAATGCCTGTCTCCTTTAACTCAGCTCCCCCGCCAGCGAATACCCATGAATAGCCCGGAGGTTTTACCCTTGAATACGCCCACGCTCCTCACTGCTCTCAGCCGCTACGGCATCACCAATCCCAGCGAGATTGTTTACAACCCGAGCTACGAGCTGCTGTTTCGCGAGGAGACAGATCCCGGCCTGACGGGCTATGAGCGGGGAGTGGTAACGGAGCTGGGTGCCGTGGCTGTCAACACCGGGGAATTTACCGGTCGCTCGCCCAAGGACAAGTATTTCGTCAAGGACGATGTGACCCGCGACACCCTGTGGTGGAACGACCAGGGCAAGAACGACAACAAACCGATCACCCCGGAAATCTGGGACTCACTGAAAGCGGTTGTCGGGGACCAGCTGTCCGGCAAACGTCTGTTCGTGATCGACCTGTTTTGCGGCGCCGACGAAACAAGCCGGCTGAAAGTGCGGTTCGTCACCGAGGTGGCCTGGCAGGCGCACTTTGTCAAAAACATGTTTATCCGCCCCACTGACGCTGAACTGGAAAACTTCGAACCCGATTTTGTGGTGCTCAACGGCGCCAAGGCCACCAACCCCGACTGGCGGGAACAGGGCCTCAACTCCGAGAACTTCGTCGCCTTCAACATGACCGAGCGCATGCAGCTGATCGGCGGCACCTGGTACGGCGGCGAGATGAAAAAGGGCATGTTCTCGGTGATGAACTACCTGCTGCCCCTGAAGGGCATCGCCTCCATGCACTGCTCCGCCAATGTCGGCAAGGACGGTGACGTGGCGATCTTCTTCGGCCTGTCGGGCACCGGCAAGACCACCCTGTCCACCGACCCCAAGCGCCAGCTGATCGGCGATGACGAGCACGGCTGGGACGATAACGGCATTTTCAATTTTGAGGGCGGCTGCTACGCCAAGACCATTAACCTCAGCAAGGAAGCGGAACCGGATATTTACAACGCCATCCGCCGCGACGCGCTGCTGGAAAACGTTACCGTCGACGAAAACGGCAAGATCGACTTCAACGACGGTTCGCGCACCGAAAACACCCGGGTTTCCTACCCGATCTACCACATCGACAACATCGTCAAGCCCGTCTCCAAGGCCGGTCACGCCACCAAGGTGATCTTCCTGACCGCCGATGCCTTCGGCGTACTGCCTCCGGTAGCCAAGTTGACGCCGGAGCAGACCGAGTATTACTTCCTGTCCGGCTTCACCGCCAAACTGGCCGGCACCGAACGTGGTGTCACCGAACCCACCCCCACCTTCTCCGCCTGCTTCGGTGCCGCTTTCCTGAGCCTGCACCCGACGCAATACGCAGACGTACTGGTCAAGCGGATGAAAGCGGCCAACGCCACCGCCTACCTGGTCAACACCGGCTGGAACGGCACCGGTAAGCGAATCTCCATCAAGGACACCCGGGGCATCATCGACAGCATTCTTAACGGTGCGATCGAAGAGGCCGAGATGGCATCGCTGCCCTACTTCGGCCTAGCCATTCCCGCCGAGCTTGAGGGCGTTAATACCGAAATTCTCAACCCCCAAAACACCTACTCCGATGCCGGGGAATGGGACGAAAAGGCCCAGAAACTCGCCGCCATGTTTGTCGAAAATTTCGCGCGCTTTACCGATAACGAACACGGCAAGTCCCTGGTTGGCGCCGGTCCGAAACTGGACTGACGCCAAGGAATGCGGGCGGGCGGCCATAGGGCCCCCACCCGCGAACTCATAGACCACACGGCAATGCGATAGAGCAAACGATGAATAAAGCCAGTCGAGATGCCAGTGACAATTCAAGCGTCGATATTGCCCGGGAAAGCCGCACGGCGAGGCTGACCCTGCTTATCGATCCACACAAGAAAGCCCTGTTCGAACAGCTCTGCTCCCAGGAAGATGTGACGCCGTCCCAGAAAGTCCGCCAATTCATTCGCGAATACATCGAACAACAGATGGCCGAAGGGGCGTCCACGGACTCCCGGAAAGACCGATCCTGACTTCCTACCCCGGCATCGCCGCGGCGCGATGTCGAGCCGCCTCTCCCGAAAACGTTCCCGCCTGAAGTTGACTTTTCTAAATCACTGGAATTTACTCAATTCCTGGCCCATGTTTATGGTTCTTGATTGTGGCGATAGCGCCACAGGTGAAGGAGTCTCAACATGCGTGATGAGTCTGCAACCTATCGAGACCAACTCGACAGCCCTCAGGAAACCACCAGTTACCGGCTGGTAGCAAAACTTATGGCCCGGGCCGACATTCGTCTCGGTGGCGGCCGGCCCTGGGATATGCAAATCCACGACCCCACCGTGCCCGACCAGATCCTCGCCCGGGGCAGCCTCGGTCTCGGCGAAAGCTACATGGACGGCGGCTGGGATGCCAAGCGACTCGACGAGTTTTTCTACCGACTTCTGCGCAACGGCCTGGATGAGCATGTGAGACCGCTGAACCTGCTGTTTCACGCCGTCCGCACCCGGCTTTTCAATTTGCAGAACGCCAAGCGGGCCTGGCAGGTGGGCAAGGTGCACTATGACCTGGGCAATGACTTTTACCAGGCCATGCTGGACCCGCACATGACCTATACCTGCGGCTACTGGAAGGACGCCGATAACCTCGCGGATGCCCAGGAGGCCAAGCTGGATCTTATCTGCAAAAAGCTCGATCTGAAGCCCGGCATGCGGGTCCTGGATATCGGTTGCGGCTGGGGCAGCTTTATGGGATTTGCAGCCGAGCACTACGGAGTGGAGTGTGTTGGCGTCACCATATCGAAGGAGCAGACCCGCTGGGGACAGGAGCGCTATCAGCATCTGCCGATTGAATTTCGGCTGCAGGACTACCGCCATGTCGACGAGTCATTCGACCGTATCGTCAGTGTCGGAATGTTTGAGCATGTGGGGCGCAAGAACTACCGCACCTATATGGAAGTTGCGCACCGCTGCCTGAAGGAGGATGGCCTGTTCCTGCTCCATACCATTGGCAAGAATGCCAATACCCCCGGCGCCGACCCCTGGATTAACAAGTACATTTTTCCCAACGGGGAACTGCCCTCCATTGGCCAGATCGGCGACAGTCTCGACGACCTGTTCGTGGTGGAGGACCTGCACAATTTCGGCGCCGACTACGACAAGACCCTGATGGCCTGGCACGCCAATTTCGAAGCCGCCTGGCCGGACTTTGCCGACAAGCTGGGCAAACGGTTTTATCGCATGTGGCGCTATTACCTGCAGGCCTGCGCCGGTGCGTTTCGCTCCCGGGACCTCCAGCTATGGCAATGGGTGCTGTCCAGACAGGGGCTGGTCGGGGGCTATCAGCGCGTCACCTGACACCGCTCGATGGACGTCACCGGAGCAGAAGCAGGGGCACCCGGGAGTGGGCAATCATCCGGTTGGTGAAACTGCCAAACAGTAATTCACGTATCCGGCTGTGTCCGAAGGCGCCCATCACCACCATCCCGATACCCTGTTCCGCCTGGTAATCCAGGAGTGCCTTTTCCACATCACCGCGCAAACTGGCACTGATCACATTCAAGCCCCCCTGCTTGAGGATATGCGCCGCCTCTTCCATCATCGCCTCATCGGGCCGGGAATCCCGGCCGACGTGGACCAGGTGGCATTCAAGCCCCTGGTAAAACGGGCTCAGTGTGACCATGTCCAGCCCCTTGCGCGAGGCTTCGCTGCCGTCATAGGCAATCATGACTTTTTCCGGCGGGGTTTCGAAGGGCCTGTTGACCACCAGCACCGGCCGGTGCATGGCACGGATAATGGATTCCAGCTGAGCGCCGACACGGTCTTCCTGGTTGTCGTGGCCCTCACCGCGAACCCCTACCACCAGAAGGCGGATCTCCTCTTCCATATCGATAAGGGAATCGGCCAGCGTACCGTGGCGCTGCAGCCGCTCAGGGTCCTGACCGCCCTGGGACAGCACCCTGTTACGGGCATGTTCCAGCATCGCCTTGCCCTGTTCAATCAGCAGCTTGCTGCGGCGCGCGTCGAGTTCGACCAGTTCCCGCAACAACTCTTCGCGGCCATCCAGGCCCAGATTGCCACTGAGATCCGTCGGCGCGGGACTGTCGTGGTGTTCGATATTGTGGAGCAGCTTGAGTGGCGCATCGACGCGACCGGCCATCCAGAGAGCGTGATCAACCACCGAGTCGCTGAAGGTGGAGCCGTCTATACAGGCAAGAATATTTTTGCGATGGCTGTCCATCAGTGGCCTCCCAGAACCTGGTCAATTTCTTCGGGCTTATCGTGCACACCGAAGCGGTCGATAATGGTAGCACTGGCCTCGTTCAGGCCAACCACGTCGACGTCAGCCCCCTCGCGGCGGAATTTGAGCACCACCTTGTCGAGGGCACCCACCGCTGAAATATCCCAGAAATGTGCGCGGTGCAAATCAATAGTGACTTTATCGACAGCCTCCCTGAAATCGAAGTTGGCTGCAAACTTGTCAGCGGAGTTGAAGAACACCTGCCCCACCACCTTGTAAGTACGGTGATTCTGATTTTCATCATACTCCGAGGCCACATACATGAAGTGGCTGACTTTATTGGCAAAGAACAGGGAGGCGAGCAGAACACCGGCAAGAACACCGAAGGCCAGGTTGTGGGTAGCCACCACCACAAGCACCGTGGTCAGCATGACAATATTGGTGGACAAAGGATGCTTGCGCAAATCGATAATCGAGCGCCAGCTGAAGGTGCCGATGGAGACCATGATCATCACCGCCACCAGAGCGGCCATGGGAATGACCTTCAGCACCGGACTCAGAAATACCACCAGGATCAGCAGGAACAGGCCCGCCCACAGGGTCGACAGCCTGCCGCGGCCGCCGGATTTGACGTTGATCACAGACTGGCCAATCATGGCGCAGCCGGCCATGCCGCCAATCAGCCCGGCACCGATGTTGGCAATACCCTGGCCCTTGCACTCCCGGTTCTTGTCGCTCTCGGTATCGGTGAGGTCATCGACGATGGTCGCCGTCATCATGGATTCCAGCAGGCCCACCACTGCCATCGCCGCGGCATAGGGGAAAATGATCTGCAAAGTCTCCAGGTTCAGCGGCACCTCGGGCCAGAGGAACACGGGCAATGTATCGGGTAGCGCGCCCATATCGCCGACGGTGCGGATATCGAGGCCCAGGAAGTAGGACACCAGCGTCATGGTGATAATGCACACCAGCGGCGAGGGCACGGACTTGCCAACGAGTGGAATCAGCGGAAACAGATAGATGATGGCCAGTCCCGCCGCAGTCACCGCGTAGACGTGCCAGGTGACATTGGTGAGCTCGGGGAGCTGGGCCATGAAGATGAGAATCGCCAGGGCGTTGACAAACCCCGTCACCACCGATCGGGAGACGAAACTCATCAGGCTGCCCAGCTTCAGATAACCGGCCGCCACCTGTAGCACCCCCGTCAGAAGCGTTGCGGCGAGCAGATACTGCAAACCGTGGTCCTTGACCAGGGTCACCATCAATACCGCCTGAGCGGCGGTGGCGGCGGAAATCATCCCGGGACGCCCGCCGACGATGGCGATAATCACAGCAATGCAGAAAGAGGCGTAAAGACCGACTTTCGGGTCGACCCCGGCGATGATCGAAAAGGCGATAGCCTCGGGAATCAACGCCAGGGCAACAACCGTACCCGCCAGCAGATCGCCGCGAATATTGCCGAACCAGTCATTCTTGGTGGAGTGTAAGAGCATGGAGCTAACCTTGTTGTTTCCGGAAACGTAACCCGCCAAAGCGCAGCCGGGCGTTCAGTCCGTCAACCCGGGATAATCAGCCCCGGCAAGCGCACGGGTAAGTGGGAGATCGAAGCGGTCGGGTTGCTTCGCAGAAGGTGGCGAACTCGAGGTAGCGTGGCCGCTGGTTTTCGCGCCGCAACGGCGCACTTATTGGAGGGCGGGAATTATACACGTCTGATACCTCGGCACAAGGCAGGCCCTGGAACAGCTAATAGCAGGTTATGATGGGATAAACCGATCGGGTGCCGGAGACAGTCAAATGCATATCGCCCTGCTGACGATCACCTTTCAATTGCCGGGTTGCCGCTCGCTCAAAGAGAAACGGCGACGGTTGCGACGGTTGGCCGACCACTTCGGTCGCAATACGCGGATCGCCGTGACCGAGTCCGATTTCCACGATATTCACGATCGCGGCCAGTGGTCGTTCGCGATCATCGGCGCCGATCATGGGATAATTGAAGCCCACGGCGCCACCATAGAACAGTATTGCCACCAACTGGATGCCTATGTCACAGAGGCCAGACTGCAAACCGTTTATTAACCTGAGCCAAGCGTCCTACTCCAGGGTATTCGCCGCCATTACCGTGCCCGACGGTCCCCGTGAACTGCTTTGGCAGACGGTACGACAGAGGGTCGAACACCCCCATTTACGTTGGACAGCGCCGGAAAACTTTCACATTACCCTGGCCTTTATGGGCAACCTGGAACAGCATCAGTTATCCGGACTGTGCCGGGATATTGCCGCTTGTACACCGCCGGAAGCACCGGTGATAAAACCACAGCATATCGGTCGCTTCCCCGGCCCCCAGGGCCATATCCTCGCCGCCCACATCCAGCGCAATGGGTTGTTGATCGAGCTGCACCACTGGATTGTTCAACGGGCCCGGCTAAACGGTATTGACGTTCTGGAAGAGGAGCAGTACCTGCCGCACATTACCCTCGCACGACTGGACAAACACAGTGGTCGCCCGTTTGCGGGCACTGAAATGTTGCTCGACGGTAGCGCGACGTTCACGCCATCCAATTTCGGCATTTTCCGCGGCGTGCGTAGCCGGCGGGAAGACCAAACCCGCTATCACTACGAACCGTTGGCGCTATTTCCGTTCGCGGACAGCACATCGGCCAATGCCGGCTCGAGCTCCGGAAACTGAAACTCAAAACCGGTGGCAAGGGCCTTGGCCGGCGCCACCCGCTGACCGGACAATAGAAGTTCATCGGCCATCTCGCCAAACAACAGTCGCAGGGCAAACCCCGGCATCGGTAAAACGGCCGGTCGGTGCAGCACACGGCCCAACGTGCGTGAGAACTCCCTGTTGGTGACCGGTTCAGGGGCTGTGCCATTGACCGGGCCGCGCACTTCCTCACAGGACAGGCAATGCAGGATGAGTCGCACCAGATCCGTGCGGTGAACCCAGGACATCCACTGGCGCCCACTGCCCATCGGACCCCCCAGCCCCGCACGAAATGGCGGCAACATCGCCGACAGGGCGCCGCCACCGGAACCCAGGACGATTCCGATACGCAGACAGCAGACCCGGGCTCCCAGGTCTTCGAAGGCCATGGCCTGGCCCTCCCATTCAGCGCACAACTGATGGGAAAAACTGGTCACCCCATCGCTGCTCTCGTCGAGCACTTCGTCGCCATGGGGACCGTAAAAGCCAATGGCGGAACCATTGACCACCACCTTCGGGGGGGTGTTTCGGGAAAAATAACTGGCCAGGTGCCGGGTCAGTTCGACACGGCTGGA
>PABE01000046.1 GCA_002702725.1 Porticoccaceae bacterium
CCCCGCAGGTAGGGGCCGACGCCGCCCTCCTCGACAAAGCCCATGGCGCCGTGGAGTTGCACTGCGGCCCTGGCAATGGCGAGGGCGGTTTCATTGCACCTGGCCTTGGCGGCACTGATGGCGGCCCGGGTGCCGGCGGCGCCCGGCGCCTGTTCGTGACAGTCAAGGGCGTGGTGCCAACTGGCGCCGGCCAGTTCGAGCAGGGTGTAAAGGTCTGAACAGCGGTGACGCAGGGCTTGAAATCGGCTCAGTGCCGTCCCGAATTGCTCGCGGTCCTTCAGGTGCTGGAAACTTTGCTCCAGACAGCGGCTGGCAAGACCGCAGAGCCAGGCACAGAGAGCGATGCGGGCGTCGTCTATTGCCCGGACCAGGGCTGTCGAAGCCGCCGCGCCCTGTAGCAAGGGGCCATCGCCCAGCGTCGGTGCCCGGTCAAAGTCGACGCGGGTCATATTGCCCTGCTGGGTCGGTTTGCGATTGAATGTTACGCCGGCGGCGGAGGAGGAAACGGCGACGATCACCATTTGGTTGTCTTCATCCCTGGCCGCAACGAGCAGAATACAATTGTCGGTGACATCGGCGACGAAACATTTCTGGCCGCTAATTTGACCATCGCGGTATTGCGTGGCCGTTTGTTCATCGGGGTAGAGTTGCCCGGCAGATTCCTGCCATGCCACCGAGAACCGCACCTCGCCGCTGGCCAGGCTTGCGGCCAATGAACCTGTCTCAGCGGACGCTTCGCTCTGCGCGAGTAACGAGGCCGGCATGATAGCGTTACTGATCAGGGGCGCCGGGGCCAGCCAATAGGCCATTCGTTCAGCCACCAGAGCACCCTCCCGTACCCCGAGGCCTGAGCCGGACAGGTGCTCCGGCAGTGTCAGGCCGAGCCAGCCCAGTTCTGCCAGCCCGCGCCACAGGTCATCGCCACCATCAGTGGCTTTGTCCTCTCCGTAGTAGGGCGGCGGATTGTCTGCCCGCCAATCGCGGAAAAAATGATTGACGCTGTCGGTCAGGAGATTGTGCAATTCGCTGTCGCTGGGCGTTTCGTGGTGGCCGGTCATAGCTGTTGTCGGTCGGTTGCGGTGGCTGTAAAGGGTGGGAGAGTTTGCAAAATAACTGACATAGTGTAAGTTTTGGCCCTGGCGGTCAAGACTTGCAATGTGAAGAACGGGGCATTCGATGTCCCCTGCGGGAGGAGTAAACCCCATGATTCGTGGACTGGATAAAGGACAGCGGGCGGCACTGCTGATCAGTGAGTGCCAGCGCGGTGTTATCGAATCGGGCATGACGGATTTCGAAGGCCTGGCGGAACAGGTGGCGTCGCGGGATGTCGTGCCCAAGACCGCGGGATTGGCCGGGGCTTTCCGGGCCGCGTCGTTGCCGGTCTTTCACCTGCATGTGGCGCATTCATCGGACTACGCTGATTTACCCAAAACCAGTGTTATTGTCTCCCGCAGCATAAGGAATAAACGAATGCGCGAGGGGTCACCGGAGGTGGATGCGGTGGCCGGATTGACCCCGCAAGCAGGGGATATAGTCCATTGCCGCCGTTTCAGTCTGCTGGCCTTCAACGGGACTGATCTGGACGCCCAGCTCCGCCACAGGGGTATCCAGACCCTGGTGCTGGCTGGCGTATCGACCAATATTGCGATCAATGGCCTGGCGCTAAGTGGTTCCGATCTCGGCTACCAGGTGGTGGTGGCGGAAGACTGCACTGCGGGTGCCAGTGAAGAAACACACCGGTTCATGGTGTCCAATGCGTTGCCGCTGTATGCCGCATTGGCGGACAGCAATGCCGTTGCGCGCGGCTTGTGACGGGCGCCCGATTGGCGTCGGAAGCCCTTGTCGCACCTCTATAACTGACGTAGTATTAGTTTTGTTGTGTTGATTGCAATATACAGGCAATCCAATCTACCGATCATTGCGTGCCAGCCTCCGGTTGGCACCTTGGCGAAATAACGATACGGGGGTCTCAATGGGCACTCAGGAAAAAGCCATCGACACTATCACCGAAGTGCGTGCCGATTTTATCGACCATCACCGCTATACATCACCGGAGTTCGCCCGCCTGGAAATGGAGCGGCTGTGGACCAAAACCTGGCATTGGGCCTGTCGCGAGGAGGA
This sequence comes from Porticoccaceae bacterium, assembly GCA_002702725.1. GTDB lineage: Bacteria > Pseudomonadota > Gammaproteobacteria > Pseudomonadales > Porticoccaceae > NAT127. The sequence continues at coordinate 2,122 of PABE01000046.1, forward strand.
TGTGCCGAATCCCGGAGATTATTTTGTCTACGACATTGCCGATCAGTCGGTGATCGTGGTCAGGACGGATAGGGAGACCCTCAAAGCGTTCCATAACGTCTGCCCCCACCGCGGCCGCAGGCTGCTTTCCGGGCGCGGAAAAATCACCCGGTTTCACTGCGTGTTTCATGCCTGGCAGTGGGATCTGGAGGGGAACAATACCCGCGTATTGGACCGGGAGCAGTGGCAGGGCTGTCCCGATATGACCGATGAGGATGTAGCGCTAAGCCGGGTCCATGTCGATACCTGGGCCGGGTTCGTTTTTATCAATATGTCGCAGGAGCCGGAGCCCTTTGAGACGTTTATACAGCCCGCGCCCCAATTCCTGGATATCCTGCGCATGCAGGACATGCGCTACAACTGGCACAAGGCGATCAAGGTCAAGTGCAACTGGAAGGTGGCCCAGGAAGCGTTTATGGAGAGTTACCATGTGTGGGGCACCCACCCCCAGTTTCTCCAGTATTCCGACGACAAGAACGAGAGCATGGCCCAGGGCAAGCACGGCAAACATGTCTGGGCGTATGAATACCCCCCGGGGGCACCGTCCCGCCGACTGAACAAGCCAACTCTCACGGAAGACGAAATGCGCCGGAATTTCGGTGAGCTAATGGGAGATGTGTTCGGCGATCAGCTCGGTTTGGGCGAGGGCGACGGGCAGTTCAGTGCCCGCGCGCTGAAGGCGGCCGGTCAGGCGATCCGTGAACTGCCCGATGGAACTCCAATGGCCAAGGCCCTTGAGGCATCATTTCTGGCCATGAAGGAAGCGGCGGAGAAGGACGGCGCTTACTTTCCGGTGATTCCTCCTGAGGTGCGTGCCACCATGGGCGACGACTGGAATATATTTCCCAATCTGAGTGTCGTCTGGGGGGCCGATGGCACGCTTATATTTCGCGGGCGACCGGATCCCGATGACCCCTACAACCCGGATCGGGCCGTTCTGGATATGATCAGCCTGATCCACTGGGGGCCGGGAAAGGCGCCGAAGATGACAACCGACCACATCGATAACTGGCGGGAGAGCCGGGACCGGATCCCGAAATTGCTACTCCAGGATTTGGGCAACGTCGAAGACGTTCAGCGCGGCATGCACTCCGTTGGCCTGAAGGGCTTGCGGCCAAATCCGGTCCAGGAGGTTCAGATCAGTCACTTTCACGAAGTGATCAACGACTATATTTACGGCTGATGTCAGTCAGCGGCGGTGATGATGAACAACGATAACCATGCGGCTGCCTATGTGCAGCCGGCCCTCCGCGTTGAGGATGAAAATGCCATCGACTGGGTCGAGACCGCCGATGTAGTGGTGGTCGGTTACGGTGGTGCTGGCGTTTGTGCCGCCCTGGAAGCGCGGGAGGCCGGTGCAGACGTGCTGGCCGTCGACCGGTTTGAGGGGGGCGGTGCAACCACATTGAGCGGAGGCATTTACTACGGCGGTGGAACGCCCTGGCAGAAAGAGGCGGGTTACGACGACACCCCGGAAGAAATGTTCCGCTACCTGAAAGCGGAAATCGGCGATGTGGTGCGTGACCAAACCCTGCATCGGTTCTGTGAGCAAAGCTACCCCAACATGCAATGGCTTCAGCGCCACGGCCTTGATTTTGGCGGCCGGGTTTACGAGGGAAAGCGGTCTTTTCCCCCCAAGGGCTATGATCTCTATTACTCGGGTAATGAATTCAGTCCCGCCTTTACCAATGTGGCCCGCTGCGCGCCGCGGGGCCACAAGGTTAAGGGTCCGGGATACACCGGCGACACGTTTTACAACACCCTGAAAGAATCTGCGCTCAAAGCAGGGGTCCGTTTCCGTGCCCATACCCTGGTGGACAGGTTGGTGGTGGATGCCCACAACAGGGTGATTGGTGTTGAAGTGCTGCAGCTCGAGCCCAACAGCGAAGGCTTCAGGCAGCACCTGAAGATTATTCGAAAGGTTAATCGCTATCAGCGTTTCATCGAAAAATCCGCAATGAATGCCGCGCAAAAAATCCGCGCCATCGAACAGGCCCACGGCAAACGAAAATACCTGCGGGCCCGGCACGGGGTGATACTGACCACCGGCAGCTTTGCTTTCAACAAGGAAATGCTTTGCCACTATGCGCCCAAATTCAAGGACGCCATGCCACTGGGCACCATCAGCTGTGATGGCAGCGGGGTGGTGCTGGGCCAGAGCGTGGGTGCCGCTCTGGGCCGCATGGATTCCGTGACCGCCTGGCGGTCCATCAGTCCGCCGGTACAGTTTGTTCAGGGTATTGTCATCAATAAAGAGGGGCGTCGATTCGCCGCGGAGGACGCCTATCTCGGCCGTCTCGGCCACGAAATGGCGCAGCAGACCGATCAGCGGGCCTGGGTGATTATCGACAGTCATGCCTATTGGACCTCCTACCAGGACACCATTCCCCGCGCGGGCGAGGAGGGTTACCTGGAGTTCAAAGGCCCGCTATTGATGAACCTGCTTTTCAACGCGGTTCGCGGATCGAGCCTGGCGAAGCTGGCGGAGAAAATCGGTGCCGACCCGGAGGGCCTGGAGGCGGAGGTTGCGCAATACAATGCCGGCATCGAAAACGGCCTTGATCGCCTGGATAAAAAGCCGGCCAATTGCCGCCCCATTGGCAAGGGCCCGTACTACGCCATTGATATTTCCGTTGGCAGCAAAAAATTCAACTGCCCGATCATTCCCATGGGCGGGTTGCGGGTTGACGAGGATTCGGGGCAGGTACTGGCGGAAGACGATCAGCCGATTGACGGCCTCTACGCCGCCGGCAGGGCTGCAGTCGGGATCCCCTCCGGCTTTTATGTCAGTGGATCTTCCATTGCCGACTGCGTATTTTCCGGACGCCGGGCAGGCCATACGGTGGCCCGTTTTGTCAGGGCCGGCAATGGGTCGAGCACGGAGGTTGCCTGAGATGAGTGACAGACCGTCTTTTATCGATCAGCTGCCCCCCTGGCCGGAGGGGGATTTCAGTGCCTTTGGCGAGATCACGGAAACCCGATTGAGTCGCATTCAGGCGTTGACCGGCAGTTTCATGAGTCGAAACTGGCTGACCATTCCCCACGTTACCCATCATGATGACGTGGATACCACGGCGCTCGAAGACTTCCGCAAGGGCCTCGATACCCGGGTATCGCCCCTGGCCTTTATCATCAAGGCGGTGATATCGGGTCTTAAGGCCTTTCCCCATTTCAACGCCTCGCTGGATGCCAGTGGCCGGAATCTGATTCTGAAACAGTATTTCCACATCGGCGTTGCCATCGATACCCCGAACGGTTTGCTGGTGGGGGTGGTGAGGGACTGCGATCGCAAATCGCCGGTGGAATTGGCGGCGGAAATTGCCGACCTGTCGGCCCGAGCCAGGGAAAAAGGCCTGTCGATGGCCGAGATGTCCGGCGGCTGCATGACTGTCAGCTCCCTCGGCGGAATCGGCGGCACCGGATTTACGCCCATCATCAATGCCCCGGAGGTGGCGATTCTCGGTGTTACCCGAAGCGAGTGGAAGCCCGCGCGGGGGGAGAATGGCGAGCTTATCTGGCGTCACAAGACCCCGTTTTCCCTGAGTTACGACCACCGGGTCATCAATGGCGCAGATGCGGCGCGCTTTGTTCGTCACCTCGATGAAGTAATGGCGGCCCCGGCGGGTCTAATTGACTAGAATTATAGCGGCGCCGGTGTTTTTCCCGGCGTCCGGGAGGTAGATCACCATGAAAGTTCGCAGTCCCGGAATGGACTTTTCCAAAATCCGGCCCCATTGGGCCAGGATTCCGGAGTTTGCGCAAAGCTACAACGCCTTTTCCATCGTGCCGGCCCATATCGAGCCGTACCTGATGAAAGTGATGCGTCGGGCCAAGGATGTGCTGGACCCAAAACATGCCCGGCTGCATGACGATATTGCCGTGTTTAACAAGCAGGAAATGGAACACTGCAAACACCATGTGGCATTCAACCGGGCGCTTTACGAGGCTGGTTACGAGGGCATGAAAGCGATCGAAAAGCCCTATCAGCAGGATTATGTCCGCTTTTTGAAGGATAAATCCCTGCGTTTCAATGTGGCCTACTGCGAAGGTTTCGAGGCGCTGGGTTGCGCGTCTGCGCAGGCATTTTTCGAAGACCTGGATGAATACCTCGCGGGCGCCGATGGAGAAGCCCTGGATCTGTGGAAGTGGCACCTGGCCGAAGAGTTCGAACACCGGGAAGTGTGTTACCAGGTCTACAAGACCCTTTACGGCAATGGCCCCTTTGCCTACCTCTATCGGGTGGCTGTGTTTATCTATGCGGTCCGCCATATCGGCAGCTATACCGGCCGGGTCCAGAAATACCTGCTTGACGTCGATCGGGCAAGTATGACGGAGGCGGAGCGTCAGGCATCGCTTGAACGGGAAAAGGTACTGGCCAAGCGCGTGGCGAAAAAGAGCTTCAAACGTCTGCTGGCGGTCCTGTCGCCGTTTTACGACCCCGGCAAGCGCAAGCCGTCGCCCGGAATGCAGGAAATTCTGGATCGTTACGATCCGGCCGCTAATCCGGCCTAGGGTGGTCTGAGCCCCGCTCAGTAGCGAAGTTGCTGTTCCAGTTCCAGCGCAGCTTTGCGCAAGGATGGCAAAAAGACTTCGCACATGGTTGATAGGCTGACCCGGGCGGGGGCGCTGATATTCATTGCCGCAACCACGGTGCCTGATCCGTCCCGTATCGGAACCGCAAGTGAGCGCAAACCGGTTTCAAGCTCCTGGTCGACCAGGGCAAAGCCTGTGCCTCGCACCTCGGCCAGAATGCTTCGAAGTTCGGTCGAATCGGTAATGGTCCGGTCAGTGAATGGTGTCAGCAATACCCGCTGGAAATAATCGTCCAGCCACGGTGCCCCCCGTTCGGCAAGAAGTACCCGGCCCATGGCGGTGCAATAGGCGGGCAGCCGACTGCCGACACTGAGCACGACCGACATGATCCGGCGCGCCGATGCCCGGGCGATGTAGACGATATCGTCGCCGTCCAGGAGCGCCAGGGAGCAGGACTCCCGGACTTCGGCGCTGACCTGGTCGAGTAGTGGTTGCGCAGCGGTGGGCAGGGGGGTGTTGGCCAGGTACGCCTGTCCGAGAGCCAGTATCCTGGGGGTCAGTTGGTAGCGGCCGTTGCTCGATGTGGCGAAGCCGAGTTGCTGCAGGGTGTAAAGACATCGGCGAACCGCCGCGCGGGACAGTCCCGTGAGGCGCGCCAGATCCGCCATTGATGGCGGTGTGGCAGTCTGGTTGAAGGCCTCGATAACCCGCAGGCCGCGGGCAAAGGAAGTCATGAAGTTGGGATCACCGGGTGTGGTCATTCTGGGGTTCCATTTTTGGCCGGCGAATATTGACATTAGCGCCGGCGAACAAGACACTAATTGTGCGATATATGAATAATAGTGCGATTATCGAACAAACCTCAATAACCGATTGACCGCGAATATGTCCACAAAAATTCAGGATTGCTCAGGGAGCTCACCGGAGAGGTCTGCAGCGACAGGAAGCCATGATCGATAAAAGTATTAACAACGTTGCCGAGGCTGTGCGAGACATTCCCGACGGAGCGGTGGTCCTTGTCGGCGGGTTTGGTACCGCCGGTATGCCAGTGGAGCTGGTCGATGCCCTGATCGACCAGGGTGCCCGGGAACTGACCATCGTCAGCAATAATGCCGGCAATGGCGAGCAGGGGCTGGCGGCGTTGATCAAGGCCCGTCGGGTACGCAGGATTCTCTGTTCTTTTCCCCGGCAGGCGGACTCCCATGTGTTCGATGAGCTTTACAGGGCGGGGTCCATCGAATTGGAAGTGGTACCGCAGGGGAATCTGGCCTGCCGGCTGGAAGCCGCCGGTGCCGGGCTGGGGGCCATCTTTACCCCGACCGCCTATGGAACGCAGCTGGCGGAGGGCAAGGAGACACGTACCATAGATGGCAAGCACTATGTGCTCGAATACCCCATCCACGGGGATGTTGCCCTGATCAAGGCGCACAGGGGCGATCGCTGGGGCAATCTGGTCTATAACAAGTCGGCGCGCAATTTCGGGCCCATCATGGCCCGGGCCGCCCGGTGTACCATCGCTCAGGTCAATGAGTTGGTGCCCCTGGGGGCGCTGGACCCGGAAGCCGTGGTGACGCCGGGGATTTTTGTCCAGCGGATTGTCAATCTCGCAGCCGGTCAGGCCCTGGCAGAGGGGTTGGCATGAACAGGCGTAGCCGCGAAGAACTCGCCGCCCGTGTGGCGCTGGATATTCCCGAAGGCGCCTACGTCAACCTCGGTATCGGTCTGCCCACCACCGTGGCCAATTTCCTGCCCGCAGGGGGTGACTATTTTCTGCACAGCGAAAACGGCCTGCTCGGTATGGGCCCTGCCCCGGCCCCCGGCGAAGAAGATCCGGAACTGATCAACGCCGGCAAGCAGCATGTCACCCTGTTGCCCGGGGGCTGCTATTTCCACCACGGCGACTCCTTTGCCATGATTCGCGGCGGCCATATCGATATCTGTGTTCTGGGGGCGTTTCAGGTCGCCCGGAACGGCGATCTGGCCAACTGGCACCTGGGCGATCCGGACGCCATCCCCGCCGTTGGCGGCGCCATGGATCTGGCGGTGGGGGCGCGGCAGGTATATGTCATGATGGAGCACCTGACTCGAACCGGGGAGAGCAAGATCGTCGAGCGCTGCACCTACCCGCTCACGGGTATCGGTTGTGTGAAACGAATCTATACCGACCTGGCGGTCATCGACGTGACGGCCCGGGGGCTCGAAGTCCGGGAAACCGTGGCAGGCCTGACGTTCGAGCACCTGCAATCAATAACGGCGGCACCGTTGATTGACGGTCGGCAGCGGAGTGCGCTGGCATGAACGGATTGCGGGAAGCCTATCTTTGCGATGCCATCCGAACGCCCATAGGCCGCTTCGGCGGTGCGCTTTCATCGGTGCGGGCAGACGACCTGGCAGCGATGCCGATCAGGGCCCTTATCGAACGCAATCCCGGCGTCGACTGGAATGCCCTCGACGACGTGGTGCTGGGTTGCGCTAACCAGGCTGGGGAGGACAACCGCAATGTGGCGCGCATGGCCGCGTTGCTTGCGGGGTTATCCGTCGCCATACCCGGGACCACCGTCAATCGGCTGTGTGGCTCCAGCCTCGACGCCCTGGCCATTGCCGCCCGGGCGGTGAAGTGCGGCGACGCGGATCTGATCTTGGCCGGCGGTGTGGAAAGCATGTCGCGGGCGCCGTTCGTCATGGGCAAGGCGGAGTCGGCGTTCTCCCGCAATATGCGAATTGAAGACACCACCATCGGCTGGCGTTTCGTCAATCCGAGAATGAAGGCCCTCTACGGGGTGGATTCGATGCCGGAGACGGCGGAGAACGTCGCCCGGGATTTCGCCATTAGTCGCGAGGCGCAGGACGCCTTTGCCCTTGGCAGCCAGCAAAAGGCCGCCAGAGCTGCGGACGCAGGGTTTTTTGCCGACGAAATTGTCCCGGTGCAGGTTCCCCGTCGCCGGGGCGAGCCACTGAGTGTTGCCACAGACGAACATCCCCGGCCTGACACCAGCGCCGAGGCGCTGGCCCGGCTCAAGGGAATCGTCACCCCCGACGGCACTGTCACCGCCGGCAATGCCGCCGGGGTCAATGATGGTGCCTGTGCTCTGTTGGTGGCATCACCGCAGGCGGCCCGTCAATACGGCCTGCAACCCAGGGCGCGCATACTGGGTTCCGCCGTAGTGGGGGTTGAGCCGCGGATCATGGGTTTTGGCGCGGCGCCGGCCATGGCGAGTGCCTTGCGGAAAAGCCGCCTGTCCGTCGACGATCTCGATGTCATTGAAGTGAACGAAGCCTTTGCCGCCCAGGTGGTCGCGGTGTTGCGGGACCAGGGGATTGCCGATGACGACCCGCGGGTCAACCCCAACGGTGGCGCCATCGCCCTCGGTCATCCCCTGGGCGCCAGTGGCGCCCGGCTGGTGACAACTGCTCTTTACCAGTTGCATCGACAGGGGGGGCGTTACGGGTTATGCACCATGTGTATCGGCGTAGGGCAGGGTATCGCCATGGTGATCGAACGGGTCTAGGTGAAAGCCCTGTGCAAACCCTTGCACTAACCCCAAAAACCAGGGGCCATTGAACAATAATCAGCCCGGCTCCGGCAGGGCAACGACAGGAGATAAAAGCTATGGCTGAATCCAAAGCGCAGCCCGACAAGAGCGTACTGGTGGAGATGTACCGGAAAATGGCGCTCATTAAGCACAACGATGAGCACGCCCGCAAGGCGATCATGTCCGGCCGGTTGCCGATGATTTATTACTCCCCAAGGGGGCAGGAAGTGATTCCCTCGGCGGTATCGGTGTGCCTGAACAAGGATGACACCATCTGCACCATCTACCGCGGTACCCATGACATGCTTGCCAAGGGTGTGCCCCTGGAGGCGCTGTGGGCTGAACTGGCCGGTCGCGCCACCGGCACCTGCAAGGGCAAGGGTGGCCCGATGCACATTACCCATCCGGAAAGCGGCTGCATGGTGACCACGGGGATTGTTGGATCCAGTATGCCGATCGCCAACGGTCTGGCCCTGGCATCACAGGTGCGGGGAGACAGCAAGGTTACCGTCGCCTATTTCGGCGATGCGGCGTCCAATATCGGCGCCTTCCATGAAGCGCTGAACATGGCGTCAATCTGGAAGCTGCCGGTGGTCTTTGTATGCCAGAACAACCGCTATGGGGAGCACACCAAATTTGAAAAGGCGACGGCGGTGGAGCGTATTTCCGACCGGGCGACCGCCTACAGCATGCCCGGTGTCCATGTCGACGGCAACGATCCGCTGGCAATGTACGAGGCCGCCCGCACCGCGATTGACCGCGCCCGGGCAGGGCAGGGGCCGACACTCATTGAGGCGGTAACCTTTCGTTTTTACGGCCACGTGTTCGGCGACGCCGACGGCTATATGGACAAGGCGGAAAAGGAAGCTGCCATGGCA